>DASYKO010000073.1:0-15321 GCA_035995285.1 Hyphomonadaceae bacterium | reverse complement strand
CCATGCACGCCGCCCTTGAACAGCGGATTGCGCTCCATGTTGTGAGCATAGAGATTGCCGACAATCAGGATGCCGGTCGCGTTGTCGTGGATCAGCGAGCCCTTGGAATGCTCACCCTTTGCATGCACCGCGACCGCCAGTCCTTCAGCGATGATGTTGTTCGAGAAGGTGATGTTGTGCGAAGCTCCCTCGCGCCATTCCTTCACCGTCGGCCCGGTGAAGCGGTTGCCGGAAGCTGAGAGGTTCTCATCCGTCCCCCAGGTCAGCGAGCAATGATCGACAATGACGTTGTAGGCGCCGCCCTGCGTCGAGATGGAATCGAAGTCCGGCCCTTTGCGATAGGAACCGCCCGCCGTGCCGGGCCGCACGCGGATATGCTGTACAACGACATCGTGCGTGCCGAGATCCAGCCCGCCCCGGATCAGCGAGATACCGGGCGAGGGCGCCGTCTGCCCGGCGATGGTGATGAAGGGTACGCGTATGGTGATCGTCTTGGCGCCGAGATCGATCACGCCGCCGACTTCGAACACGACGATGCGCTTGCCCTTGGCCTCCACCGCCGCACGGAAAGAGCCGGGGCCATCCGGATTGAGGTTGGTCACCTTGATGATCTCGCCGCCGCGTCCGCCCGGCGTCTGCGCCGCCCAGCCGAGCGCTCCTGGAAACGCGAGCGTTCCTGCAGCCGAGGTGGCCTGCGGCTGACTGCCGCCTGGCGGCGCGCCCAAACTCACGCACGCAGCAAAAAGAAGAGCGGAAACAGCGGCTGAGAGCGCCTTGGTCCGCATGGCCTATCTCCCGGAGAATATGGCCGGAATATCCGGCATGAGTATTTTAGTCAGGTGGTTGTTTACACTAGAATTGACACCGGTTTCCATAGGGCGCAACTTGGACGTCAAGTTCATGTCGGAAGGGAGCGGAGGGCAAGCCCTTGCCCGCCCGTTTGTAGCTCATGACACAGCCCGCCGCGCGCGCCGAAATGCGTGCGCCAGAGATCGCAGCAAGGCTCGTCTCCGCGCGGCTCGATGCCCGTGCGCTCGAGGCCTATCCAGGCGCGCAGCCGCAGACGCTGGAAGAAGGATACCTGGTTCAGGAAGTGGCAATTCATCTCTGGCCTGACGAGATTGTCGGTTGGAAGATCGGCCTAGTGCCTGTGCCGCTGCGTGAACGACTTGGCGCCGAGCGCGTGTCCGGCCCGATATTCTCGAAGGCCGTGCGGCGTGCAACGGGCGGCGTTGTCGAGTTTCCAGTATTCGAAGGCGGCTTCGCAGCCGTTGAAGCCGAGTTCATCTTCGAAATGGGCCGCGATGCCCCGCCTGGAAAGACGCAGTGGACGGATGACGAAGCGGCTGCTCTGGTGAAGTCCATGCGCATCGGCGTGGAAACCGCGGGCAGCCCGATGAGATTCATCAACGATCTGGGACCGACGATCGTCGCCTCCGACTTCGGCAACAATGCCGGTCTGGTGATCGGCCCGGAAGTCGCCAACTGGCGCGCGCGCCTGAAGGATCTCCGCGCGCGTACGGAAGTCGAAGGCAAGACGGTGGGCGAGGGCGCGGCGCAATCCCTTCCTGGTGGCTTGATGTCGGCGCTGAAATACCTGCTGACGCACCTGGCCGAGCGCAACCGTCCGCTGAAGGCGGGGCAGTTCGTCTCCTCGGGCGCCGTTACCGGCGTGCACGATATTCTTGCGGGCCAATCCTCGCGCCACATTTTCGGCGATGATGGCGTGATCGAATGCCGGGCCGTGAAGGCCCAGCCCGTGGGCGCGAAATGATCTCGCGGCGGCAGGCCCTGACCGGAGCTGCCGGGCTTGCGGCGCTCGGCGCCTGTTCGCCGGGACAGGCAGGCCTGCTCACCGAAGCGGACGTTCATCGCGCAGGCTTTCCCACGGTCGAGGCCGTCAAATGGATGGGCGGCGAGATCGAGAAGGCCACGGGCGGCCGCTATCGGCTCAAACAGTATCCATCGGGCCAACTGGGCGCAGAGGATGATTCCATCGGCCTTGCCCGCTTCGGCGCTGTCGATTTCGCGCGGGTGAATTTTGCGGCGGTCAACAACCTCGTGCCCGAGACGCGCGTTCTGTGCCTGCCCTTCGCAATCGACTCGATGGATCACCTGCACCGCGCGGTCGATTCCGATGTCGGCGAGCAGATCCGCGCGGCGTTCGACCGGGTGGGGCTGGTGGGTCTTGCGATCTACGACGCCGGCGCGCGCTGCTTCTACAATGTGCGCGGCCCCATCACTCATCCGCGCGACCTCAAGGGCCTCAAGATCCGCAGTCCCATGTCCGATGTCTTCCTCCACGCCTTCGCCGCGATGGGCGCGAACCCGACGCCGCTGGCGGTCAACAGCGTCTTCCAGGCGCTCTCCACGCACCTGATCGACGGAGCCGAAAACAACTGGCCGACGTTCGAGACCGCGCGCCATCTCGAGATGGCGCACTACTGGTCTGAGACGCAACACAGCTATTCCCCCGAAATCCTCACCATGTCGAAGGAGCGGTTCAACGCGCTCGCGCCCGCCGACCGCGACATCGTGCTCGATGCAGCCCAACGCTCCGTGCCGAAGATGCGCGAGCACTGGGCGAAGTTCTCCGACGAGAGCAAGGCCAAGGCGCTGGCGGCAGGCATCAAGGTCAACGATGCAGACCGGGCAGCCTTCCGCGAAACCGTCTCCGCCGTCATCGAGCGCGAGACGAAGGATGCAACGCTGGCTGCGCTCTACAAAAAAGTTCGGGATCTGTCGGGATGACATGTCATGGCTGAAGAGACCGGGAAAACCGGCGAAACCGGGAGGAAAGGACTGCTCGACTGGCTGGAGACCGCCTCTCTGGTCATCGCCGGCGTGAGCCTCATCGCCGTCGTCGCCGTGCAGGCCTGGCAGGTCTTCGCCCGCTATGTGCTGAACGATTCCCCGAGCTGGACCGAGCCGTTGGCCCTCGTCTTCATCGCCGTCACCGCGATGTTCGGGGCGGCGGTTGGAGCAAGGCGCGAGACTCATTTCGGATTTCCGCTTCTTGCTGACGCCGCGCCC
The DNA here is from genome assembly GCA_035995285.1 of Hyphomonadaceae bacterium. Taxonomy (GTDB): domain Bacteria; phylum Pseudomonadota; class Alphaproteobacteria; order Caulobacterales; family Hyphomonadaceae; genus UBA7672. The sequence continues at coordinate 12,288 of DASYKO010000073.1, read as the reverse complement.
GCGCCGATCCGCGCCGTGTGCCGGGCGCTCTCGCGGCTTGCGATGGCGGGGCTGGGGGGAGGGCTCTCCTGGTATGGCTGGGTGCTGACGATCGATGCGTGGAACGTTCCGATGGCAGGCGCGCCATTGCCGACGGGGTTGCGGTTTCTTCCGGTGGCGATCGGCGGCGCGGTGATTGCTCTCTTCGCGCTGGAACGGCTGGTGCGTGGCTTCTCTGAGCCTGCTCCCACATCCGAAGCCGCGCCCGCCGCTTCAGCCGCTGCGGAGGCCGCATAATGGCGCTCGGTGTTCTGTTCGCGGTATTTGCAGGCCTCCTCTTGATCGGCACGCCGGTTGCGGCTGCTCTTGCGGTTTCAACTCTGATCGCAGCGCTCGTCCTCGGCCTGCCCGAGATCGCGCTGGTGCAGCAGATGACGGCGAACCTCTCCTCCGTCTCGCTCCTGGCCATTCCCCTCTTCGTCTTTGCCGGCGAACTCATGCTGCGCGGGGGAATTTCGGAGCGGATCATCTCGCTTGCCGCAGCTCTCGTCGGGCGCATCAAGGGCGGGTTGGGGCAGGTTAGCGTTGTGGCCTCGACTCTTTTCGGCGGCGTCTCCGGTTCAGCCATTGCAGACGTCTCGGCAGTCGGCGGCGCGTTGATTCCGCAGATGATCGAGCGCGGATACCAGAAGGATTTCGCGGTCAATGTCACGATCTCGGCGGCGCTCATCGCGCTTCTCGTTCCTCCCTCGCACAACATGATCCTCTTCTCCGCTGCGGCGGGTGGGGGGATTTCGATCACTGATCTTTTCCTCGCCGGCATCTTCCCGGCGCTGCTTCTGGCCATCGCGATCATGGTCACGACCTATCTCGTCGCCCGCAAGCGCGGCTATGAGGGCGAGCCCTTCCCGGGTTTTCCTGTCGTGCTCCGGCGACTTGTCTCTGCGATCCCCGGTCTTCTTCTCGTCGGCATCATCTTCTTCGGCATCAAGAGCGGCATCTTCACTGCAATCGAATCCGCCACCATCGCCGTGATCTATGCGGTGCTCATCACTGTTCTGGTCTACCGCAAACTCAAATGGGCGGACTTCATCCACGCCATCTCCGGCGCGGTGCAGTCGACGGGGCGCATCCTCTTCGTCATCGGCGCGGCCGGCGCGTTCGGCTGGCTGATGGCGTATCTCCAGGCCCCCGCCATGGCGGTCGAGGCGATGCAGGCGGTCGCGCACGACAAGACGATGGTGCTGCTCCTCATGGTGTTCGCGCTGCTCGTGCTCGGCACCTTCATGGACATGGCGCCGCTGGTCATCATCGCAACGCCGATCTTCCTGCCGGTGGCGCGCGCATACGGCGTCGACCCGGTCCATTTCGGCGTCATCATGATCCTGTCTTGTGGCATCGGTCTGCTGACGCCGCCTGTCGGCTCCGTCCTGTTCATAGGCGCCGCCATCGGCAAGATCGACGTCGCGCAGACAGTGAAGGGGCTGTGGCCATTCTACATCGCCATGCTGGTCGTTCTTCTCGCCGTCGTGCTGTGGCCGCCGCTCTCCTTGAGTCTTCCCGCATGGGCGCGGTGATCGATCGCCGCGCATTGCTGCTTGCAGGCGCAAGCCTCGCAGGCGCGTGCGCCACGGGTCTTGGCGCCGCGCAGGACGTTAGCGTCGAGACGTTCGATCTCTGGCCCGGCGCGCCGCCGGGTAGTCCTGCCGTGGCGCCCAAGGAGGAGATCATCGAGCGCTCCAGGGATCCTGCGCACCCCGACCGCGCGGTAATCCATATCGCCAAGCCGACGCTGAAAGTCTTCCGCCCGGCGCGCCCCGATGGCTCCGCAGTGCTCGTCGCCCCAGGCGGCGGATATCAGCGTGTGGTGCTCGACAAGGAGGGCGACGAGACCGCGATGCGCCTCGCGCGCGCCGGGGTGACCGCTGCCGTGCTGGTCTATCGCTTGCCGGGCGATGGGTGGGCCGCGGGGCTCGATGTCTCGCTGAACGATGCGCAGCGGGCGATGCGGCTGTTGCGCTCGCGCGTCGCGGGCATGGATGCAAGGCGCGTCGGCGTTCTGGGATTTTCCGCGGGCGGGCATGTGGCGGCCTCGCTCGCGCTGAGATCGGGCGCGAGCCCCTATGCGCGCGTGGATGCTGCGGATGATCTTCCCGCCAGGCCGGATTTTGCGGCGCTGATCTATGCGGCCTATCTCGATGGCAACGGGCTGCCGCCGGGGTTTCGTGGCGAGAACCTGATCGGCATGGCAAGCGGGGCGCAGCCGATGTTCCTGCTGCACGCAGCGGACGATGCGACCGTGCCGGTCGAGCGCTCGCTGGCGATGTATGCGGCGCTGAAGGCGGCCGGCGTGGCGGCGGAGCTGCATGTGTTTCCGGAAGGCGGGCATGGCTTCGGCATCGAACGCGCGAAGGGCAAGCCGGTCGAAGTGTGGCCGGAGCTGTTCCTGGCGTGGGGCAGGGCGCGCGGGATGTTTCGGGCATAGGGTCACGGTCTCTGCGGCGTGGGCCGAGGGTTGAGGTGGGCTCTGATTTTCTGGGATGTGCGCGTTAGGGCGGCGCGCGAACGCGCATGCCGGCGCGTTGGGGCAGGTGTGATGGGGCGGTCAGACAGAAAAGAATGATGGGGGATGAGCCGGCGTTCCGCAAGTCGCTCGACATCGGCGAACCGGAGCGCGCAGGTCTCGAAGCGGAAGTAGAGCTCGCTGAAAGTGCGGGTGCGGCGGCGCTGCGGCGGAGATGGGCGGGGTCTGACCCAGCGGCTCGGACGCAGGCCGAGGATGGCGCGGGCTTTCTGGTAGATCAGGAAATCGGTGAAGGCGTTGAGATCCTCGAGACAGCGCTCGATGCGGGCGACGCCCTCGGGATCATCCGGGTTGGCGCAGAGCCAATCGATGGTGCGTTGGTCGGTGAGGTTTTTGAAGATGACGTGCAGCAGATGGCGCTCAAGTTCCTGCAGCCGTCTCCAGGGAGACAGCGGATAGAGGGCCCAGAGGATGATCGCCATCAAGCTCATGGGCTGAGTATCTCACGGGTTTGGGGACACACAGTTTGAGAAGGCCAACGTGATGTCGATTGTGGAAATTGCTGAGGGATTGGAGGTGGCAGGTACGCCATAACGGTGGTGGGTTTTTGGAAAGTCACCACCAGTATGGCTCTCAACCGCTGTCATTCCGGGCGGAGCGAAGCGCAGACCCGGAACCCAGGGCGGCGATCGCAGGTGTTGCAGCAGGCGCTGTTGAGGCGGGCGTGTATGTGGCCCCTGGGTTCCGGGTCTCCGGCGCTTCGCGCCTGCGCCCGGAATGACAGCGTTGGGTGGGCGGGGTTGGACAAGTTTTCAACACGAAGACACGAAGGTGGCACGAAGACACGAAGTTCTTCTTTGCTCGTGAGGCTTAGTTGGCGGGGTTTGAAAGATTCAAACACCAAGGGCGCCAAGGATGCACCAAGGTCACCAAGTTCCCCTCGGTATTGAGGGTTTTCGAGCTACCGCTTCGTGCGCCGCGGCGGGCGTGCCGTGTTGGCGGCGGCGAGACGGAGATTGGCCTTCGCCGCCGGGCGCTTCTTCTTCGCGGCGGGTTTCGCCGCCTTCGCAGGCCTGGCTGCCTTTGGTTTCTGTGCGTTCGCCGTTTCCTCGATCCAGTGGCGGCGGCATAGCGACAGGTACATGCTCTTTTCGATGCCGACCTGCGCACCCGTTGTCAGCGCTTTTCCATCGGGCGTCCGGCGCACGACCATCGTCGCCTTGTGGCCGCAGTGGCAGATCGTGCGGATCTCGCGGAGGTTGTCGGCGATCGCCAAGAGTTCGGCCGAGCCTTCGAACAGCTTGCCCTGGAAATCGGTGCGCAGGCCGTAGCACAAGACTGGGATGTCGAGCCCGTCGGCGATGCGGGCGAGCTGCCAGACCTGATCCCGGGTGAGGAACTGCGCCTCGTCGACGAAGACGCAGCTGATCTTCTTCTTCCTGTGCTCGCGCACGATCCAGGCGTGGAGGTCGTCCTCGCGGCCATAGAGCTCCGCCTTGGCGTCGATGCCGATGCGCGAGGTGATTTTCCCCCTGTCCGCCTGCGAATAGAGCGCAGAGGTGAACAGCAGCGTGCGCATGCCGCGCTCGATATAATTGTACGACGCCTGCAGGAGGACGGTGGACTTCCCCGCATTCATCGCCGCGTAGGAGAAATAGAGCTTTGACATGGCGCTGTTGTGCGACGAAGGCGGGGCAGGCGCCAAGCGGGGCGGGCAAATCGCCTGAGGAAAAATTCAGCCCAAAGCGCCGCATCTGGCCCCAGCGCCAATAAAATCACGGCGCCGGCGGGGACCGGCGCCCTGAAGGTTCGGGGTTAGACCCGGGGACGCGGGGAGCGCCCCACGGGGAGGAATTCCTAGTACTTCGCCCTGATCCCGATGAAGACCTGGCGGCCGGTCGCCTGGTACTGCGTGACGATGCGGCTGTCGTCATACATCCAGCGCTTGTCCTGCTGGTCGGTGAGGTTGAGCGCCTCGATGGTGAGCGTGAAATTGTCGGTGATGCTCCAGGTGAAGTTGGCGTCGACGTTGAACGTCTTCTCCGAACCGATGAAGTCGTTGACCAGCGGCGAGTCGCAGAAGCCCGGGTCGCACGTGCCCGAGGCGATCGGGTAGGTGGTGACGTACTCGTCGCGATAGGCGGCGGAGACGCGCGCCGTGAAGATATCGCCGTCATAATAACCGGTGACGTTGAAGGCGTCCGGCGAGGCGCCGGTCCACGGGCCGTCCTGGATCAGCAGCGGGCGGACGGGAGCAACTGTCGAGCCCGGGTCGATGATGTAGTGCAGGGTGCTATCGATGTGGGTGTAGTTGGCCTGCACGCCGAAGTCCGACCAGAAGCCCGGGAGGAAAGTGAAGTCCTGCTGGTAGCCGATCTCGAAGCCCTCGATCGTGCCGCCCGGCGCATCGCGGAAGGTGCGGATGTTGAAGGCCTGGCCGGAGGTGATGTAGTTCTGCGAGTTGACGTTGGCCTGCGTCTGGATCAGCGCGTCGATGTCGGCGGCGTCCATGAAGGCCTGCAGCGGCGCATCGACGATCACGGTCTGCGGAACGTTGGTGATGTCCTTCGAGAAGGCGGCGATAGAGAAGAGGCCGCCCTCGGCGAAATACCATTCCAGCGAGAGGTCGTAGTTGGTGGCCTGGAAGGGCGAGAGGTTCGGGTTGCCGATCGTCATTGTGCCGCCCGAGGTGGCGCCCGCGCCGGTCGGCACGCTGATCGCCGTGATCGAGGGGGCGAGGTTGGCGAGCAGCGGACGGGCCATCACCTTCGCCGCGCCGAAGCGCAGCAGGAGGTCGTTGGTGATCTCGAAGCTCGCATTCATCGAGGGCAGGGTGTCGGTGTATTCGTGGTTGGCCGTGATCGGGCGCGGGCCCGTGGCGGCGACGTTGGTGGTGTAGCCGGAGGCGGTAAGGTCCGTCTTCGCCTCGCGCACGCCGGCATTGCCGCCGAACCTGTGGCCGAAAAGGTCGTAGTCCCAGTTGACCTGGATATAGCCGCCCGAGTCCTGCTCCTTCACGGCGAACTGGTTCTGCGGGTTGGAAAGCTTCGACAGCGTCCAGTCGCCCCATTTGTTGACGCAGTTGCAGTCGAAGCCGATGGCGCCGCGGAAGCGCGAGATGTCGGGCGCAAAGAAGCGCGTGGGCGTGGCGCCGGGCACATCCAGCCCCTGGCCGAATTCATAGGTGCGGCCGAGGGCCGAGATCGGCAGGCCGAGTTCCTGCAGCGTGGGGTTCACCGCTTCGTTGGACAGGCGCTGGGCAGCGTCCGTGGAGAAGTCGTAGACGCGGTGGTTGAGGCCGAATTCGAAGCCGAGATTTTCGTCGGCCTCGAGCGAGAAATCGATCTTGGCGGTCTCGTACTTGTTTTCAGTGCGCCGAACGAAGTGCCGCAGGGTGGAGAAGCCCTTGACCAGCGCCCAGCTCGCCGGATTGGCGACATCGAAGCCGTAGTCGATCGACGGCATGTCGCCGCCGCCGCGGGCGTCCCATGTGGTGACGCCGGGCGAATCCATGCGGTTGAACTCGACCAGCTGGCCGTCGTTGTCGTTGACGGAAGACGACATGCCATAGAGCAGGGCGGCCTTGAACGTGTCGCTGAAGTCCTGGTTCATCGCCAGCGAGTACTGCTTGAACGTCGTCGTGAAGTAGGACGCGTCGGTCGCGGAGCGCCAGTCGGTGTTGCTCATCTGCAGGTAGTCTGCGGCGCCCGTGCCATCGACATGCGCATCGACGAGGCGCGTGGCCGGCCGGCCGATGAATGCGTCGCGGAAATACATGCCGCCCGCAGCGTTGACGGCGGCAAGCCCGCCATACCCCACGGACCCGGGATTGTTGTAGTAGTCGTAGGGGTCGAGGTTGTTCGGGTTGGTGGAGAATGACGTCGTGTTGAGGCCGGCGAATACGCCGCCGGGCACGGCATTCGCGCCGCCGCAGCTGATCGGGTCGCGGAAGGGCAGGGCGGCCTGGTCCGCGCAGGCCTGGTACGTGCCGCGCTTGATGGCGACAGTGCTGGCGCCGCTGGCCGTGTTGTAGTTGGCGTTGGTGTTGTTGCGGTTGAGCCCGACCGACTGGATCTGGTTGACCTCGGAGGCCTGCTCGAAGCGCGAATAGACGGCGTCGAGGATGAACTCGGTCGAATCGAGCGGCTGCCACTGGATCGAGCCGGTGACCCCGAGGCGTTCCTGCTGCAGGTCCTGCTGCTCGATGTTGAACAGGGCGGGGATCAGCGTGAGCGCGCCGCCGGCGGTAGTGACCGTCGTGACCGTGGCGCCGGGCGTGGTGTCGGTGAGGGTGGCGCCGCGTGGGCTGTTGACGAGAGCGTAGGCCGCAGGGTTTGACCCGCTCATCGCCGCGCAGGCGATGGGGTTGGAGACCGTTTGGCCGGGCACGACGCCGTCGTTTCCGGCGCACAGCGTGCCGGTCGGCGCCGCAAAGCCCTGGCGGTTGATGAGGAAGCTGTCGTTCGGCGCCGCAGTCGGCGAGCTGGCGAAAGTCGAGCCGCGATAGGCGTAGCTGAACGAGCCGGGCTGGTTGCGGTAGCGGTCGCTTTCCCCGTCGCGCTTGTTGTAGGCGGCGGAGAAGGAGACGCCGAGCGTCTTGTCCAGGAACTGGTCGGCATAGAGGGCGGCGACGCGCGGGTTCCAGCTTTCGCCGCTTTCGTAATAGGCCTCCTGCAGGGAGAGGGCGAGCTGGCGGTCCTTGTAGTCGAGCGGGCGGCCGGTGGTGAGATCGACCGTGGCGCCGAGCGAGCCCTCGTCGGTCTCGGCCGATGCGGTCTTCTGCACTTTCAGCGACTGGAAGAGATCGGAGGCGAAGGTGTTGAAGTCGAAGCCGCGGCCGCGGTTGGGGTTGGTGCCGGAATCGGAGGCCGCCGTGGTCGACAGCGTCTCGAGGCCGTTGAGGCGCACGCGGGTGAAGTCGGAGCCCAGGCCGCGGACGGTGATACTCTTGCCCTCGCCATTCTCGCGGTCGATCGACACGCCAGGCAGGCGCTGGATGGATTCGGCAAGGTTCGCGTCCGGGAAGTTGGCGATGTCCTCGGCGTTGATGGCGTCGACCATCACGTCTGCGTCGCGCTTTTCCTCGATCGCGGCGCGCAGGCTTTCGCGATAGCCCTGGATGACGATGGTTTCCGAGGCGCGCTGGTCCGCCGGCTGCGATGCAGGTTGCGTGGGCTCCGCCGGCGCAGGCGCCTGCTGCGCGTTTGCGCTGAAGGCTGTTGTGAGCGCGATCAGCGATGCGCCAAATCCAAGACGCGCCAGTGCAGCGCGCATGCCGCCGTGAGCCATCCGAAGATGAGCCATGGGTTTTCCACTCCCTTTCCCGCGCGCACGACTCCCTGACCCGGGGCCGGTTTATGATCACAGACGGGGTGTCCCCACCTTGCGCCAAGCATATCGTTAGACACCTCGCGCGGCGCCCGCAACAAAAAATGACACCGGTTTCCATTTTTTGTTTTTGGTGTGCCGAAAACGCCGATTTTCCCAAAGGAAACCGGTTTCCGTACGGGAAAAGCGGTGGGTGAAAACGAGAGGGTGCTTGTGAGCTTCGCCTCGTTGCGGCGCGGCGCGTGTGCGTGATGGCGAGTGCGTGTGACTCTTCTGCGCAAGGGAGAGTAGCGCTTCGCATTTCCGTCGGAACAAGGTGCGGACCCCCACCTGACCTCCCCCTTGCAGGAGGGAGGGACCCTGAGGCGTTCAGCTTACAAAACGGTCTGACATTGGTGACTGCGTCTTTGGTCGGAGTTCTGTGTCCAACTCACGCAACGCGGTCCCTCCCTCCTGCAAGGGGGAGGACAGGTGGGGGTCTGCACCTTGTCCTGATGTGAGAGAGTCGAAGCGGTGCTCGCTTCGCTCTAGGCCGCTGCCGTCACAGGCTCGCGTTTGCGCCCATTGCTCGCGAGCACTGCCAGCGCCGCGACTACGCAGAGAAGTCCCGCGCCCTGGAACGCCAGCGAGTAGCTGCCGAGTTCAGTGCGGATGATGCCGGCCATAAGCGCTGCGAAGCCGGCGCCGAGCTGGTGGGCGGCGAAGATCCAGCCGAAGACGAGGTTGGCGCGCGCTGGCCCGAAGGTCTGCGCGGTGAGCTTCACGGTGGGCGGCACGGTCGCGATCCAGTCGAGGCCGTAGAAGACGGCGAAGACCGCAAGCTCGACCGAGCCGAAATTCGAGAAGGGCAGGTAGAGCAGCGAGAGGCCGCGCAGGCCGTAATACCAGAACAGCAGCACGCGCGAGTTGAAGCGGTCCGACAGCCAGCCGGAGGCGATGGTGCCGAAGAAGTCGAATATGCCCATCAGCGCGAGAAGACCCGCGGCGCTTGTGGCGGTGATGCTGTAATCCGCGCACATCGGGATCAGGTGCATCTGCACGAGGCCATTGGTGGAAGCCCCGCAGATGAAGAAGGCGCCGGCCAGCACCCAGAACATCGGCTTGCGCACCGCCTCGCCGAGCGCGGCGAAGGGCATAGCGAAAAGATTGCCGGTAGGCGCGGGTTGCGGCTGGAAGGCGTCGTCAGCGCCGAAAGGCTTGAGGCCGACGTCTGATGGGCAGTTGCGGATGAAGATGATGACCAGGACCGAAGCGAGCGCATAGAGGCCGCACATCACCAGGATCGCAGCGCGCCAGCCGGTGCGGTCGACCACCCAGGCGAGGGCGGGGAGGACGACGAGCTGTCCGGTGGCGGTCGAGGCTGCCAGCATGCCGACGACGAGGCCGCGTCGCTTCTCGAACCAGCGCGTGGCCACGGTGGCGGAAAGAACGATCGCGGTGAGGCCTGCGCCTATGCCGACGACGACGCCCCAGAGGGCGACAAGATGCCAGATCTCCTTCACGAACACCGAGAGCCCCATGCCCGCAGTGATCATGGCGAGCGAGACGAGGATCACAGGCCTGAGGCCGAAGCGGTTGAACAGGGCGGCGGCGAACGGGGCGGTGAGGCCGAAGAGCGCGAGGCGCAGGCCAAGGGCGCTGGAGACCTCGGCCGGCGTCCAGCCGAACTCGATCTCGACCGGCAGGAGCAGCACGCCGACCGAACCGAGCGCGCCGGCGGAGACGAGGGCCGTCAGGAACGTGACGGCCGCCACGACCCACGCATAGTGAATGCCGAGGCGGGCGAAGAAATGCGCAACCGGGTCGGTAACGCTCTTTGCCTCAAGAGCGCGGACAGCTGCAGGGCCCGCGGGCGAAGGATCGTTGCTCGCCATGTTCCGTCCTCGGTCGCGCATTCCACCCAGGCGACCGATATGATGATTGTCATATCATCTGCAAGCTGGGGGCGAGCCGCATTGCGCCGCGGACCGGTAGAGAATATGATGGGTATCATCAGATAGGCTGAACTGTCGCTCCCTTCTCGGTACTGGGGCGTAAAGGTGCGGCGGATCGGAAGGGCAGTGACGTGACGCGCTATTCCAGCGACCACAAGGCGAAGACGTACGATGCGATCGTGGCGGCGACGGCCCAGCGGCTGCGCATCGGCGGGATAGAGGGCGTGGGCGTCGCCTCCATCATGGCGGAGCTTGGGCTCACGCATGGCGGGTTCTATGCGCACTTCAAATCGAGGGACGCGTTGCTTGCGGCAGCGTTGACGCGGCTGTTTGATGATGCGGTGGAAACGGTCGGGCGGTTCGAGGCGAAGTACGGGAAGGAAGAGGGACTGTCGCGCTATGCCGACTTCTACCTCTCGCCCAGGCATCGCGACGAGATGACGTCCGGTTGCCCGATCCCGGCGCTGGCCGGCGAGACGCGGCGGGCGGCGATCCCCGTGCGCAACGCGTTCGATGCGGGGCTGGAGCGGCTGGCGGAACGGCTGGGCAAGCTGATGCCTAAGGGTGGAAAGAAGGCGGCGCTGGCCTTGCTCGGCGAGATGGCGGGCACGCTGAGCGTCTCGCGCGCGATCGGCGATGCGAAGGCGTCGAACGAGTTCCTGGCCGCCAAGCGCAAGACGGTGCTGGCCTAGCGGCGCCTATTTCGGCAAGCCCGCCGCGATGTACTTGGCGACGCCGTCGAGTTCTTTGGGCGTGAGCGAGGTGGCGCCCATCGGGGGCATCTTGTCGCCGGGATTGACCATGCCTTTGGCGATCTTCTCCTTCATCGCCGCGACATCCTTCATCTTGAGCTCGTTGCCCATGTTGGGAACGCCCTTGCCGTCCGGTCCATGGCACAGGATGCAGGTGCGGCCGAACACGGCGGCGCCGGTTGCAAGCTCCGCCGGGGTCGCGGCCTGCGGAGCAGGGGCGGCAGAGGCGGCGCCGATGGATGCGAACAGGGCGGCGGCCAGGGCCAGGGCGGGAACGGTGCGGATCATCGTGGATGTCTCGTAAGTTTTGGGAGGCAGAAGGGTCTACGCCCTTCTGGACCAAATCCGCGGCGGACGGAACGGGCCAGCTGCAGCGCGTTCGTCGCAGATATCTGGGCAGATCAGTTGGCCGGGAAACCAGCCACTGCGAATTTTGCGACGGCGTCGATCTCCTCGCCCGTGAGGAGATTGGCCATGGCCGGCATATCGCCTTTGCCCGCGGAGATGATGCGCTTGACCGCGGCGACGTCATTCTGCCGGGCGAGCGGCGGCGGGCCGTTGGGGATGCCTGCTCCCTGGGCGCCATGGCACCTCACGCAGGCGCGGTCATAGACGCTGCGCCCGTGGCTGATCTCGTCGAGCGTGAAGGATGCAGACGGCGCGCAGGCCAGGAGCAGGCCGACGACAAGGGCCGCATAGGCGAGGCGGTAGCCGAGGCGTCCGCTCATCTCTCTCCCCTGATCCGACTGCTGATTAGCGCATGCGGGAAGATAGTCCAATCGCGCCTGTCGACGCTCCAAAAGACTTGAGGCTGCCCGGCGGGGGCAGCCTCAAGGGTATTGCTCGCGTTTTGCGAGATCAGTTCGCGCCGCCGCCTGTCGCCGGCCGCGGCGGCGGGGCGACGAAGGAGGCCTGGATGTTGGTCTTGGCCGTCAGCGGATTGCCGATGTCGAGATAATTGTTCGCTTGCTCGGTATAGGCGGGCCATTCGATCAGGCCGGGCACGCTGGGATTGCCGGTCTTGGCGAACTGCGCCCAGACGGTTGCGGCGTCGGACGCTACCTTCAGGTCCGTCGCATCGCTGGCCGGAACGGCGCTGGTGCAGCCGCCGCCGCGGGCGAGGCCGAGCGTCGTCGGATTGGAGAGGCCCAGGGGCGCTGCGCCAAACACGTAGGTAAGTTCGAGACCGTGGAAGGCGACGCAGCCTGTCTCGTTCTTCCAGCCGACCGGCAGGTGGGTGAAGTTGTAGCCATAGGTCGGTGCGCCGATCTTCGACTGCATGTTGGCGGTTTCAGGCACCGAATCCTTCAGCGAGGCTTCGCCCTGGTTGGCGCCGACGATCATCGGCACCTTGCGTTGCTCTCCGGCCTTGAACAGTTCGTTGACCGGCTTGAGGATGACATAGCCGTCGACCGCAGGGCTGGCGCGGAAGGCGACTTCCTTCTTGGCCGAAGCTTCCTGGATCTTCTCCCACGGAACGGCGCGCAATTGGGCGAGCGCGTCCGTGCCATCCTTCACGCCGACGGCGGCGGCGAGTTTCTTGCCGCCTGCTTCGGCGTCGGCGAGGCTCAGCGAACGCTCGGCCATGGCGAGGGCTGAGCCGCTCTCGATGATCACCTTGTCGAACAGACCATCGGTGAGGGGCGAGGCCATCTGCGAGATGACTTTCGTGCCGCCGCCGGATTCTCCCATGATGGTGACGTTCTCGGGATCGCCGCCGAAGGCCGTGATGTTGTCGCGCACCCATTCCAGCGACGCCTTGATATCGAGC
>DASYKO010000072.1:0-17098 GCA_035995285.1 Hyphomonadaceae bacterium | reverse complement strand
CAACGCATAGCGAGGGAGCGCACAGGGCGGCGCAACGGAAGCTATGTCCGGCGCGGGAAATCGGCTGGAAATACGGGGTAACCAAAGCCTGAAACCTCTCCTGCCCGATCTGGGGCCGGAACGCTTTCTAAACCATAAATTCCCGGACTCGCGGAGTCGAAAGCTGCAGGAAATTTCCTGCGGCCAACGGTCCGCGGCAACCAACGGAAAGCCGCCTGCAAGGTTCCGGCCCGGTGGCCGGATCAGATCGGATCGTAGGGGAAAACCTCCGCCGAGGCCCCCAGGTCGAAGAAACTGCCCGCTAGGGCCGGCAAAGCGGATTCCAGGATCTTGGAGGGCGTCCAGCCGGAGAGGTCGGCCAGCTGGCGGATCGGCCGGGGCTGGTCAAAGAGAATGATCTCGTTGCCCCGGACGCCGAAGATCTGGCCGGACACGTTTTTCGCGCCGGGAGCACATAGCGCCACGGCCAGCTGGGCCACCTGGTCGGCCCGCATGGCGTCTTTCATCCGGCCGACCCGCTTCGCGCTTTCCTCGTCCTTCACCGGGATGGATTCGATCATCCGGGTCCAGGCGAACGGCGCGATGATGTTGGAGCGGACGTTCTTGCGCGCGCCCTCCATGGCGATGATCCGGGAAAGCCCCGCAATCCCCATCTTGGCCGCCGCGTAGTTGGCCTGGCCCAGATTGCCGATTAGGCCGGAGGTGGAGGTGAAGAGGACATAGGCCCCATCTTCCTGCTCCCGGAAATGCTCGATCGAGGCGCGAGTGACGTTGAACGAGCCGCGCAGGTGGACGGCGATCACCGCGTCCCAGTCCGCCTCCGGCATCTTGTGGAACATCCCGTCACGCAGGATGCCGGCCGGGTTCACGATGGCATGGAGCCCGCCGAACGTGTCCTTGGCCTGCTCGATCATTCGCTGCACGGCCTTGTAGTCGGTCACGCTTTCGGAGTTGGAGGCCGCCTGGCCGCCCGCCGCCTTGATCAGGTCGGCGACCTGCTGCGCCGGCCCCGCCGAGCCCTCGTCCCCGCCGGTAAGCGCCCCGCCAAGGTCGTTGACGACCACCTTCGCGCCCTCGCGCCCGAGCAGGAGCGCGGTCTCCTTGCCGATCCCGTTGCCGCCGCCCGTGATGAGAACAACTTTGCCGTCGAGCACGCCCATCAGTTCCTCCAGTGTTTGGAGCTTAGTCAGCACAAGGCGGCGGCGAGGGGAAGCGCTTCGACGCCTGTGAGCCCACCCTCGTGGTTCGACGGACGCCGCCTTCGGCGGCTGCTCACCATGAGGGCTCTCTCAAACCGTGTGGGCCTCTCGAGGGCCTCACGGTGAGCAGGCCCGCAGGGCTGCCCGTCGAACCACGAGGCCGTGCTCGCCGGCTCTCCGCGCTGTCACAAATCCCCGCGACAGAAAATCCTTGCGCGAGGGGGAGAGTCTCCCTATCTGCACCATCCTATTACCGGCTGCGCGAAGGGCCCCTCCCCAAAGGAGGCGGAAAACGGCGACCAGCGGTGACAAGCTGACCTGGGCCTAGGCAAAAGCCGAAGCTGCGGTCGTTGGTTCGTCACTCTCGTCTTCGGAGCCTGAGCCCCGTGAATACGACCGGCGCTGCAATCCCCGCCTATTCCATTGTGCTGGACGCGCCCGAGTACTCGGATGCCGTCGAGGCGCTTTATGACGACGTTTTCGGCCCCGGCCGCTTCGCCAAGACGGTCGAGCGCTTGCGCGAAGGCAACGCCAAGATCGCTGAAGCCAGCCTCGTGGCGGTGGACGCCGACGGCGTCACCGGCGTTGTCCGCGTCTGGCCGGTGACGGTCGGCGACAAGGACAAGGCCGCCTTCCTTGGCCCAATCGCGGTGGCCGAGCGCCGCCGTGGCAACGGTGTCGCCTTCAAGCTGATGGAGCGGGCGATCGGCGTTTGCCGGGAGCAGGGCTATTCCGCCGTCATCCTCGTTGGCGACCAGGATTACTACGACCGGTTCGGCTTCAAGCAGGCCGGCAAGGGCCGTTTCCCGCTGCCCGGCCCGGTCGACGAAAACCGCGTGCTGATCCGCGACCTCTCGCCGAGCGCTGCCAAGCTCAAGGGCGCGCTGAGCGTTCCGAAGAGCTAGCCCAACCTAACCGCAACCATTCTCGGTCCACGGCCGAAGTTGACTTCCAGTCTTACAATCTGTAAGACTGGAAGCGTGAAAAAGCTACCTTCTCTTTCAAAGACCGAGTTTTTGATCGTCGACCTGCTCGTACGCCGCCGCGAAATGTATGGGTTGGAAATGGTCAAAGAGGACGCGCGCCTGAAGCGCGGCACCATTTACGTTCTGCTTGATCGGCTCGAGGAGAAGGGGTTTGTCAGGTCGAAACAAGTGTCCGAACCTGGCGTTTCGGGTTTGCCGCGGAGAGTGTATTCGATCACCGGGACAGGCGCGCGAGCTCAAGCTGCGTTCCAAGCCGCTGCGGCGGTATTTGACCTAGGCCCCGATCTTCCGGAGTCGGCGTGATGGGCTGGACCGAAGAACGCATTGCGCGACTTAAAGAGCTCTGGGAAGCAGGCCATTCTGCTCAACGAATATCAGAAATCCTTGGTGACGTTTCCCGCAATGCGGTGATCGGGAAGGTCCATCGGCTCGGCTTGGCTGGTAGGGCTACACCGTCAAGGCCGGTAAAGCGCCCGCCGCGCGAGGCGCAGGTAGAAGCTGTGGTTCGGGGCTTAACCTACCAGATCTTTTATTCCTTTTCGGACGACAAGGCGGTCGCCAAATCCTCTAAGCCAAAGATCCACCGCCCGCCCGGTGGCTTCCTCCTGTCGTTGTCGAGGTTCATATACCCAAAGCGCATGTTTGAGCGGATTTTTGAGCCAACGATCTCCGACATGCGCGAGGAGTTCTACCAAGCGTTAAGCGAAGGAAAGGTTTGGAAGGCCAAGTACATCGTGGTGCGTGGGCATGTGGCGGTTTTTAACGCGGCAGGCCTTCAGGTTCCCGTCTCGCTTCTGAGACTGATAGGAGCAATCTGGCGCATCGGCTCCTGACGGTCGGGATCACCGCCCCTCGCGCCGCCAGGCGAACATCATGAAGGCGACGGCTAGCAGCATGCCGAGCCAGCCGGGCAGGAGCGTGGTCGAGTCCGTGGCGCGGACCGCATAGGCCTCGCGCTTGCGCAGGCCCAGCCAGTTGGAGCCCGCTGCATTGCCGCGCTCGCCCACGCGGCGCAGTTCCGGCATGTTCGGCGTGCCATCCGCGCCGATCTTGAAGACGCCACCGAGCGTCGCCGCCGCGAGCGGCTTCACCTTTTCCTCTGTCGCCCGCAGGTCGAGATATTCCCGCGGATGCGCAGGCCCGCGTACGTTCACGCCGTGCAGTTCGCCGGACGTCGCAATGAATAGACCGAGGTCCTTCGCCTGGAAGTTGGCCGTATATTGGCCGGGGCTCACCAGCGACCATTCGACCTTCTGCTCCGTTCCATCCGGTCCCTTCAGCGTGACCGGGGGCGGGCTGTCGGACATGGTGCGCAGGTGCGCCTTCACTTCGGACGTCGCGCCGGTTTCGACTGTCAGCAGTTCTTCCTCGAGTTCCGGCTCCTTCATCAGCCAGTGCGCCGTGCGGCGGATCAGCTCCGCGTAAGGGCCGCCGCCTTCATAGCCGCGCGCCCACAGCCAGATCTGGTCCGACATCACGCTCGCCACGCGGCCCTGGCCGACGCGGTCGAGCAACAGTAGCGGATGCCCGTCCGGCGTCTGCATCACGGCTTCG
Organism: Hyphomonadaceae bacterium; assembly: GCA_035995285.1. GTDB lineage: Bacteria > Pseudomonadota > Alphaproteobacteria > Caulobacterales > Hyphomonadaceae > UBA7672. The sequence goes on along the minus strand of DASYKO010000072.1, from coordinate 13,359 downwards.
GCCTGGCCCGTCGTCTTGTCCATGTCCATGTAGCGCATCCACGGACCCCAGCCCTCGGTCGACAGCTTGGACGTCACCGAATGCCGTTTGCCCAGCGCCGTAAGCTGCGGAACGAACTTGCCGTCGACGCCATTGCCCGTCACCCGCCCCGGCAGCACGCCGCCGAGCGGCGTGTTGTAGAGCATGTACGAGCCCGGATAGGGCGGGCCGGCGGCCACCAGCAGCGCGCCGCCATTTTCGACATAGCGCGCAACGCCGTCGAGATAGCGCTCTTCCAGCACTGCCGGCGGCAGTTCCTGGTCGAAGATCACGAGGTCGAACTTGTCCAGCATCTCGCGGAACAGGCGCTGGCGCGGGAACTGGATCAGCGCCAGCTCCTCCTGCGGCGTCGCGTCGTTCTTCTGCGGCGGCTTGAGGATGACGAAGTGGATGAGGTCCACTGCGGGATCGGACTTGAGCAGGTCGCGCCACACCCGCGCGCCCGCATGCGGCTTGCCCTGTACCAGCAGAACACGCAGCCGGTCCTGCACGCCGGAAATGGTCGTCGAGGCGAGGTTGTTCGCCAGTGTCAACTCGTCCGGGATGCCATCCACCGACAGCACGACCAGGTTGTCGCCGCGGTTCTTGAATGTCAGCGAGAGGTTCTGCGGCTCACCGACCTTGACCTGCTGGGGCGCCTGGGTCACGCCATTGATGCTGATGCCGACGTCGACCGTCTTGGCCTTGGGATCGTTCACCTGCACGCGCATCTCGACCTTGTTGTCGAGGATGGCGAAGGAGGGGGCCTGCTGGATCTCGATACTGCGGTCGATCTCGTTCTCGCCGCCGACGATCAGCGCATGCACCGGCCCGAGCTGCGAGGCGTCGGTCACGTTCTCCGGCATGTCGTGTATCTGGCCGTCGGTGATCATGATCGCGCCGGCGATCCGTTCGCGCGGAGCATCCGACAGGGCGGACTGCAGGGCTACATAGAGATCGGTGCCGTCGGCGCCCGGGTCCGTCTCGGCGATGCGCACTTCCAGCGTCTCGTCCGCCTCGATCTTGGCCTTGAGGGCGTTGTAGGCGGCCTGCGCCGTCTCCGTCCGGCCGCGGAAATTCATGCTTTCCGAGCGGTCCATGACCAGGGCGACGATGTCCTTCAGCGGCTCGCGCTGTTCCTCGATCCACAGCGGGTTGGCGAGAGCGAGGGTGAGGATGGTCAGCGCCAGCGCGCGGAACAGCCACGACTTGCCGCGCAGGTAGACATAAAGCCCCCACAGCACGGCGGCGCCGCCGGCGAGCACCCAAAGGAGCACCCAGGGAATGAGAGGATCGAACGCAAGGCGGGACGCTTCGAACATCTAGTCGGTCGACCCCTGGGACTCGCGCTCTTTCGCGATGCGGTCGAGCAGCGCTTCGGTGTGGACGGGATCTTCCTTGTAGTTGCCGGTGAGGATGTAGACCACGAGGTTGATGCCGAAGCGGTAAGCCACTTCGCGCGTCGCCTCGCCGCCTTCCATAGAGAGCAGCGGCCTGCCGGTCGACTTGTCGATCGCCCAGGCGCCGGCCCAGTCCGACCCGCCGATGAAGAGACCCGATACGCCATCGCCGCGGCGCGTGTCGCGGTTGGCCGCCCCACTCTCGATCCAGAGCCTGCCATTGTAGCGGCCGGGGAAGTTCTTCAGGAGATAATAGCTCTTGGTCAGCACATGGTTGGGCGGCGCCGGCTGCATCGGGGGCGCATCGATGCCTTGCAGCAGACGCTGCAGGTTCTGACCTGTATCCCCGCCGGGAGAGGCGTCGCGCGTGTCGACCACGAAAGCCCCGCCAGCGCGCAGGTAAGCGTTCACCTTCGCAACCGCCGCCGCCGGCAGCGCCTTCGCATCGCGCGGCACGGCGTAATAGATCATCGGATAGAGTTCGAGCGCGTCCTTGGCGAGATCGATGCCATGCGGCTCGTCCGGCTCCACCGTCGTCCGCTCGCCGAGCTGGAAGCTGAGCCCCCACAGGCCGGCGCGCGTGGTGTTGTCGAGGTTCTTGTCGCCGGTCCTGACGAAGGCAAAGCGCAGGTGCGCCGCCGCTTCCTTCGCCAGCTGTTCGGATGTCTGCGCCGAGGCGTCCGGCGCATGCAGCATCATCGCGCCGATGAAGAACGCGGCGACGAAGCCAGCCGCCGAGCGGCCGAACCTGGAAAAGCGTCCGGCGAAGGCGAGGGCGATCAACAGGTCGAGCGCGACGATCGACAGCGCGAGCCCGATCAGCCAGCCGCCGAGGCCCCTGCGTTCCATGATGTTCGCCTGTTCGGTCACGGTCACATCCAGCGGCCACGCATCGAACGCTGTCGGCGCCGGTGCGCCCGCGTTGAGCGCACGCTCGCCGCCTGGGCCGACATATAGACCGGGAGGTGTGGCGACGCTGGGGCGAATGGTGAGGAAATCCTTGGCGGCGACGGGTTGGGCGTTTCCGGAAGGTTGGCCCAGAACGCCATAGCCGTCGAGCACACGGGTTGGTGTTAGGGCGCCTACGGCCGCAGCAGCCGCGTTCCGGGTGCGCTCGCCGCCGGAAACCACTGATCTGCGGAGCATTTCCACGAAAGCGCCGGTGTAGGGCAGGTCCGACCAGTCCGGGTCGGCAGTAACATGGAATAGGATGATTTCGCCCCGGCCCTTGCGGGCGGCGGTCACCAGCGGGGTTCCGTCTTCGAGTCGCGCCCAGGTCAGGCTGTCGAGTTCCGCCGTGGGTTGGGCCAGCACCTGCTGGCGCACCACCGCGTCGGTCGGCTTGGGAATGCCGAAGAAGGGTGAGTTCGTCGCAAACTCCATCACACGCTGCGGCGTCTCCCACGACATCGACGAGCCAAGCGCGCGCGAGGTCGGGCGGAGGGCGGTGGGGACCAGCGGATCGCTCTGCGCCGCCAGGCGCGGGCCGGCAAAGCGGATCAGCACGCCGCCCTTCTCGATCCATGCGGTCAGCCGATCGAGGTCGGCCTCATCGATCACGCCGCGGTCGCCCATGATGATGGCGTCGATCGGCGTATCCAGAAGGTCGGACAGCTTCTTCTCGGTCAGCTGCGCATAGGGCTGCAGCGCCTTGCGCACATAGTAGTGCTCCGAGAGCAGAGGCTGGGCTTCATCGCGCGCATCGGCAAGGCCCACGTGCGGGCGCCGCGCCGTATCATCCCACAGCCAGACGGCGCCGGCGGATGGCGACCCGGCGATCTTGAAGCGCGCCACGCGATTGAGGGCGGCCGCGGGGATGGCAAACAGCGCCTCCGCCGTCGCGGCGCCCGGGGCGAAGGTAAGGCGCGTCGAGGCGATGGAGGCGCCTTCGGATGTTTCGGCGATGATGTCCGCCGTCGCCGACGGCACAGTCTGCGCCCTGACGACGACGACCCGCGCGCCTTCGGCGGAGCTATCGGCAGACGTGATGGCAAACGCGTTCTTCGGCCGCGTCACGCGCACCTCGGTTGCGCCCTTGGCGGCAAGGCCCTTGGCGAACGCGTTGGCGCTGTCATGGTCGAAGCCATCCGTCGCCCAGACGATGCGGCCGGGCTTGAGCTTGGTCTCGTCCAGCTTCTTCAGCGCCGCCGGCCTGTCCGGCAGCCACGGCGCAGGCCGGGCGTTGCGGAGCATCTGGCGCGCGCTCTCGGCGTCGAGCGCCTCGGAGGGGTCGCGCGTCACTTCGCGCGGCGCCGTGAACATCACGTGAAGGGCGCCTTTGGCGCCCTGCGCTTCATCTACCGCCGCAGTCGCGGTGCGGACGATGTCGCGCCAGCGTTCGGCGCTGGTCCAGCCATCGTCGACCACGATGAGCGTTCCGCCATTGGCGTTGATCTGCTGGTTGGGGGCCCAGGTCGGCCGCGCAAAGCCGAGGATCGCCAGCGCCAGCGCGATCATGCGCAGGAGCAGAAGCCACCACGGTGTGCGGTGCGGGGTCTCTTCATCCGGCTTGAGGTCGTCGAGCAGGGCAAGCGAGGGCAGGGCGAATTTCTTCGGCTCCGGCGGCGTCGCGCGCAGTAGCCACCATAGGACCGGCAACGCAAGCAGGCCCAGAAGGGCGAACGGCTGCAGGAAAAGGAATGGTCCGATGCTCACGCGAACGCTCCGTCCGTGAGGCTGTACGCCAGCATGCCGAGGGGCGTACGCGGCTCTTCAGACGTTGCATGGTTCAGAAACCGCCAACCCAGCTCGGCGGCCAGGTCCGTCATATCCTTCCGGCGCTGAGCGAATTTTTCGAGATAGCCGTCGCGGATCGATTCCGCACGGCCGATCAGGCGTTCGCGCTCTTCTCCAGGACGGAAGAAGCGCACGCGGCCACCGAAGGGATAGGCCTCCTCGATCGGATCGCACACCTGCAGCAGCACGCCGTCCCGGCACTTGGCCGCGATGGGCTTCAGCCGCTCACGCCAGGCATCGAGCGGGGAATAGAAATCGCTGCAGACAATGGCGGCGGCGGTATCCCGAGGCGCGCGGGGGAAGGGTGTGTCGGGTTTGAGATCGCGAAGGTCTTCGCCGACCCGCGCTGCCGCCTTGGCCCCGCCTACCGCACTCCGGCCTCCGCCCAGCGCGCCGCAGCGCTCGCCCGAGCGCGACAGCGCTCCGGCCAGCGCCATGCAGAGCACAAGCGCGCGGTCCGCCTTCTGGACCTGCTTGGGATCGCTCGACCAGTGGAATCCGACGCTGGGGTCTACCCAGAACAGGAAAGTCCGCGCCGTTTCCAGCTCGGTCTCCCGCACGAACAGGTTTTCCTCGCGCGCCGACCTGCGCCAGTCGATGCGTTCGGCGCCATCTTCAGTGGTGTGCCGGCGATACTGCCAGAAGTTCTCGCCCGTGCCCGACTTGCGCCGCCCGGCCGAACCCAGGTGCGCCGCACTCGCCGCGCGTGCGCGCGTGGTGAGCGTTCCCACGTCCCCCGCAAGTGCGGAAGCTTCGGCCTTGAGTTGCGATAGCGGCGCCTGTGGCAAGCGGGAGGTCCTTGGCTCGAGGCGTTAGGCTGCTTTGGCTGCGAGTTCCTGGATCAGCGACGACAGCGATCCGCCCTGACCCGTGGGATCATAGGCAAGCGCCATGCGGTGGCCGAGCGCGGGTTCCGCCAACGCCTCGAGATCGTCGAGCGAGGGCGCGAGGCGTCCGCGCAGCAGCGCACGGGCGCGGGCCGCGAGCATGAGAGCCTGGCCGGCGCGGGGCGAGGGGCCCCAGTCGACGCGCTTCTTCACCTGCGGATGATCGGACTGCTCCGGCCGCGCCGAACGCACGAGACGGATGATCGCCTCAAGCACCGTCTCCGGCACCGGCATGCGGCGCACGAGGTTCTGGATCGCGATCAGCTGTTCCGCATTCAGGACCGGCCTCACCGTGGCGTCCTGCATGCCCGTAGTCTCGACGAGGATTTTCCGTTCCGTCTCCAGGTCGGGATAGGTCACGTCGACTTTCAGAAGGAAACGATCGAGCTGCGCTTCTGGCAGCGGATAGGTGCCTTCCTGTTCGATCGGGTTCTGCGTTGCAAGCACGTGGAACGGCTTGGGCAGTTCATAGCTGGCGCCTGCAACCGTCACATGCCGTTCCTGCATCGCCTGCAGCAGTGCGGATTGCGTACGCGGGGACGCGCGGTTGATCTCGTCGGCCATCAGCAGCGAGGTAAAGATTGGGCCCTTCACGAAGCGGAAGGATCGGCCGGAGGCGCTCTCGTCCAGGATCTCCGACCCGAGAATGTCGCCCGGCATCAGGTCGGGCGTGAACTGCACCCGGCCCCAGTCGAGCCCCAGGGCGCGTGCGGTGGTCTCAACGAGCTTGGTTTTTGCGAGACCAGGCGCGCCGATCAGCAGGGCGTGGCCGCCGGCAAGAATCGCCGAAAGGGTCAGCTCAACCACCCGGTCCTGTCCGAACACGACCTTGGCGATCTCGGATCGTACCTTTGCGAGCACCTGCACCGCCTGGTCGGCATCTTTGACGATGTCGGCTGCGGGGGCGTTGGCGATTACGGCTTCACTCATGCTGGCCATTTACCTATGTCTGGACCTGAACCTGGGGCTGACCCGTATGCGAGCTGCCCGAAATGTCGAATTCAAAAGAAGCTAAGACGCTTCCTGACCTGATTACCAGCCTGCAACTGGAGGCTGGCGTCGAAAAGCCCCGTTCGCTTCCCCCCGTACATTTGTGGAACCCCGACAACTGTGGAGACATCGGCCTTGAGATCCGGAAAGACGGATCCTGGTGGCAAAACGGGGTGCGTTTCAGCAGGGACAAGCTTGTCCGCCTGTTTTCAACGATCCTGCGGAGGGATTCCGACGGCTATTATCTTGTCACCCCTCACGAAAAAGTGGTGGTGCGGGTCGAGGACGCGCCCTTCGTGGGGGTCCGGGCGGACCGGCACGAGTCGGGCGGCCAACAGGTGATACTGGTCACGACCAATGTGGGCGATGTCGTGGCGCTGGGCGCCGAGAACCCCATGCGCGTCGTGCTTGATAGCCGTACAGGCGAGCCCTCTACCTATGTCAGGGTGCGCGGCGGCCTCGAGGCGCGCCTGGCGCGTCCGCCCTACTACGAGATGGTGAACTGGGCCGAACCGGACGCCGAACCCGGAGAAGGAGGCAGGAACACCATGAGCGTCACCTCCTCCGGGGTGAAGTTTGCCATCGGCGAACTGGCGTGAAGGTTCGCCTGCTGGGGCAGGTGTGCTAGGATAAGGGCATGGACGGTTCGCAGAGCGCAAAGCCAGCCGACATCCGCCGGAGGCGTTTCACCGCCGCCGACGTCCAGGCCATGCTCGACGCCGGCATTCTGAGAGACGGCGAGAAAGTCGAACTGATCGGGGGGGAACTGGTCGAGATGTCGCCGCAGGGGCCGCTGCACAACAATTTGTCCGCGAAGATCTCATATTGGGTGATCCGAAATCTCCCCGAACATCTAATGGCCGCCGCGCAGGGAGTCTTTCGGCTCGGCGAGCACGATGAACCTGAGCCGGAGTTGCTGGTTTACCCGGCGAGCATGGACATTAACGACGTTCGTGGCTCGGATGCGACGCTCGTTGCCGAGGTTTCGCATTCAAGTCTCGCTTACGACCTTGGCTACAAGGCGAACCTCTACGCCGCGCACGGCGTGCGCGAATACTGGGTCGTGGATGTCGAGAACCGCCGCACGCTCGTCCATCGCCTTGGCGCTGACGGCTTGTATGGCGAGCCCGCCGTCGTCCTGTTCTCAGCGCCGCTTTCCGCCCCCGGCGGCGCCTCGCTGGTCATCGCCGACCTAGCGCCGAAAGCCTGACCGGGCCGATGCCGTTCACCACGCGCGCCGATTTCGATCAGAGGCTTGCAACGCGCCTTGCAGCGGTCGACGCCGTGTTCCCGGATGTCATCCGCACCGACTACGATCTCAATCCCGAATGGCGCCCGCCACCGGAGACGCAGTTCCGCAAGGCCGCCGTCCTGATCGGACTGTTCGACAGGGGAGACGACTACGGCGTCCTCCTCACTCTTCGCCCCGACACCATGCCGACCCATGCAGGGCAGGTGGCGTTCCCCGGCGGCCGGATCGAGCCGGGCGATGCCTCGCCGCTTGCCGCTGCGCTTCGAGAAGCCCACGAGGAGGTCGGCGTCGATCCCGCAACTGTGATCGTCAAAGGGCAGGCGGACCCATACTTAACGGGCACCGGCTTTGCGATTTCTCCCTTCATCGGGGTGCTGCCGGCCGGCTTTTCCCCCGTGCCGCACGAGCGGGAAGTGGCAGCCGTCTTCGAAACGCCTCTCTCTTTCCTGATGAACCCCGCAAATCACCAGCGGCACGAGCGCGAATACAAAGGGGTCTTGCGCGCCTATTACGCCATGCCGCACAACGGGCGATATATCTGGGGCGCGACCGCAGGCATGATAAAGTCGCTTTACGACCGGCTCTATGGGCCGGCGCCGAAGTAGAGGAAGAAGACCGGAATGGGCGGACGGGTATTCATCGAGCTCCTGCTCTTCCTGACGCCATTCATGGTGTTCCTGGTCTATCGCGCCGCCTCGCGCGACATGCTGATCCGGGACCGCTGGCCGCTGACCACCCTCGTTGTGATCGGCACGGTGCTGGCCGCCGCGGCGCTGATCATCACGCCGCTGCTGGAGCCGAACCAGCGCGACAAGTGCTTCCAGGCCGCCCAGTACGTCGGCGGCAAGGTGATCCCCGCCAAGGAAGTCGACTGCGCCAAGGCCCAGCTTCCCGGCGCGACGGACGATCCCCAGCAGCAGACTGCGCCATCTCCCGCGCCCGTCGCGCCGAGGGATAGAGGAACCAACTGACCATGACCCGGCTGGCCCCCCAGCCCTGGATGACATCCGCCGCAGCCCGACGGGTGATGGAGACGCTTGAGAAGGCCAGGCCCGGCTCGGCGCGCTTCGTCGGTGGCTGCGTGCGCAATGCTCTACTGAACGAGCCGGTCTCCGACATCGACATCGCCACGCAGCTTGCGCCCGAGAAAGTCATGATGGCCGCGATCGCCGCCGGCATGGCCGCGCATCCCACCGGCATAGAGCATGGCACGGTCACCCTCGTCGCCGACCATCACCCCTTCGAAGTCACCACGCTCCGCCGCGATGTCGAGACAGACGGCCGCCGCGCCGTCGTCGAGTTTACCGAGGATTGGGCCGAGGATGCGCAGCGCCGCGATTTCCGCATGAACGCGCTCTACTGCTCGCTCGAAGGTGAGGTGTTCGATCCCACCGGCGGCGGCCTCGATGATATCCGCGACCGCCGCATCATCTTCGTCGGCGATGCCAAAACACGCATCCGCGAAGACTATCTCCGCATCCTCCGCTTTTTCCGCTTCTACGCCTGGTACGGCCACGGCCTGCCGGACGCGTCCGGGTTGGCGGCCTGCAACAAGCTGCGCAACGGTCTCACCGGCATCTCCGCCGAGCGCATCTGGATGGAGATGAAGAAGTTGCTCGCAGCAGGCAAGCCCATCGCCGCGCTCGAAGCCATGGACGACGCCGGCGTGTTCGACGCGCTGTTCGACGAGGCCAAGGGCCTCGATCTCCTGCGCAAGGTCGTCGGCCTCGAAACGCGCGAGCATTTCACGCCCGACCCGATGATCCGCTTCCTCGCCCTGTTCTGGAAGGACGCCTCGGCAGTTCGCGACGTCTCGGACCGCCTCAAGCTGTCGAACGACGAACGCAACCGCCTCAACGGCGCGGCAAAGGACGAAACCCCGCTCTGGAGCGCGCTGCCTGAGGAGGAAGTCCGCCGCATCCTCTATCGCATCGGCCCTCAGGTCTTCCAGGACCGCGTCCTGCTCGAATGGGCGCAGGATGAAAGCGCGTCAGACGAATGGCGCACGCTCTTCGGCGCCGCCACTCATTATGAGCGGCCCGTGATGCCCGTGAGCGGTAATGATCTCCTCGCGCGCGGGATCAGCGAGGGCCCCGCGGTGGGGGAGGCGCTGCGCAAGCAGGAAGCTGCGTGGATCGACAGCGATTTCAGGCTCAGCGCTGACGAGCTGCTGAAGCTGCTTTGACGACTGGATCGGCTTCTACTTCTGTTGCCTGAAGCTCAGCGCAACCCGCTTTCTGCGCCGCGCTACGCGCACCGTCGCCTAGTTGATGTTGACATTGATGTTGGACGCCCGCGGCTTGCCGAAGTTGTCGAGTTCAGCGGCAATGATCTTTCCACACAGGCTCCGCAGATCATTTTCCGCTTTCTCCCTCGCTTGATTTTCGGCCTGCACTCTCGCCTGCACCTCCGGCGTTGCCCCATCTGGCGCCACTCTCGCCCGACTCCCAGGATTGGCGCTCAGGTAGTTGATGCAGGTATCCGTGAGGTGGCCCTTGTTCAGCGTATCGGAAACAATCTGATAGACGGCCTTGGAAATTACCTCCGCCGTGTCCTTGTCGATCGTCTTGCCGTTGCCGCCGTCCGTGCTGAACTGTCCGGTCCCGGAGGCAGTTGCCGAAGCATTTGCCTTCGCAGCGCCGAAGACCTTCTCGATCGCTTCCCGCGCTGACTTCGCATCCGCATAGTCCGTTGCGGCGGTCTCGGCGGCGGCCTTCTCTTCGCCTACAAGCTTTTTGAGATCGGCCAGCTCAGTCGGATCCGGCTTCGGATCCAGGTCCGGTTTGTCCATTGCGTCCAGCTTGGCCTTGTCCGTCTTGTACTTGTCCTCCGCCTCGCGCATCGCGGTCAGCTTCTGTTTTTCATCCTCTCTGGCCGCGGCCAGCTGATCCTTGATGCTGGTGACTTCAGACGCCGCTGTCGAATTGGCCGATCCCTGGAGGACCACCTGTTTGGCGACGACGGCGCCGGTGAGCTGTTCAATGGCAAGAACGCTCAAGCTCATGTCCTGTGATCGCTGCAGCAGCTGGACCACGTCCGGCTGCAGCAAGACGCCGCCGCTGTAGGCCTCGCAGATCCTGTAAAGCGCATCGCGCATCAGGGTTATGGATTGTGTGCGCAACCCGATCCCGGCGGTGCTTTGCTGAATGGCGCTGGAAAGCGCCGCTGAGCCCTTGTCGGATACGCCGGCGCCGGCGCCAAATCCCGCCGCGATCGCCTGAATGGCGTCAGGGCTGGGCTCAGCGCAGATCTGTCCCGCGCTGTTTTGATAGACCAGCCGCTGCTGCCCGTCCAAATGGATAGCTTTCCCGCCCCCTGCGAGATCGGTTCGGCGCCCGACTGTGTAGAAGTCCGCGCAAGCCGAAAGCAAAGTTGTTGCGGCAAGAAGCAGTGCGCAGTTGCGTAGCATTGAAGCCCCCCAAATTCCCGGCAGAGCGTACGATTGCCAGCAGAGATAAAGCAATCAGCGATCGTGGAATTTCGGTCTGCTTCGAAGACAAGGGCCTTCGAGCGCGCTCGACTTCGCTTCAATCGATACTTTTTCCGGCGCCGCTCGCCATCGGCGCGAACCTAGTTCGCAAACACCGCCCACGCATTGAGGTAAGTCGCGAACGTCAGCCACGCGAGATACGGCCACTGCAGCTGCGCCGCCACCTTCGAGTGCTTCCCGAAGCGCTTGATCATCATCGCGACCAGCACCCACAGGATCACGATGTCGATCAGCGCGAGCATCGCGAGGTGGTATTTGAAGAACAGGAAGGTCCACCCGAGGTTGGGCAGGAGCTGCAGGAAGAAGATGCCCAGCGCCCCGTCCGCGCGTTTCCACGATCCCGCGGCGCGCCAGACCATGCAGGCGCCGACCGCCATCAGCGTATAGAGGATCGGCCAGACCGTGCCGAACACAAACCCAGGCGGCGTTCCCGGCGCCTTGTTCAGCGCCTCATACCAGGGGTCCTGATCGCCGGCGGAGACCAGGCCGCCCAGCGCCGCCACCAGCGCCGTCGCCGCGATGATGCCGATGAAGGCGAGAACAGTTCCTTCGACCGGCTGTTCACCGGGATCCCGCGCCGTAGGGTCCTGCGTGGAAACGTTGGGTTCCATGGGCCTGCCTCGCAACTCTACCGCAGAGTCACCTAGGGCAGGGCGGGGCGAGGTCCAGCGGCTCCCGCCAGCCCGGCCTCAGCGCGGGCGCAGCGAACTGATCGTGTGGTCGAACGCGGCGCTGTATGTGTCGTAACTGTCGGCGCCGACATAGCAGCCCGCCATCGTCACCCGCTCCGGGGCCATGAAGAAGCCGTAGCGCACCATTACAGTCACGTCGGCACTGGCCTTGATGCGCAGGGTAGCGACATGAAAAAGATCCCCATCAACGGTCTTGAGCGAGCTTTCGATGACGGTGATGTCGTCGGTCTTCCTGCCGATGAAATCCGCCCACTCGGCGAGATCAAACGCGTGGCCGAAGCTGGAGTTGATTTCGGCGACGGTCATCTTGGCAAGGTCGGGAGGTGAATTGAACTGGATGTTGCAGTTCGGGCCGCCACCGCCCGGCGGCCTGGATGAGATGATGCCGTCCTTGTCTGCTTCCGGCGCCGTCCAGCCTTCGGGCAAATCGATCGTGACCCGGTTGCCATGATAGACCGCGCCTGTGAGAGCCAGCACGGCCAAGGGGGCGAGTGCGAGTTTCGCGAAGAGCTTCATGTGATCGTCCCCAGTAATTCGCGAGACGTGGCCGAACCGCCCGCGGCCACAAGCTCACACGACAGCTACGGCCACTTCACCCCTCATGGCCATTTAACAACTGGCGGCATGGACGACAGGATGCTCGCGACGTTGCCGCCGGTCTTGAGGCCGAAGGTCGTGCCGCGGTCGTAGAGCAGGTTGAACTCCACATACCGGCCGCGGCGCACCAGCTGTTCCTCGCGCTCGGCGGCTGACCAGCTCTCCGCCATCCGCCGCTTCACGATCGCCGGGTAGACGTCAGCGAAGTGCTTGCCCACGCTCTGGGTGAACGCGAAGTCCGTCTCCCAGTCGCCGGTGTTGTAGCGGTCGTAGAAAATGCCGCCGATGCCCCGCGGCTCGTCGCGATGCGGTAGGAAGAAATAGTCCTCGCAATGCTTCTTCATCGCGGGATAGTCCGCGCCCTTGAAGCCGTCGCAAGCTGCCTGCATCGCCTCGTGGAACTGCACGGCGTCCGGATAATCCTGTTGCCGCTGGAAGGCGAGCAGCGGCGTGAGGTCCGCTCCGCCCCCGAACCAGCTTTCGGATGTCACCAGCATGCGCGTATTCATGTGCACCGCCGGCACCTTCGGCGAGGCCAGGTGCGCGATCACCGAAATGCCGCTCGCCCAGAACCGGCCGCCGGATTTGTCCGCGCCAGGAATCGTCCGCGCAAATTCCGGCGCGAACTCGCCATAGACGCAGCTCACATGCACTCCGACCTTCTCGAACAGCCGGCCGCGCATCACCGCCATTGTGCCGCCGCCGAGGTCTTCGTGGCCATCACCCCGTTTCCACGGCGTCTTCTCGAAGCGCCCGGCCTGGCCCTTGAACAGGGGTGGGGAGGCTGCGTCCTCCAGCGCCTCGAACCGGGCGATCAGGTCGCCCTGCAGGGTCTCGAACCAGGCTCGGGCCCGCTGCTTGCGGGTCTCCAACTGGTCGGTATCGGAAAGCTGAGCGGCCTGTGCCATGGCCGCTAGATAGGCTTCTGCGCCATGCCCCGTCCAGCCAGCCGGCCTGCGGCACGCTGCAATCTGACGACAAATCCATTTCGCGGCCGGCCCAATACGGCCTACATCTCATTACATACGGATCGGCGCCTCGTGATTTGCCGGGGCGCTTTGGAAGGGCTTTGGACATGCGGCTCATCGCCTTTGGACCTGCGCTTCTTGGGGCAGTGGCCGCGCTCGGCCTCGCCGCCTGTGGACAAGCGTCCAAGCCCAAGACCGCGGAACACGTGGCGCTGGTCAAATACTGCAAGTCCGACGGCGGCAAGGAAAAGGACTGCGAGTGCGCGGCCGACAAGACGGATGACCTGCTGGCGCAGAACCTGATCACGCCGAAGATGTATGAAGCCCTC
>DASYKO010000071.1:0-5140 GCA_035995285.1 Hyphomonadaceae bacterium | reverse complement strand
CTCTCCAGCGCCGAGCGCTGGATCGCCGACCGCCGCGGCCAGTGGGAGCGCAAGCTCGACCGCCTCGCCGACTATCTCGATGCGACCGCCAGCGAAAACGACAACACCGGAGACACCAAATGACCTCCCCGAACAGTCTCGCCCACACCCTCGCAAAATCCAGCGTTACCCACGAGACCGTAGTGCTGGAGCGCACCTACAAGGCCTCTCCCGCCCGCGTCTTCGCGGCGTGGGAAAGCGTCGAAGCGCGCCTGCGCTGGAGCAAGCCCTCGGCCGACACCGGCCTCGTCTACGATGCGCACGACTTCCGCGTCGGCGGCAAGGACATCGTCCGCTGCGGCCCCGCCAACGACATGCGCTTCCAGGCCGAAGTCCACTATCTCGACATTGTGCCGGGCAAGCGCCTCATCTTCTCCGAACGCATCACCGAATCGGCCACACCGATGGCGACCTCCATGATCACCGTCGAATTCCGGGCGAAGGGACAGGACACGCATCAGCTCGTCACCATGCAGATCGCAGCCCTCGACGGCTCGGACATGGTCGAAGGCTACAAGGAAGGCTGGGAGCCCACGCTCGACAATCTCGCGAAAGAATTTTGAACGAGAGGGAATTCTGAGGGCCACCTCCATGAGCATCCAGACAACGGCGGCGCAGAAGGCGACGAAGAAACGGATGACTGACCCACTCTTCCGGCCTTTGGACCCAATGACGATAGGCGTAATAGACAGACCTATGATCCGCCTCGCCCGCCCTGCCGACGTCGACGCCGTCTACCGCATCTACATGGATGCGAGCGTGATCCCATGGATGGGATATGATCCGATGAGCATCGAGGATTTCCGGCGCCTGTTCGCGAAGTATCTCGCGGCGGAGACCTTCTTCATTGCGGAGCGCGAGGGCGAAGTCGCCGGCTTCTACCGCGTCACCCGCTTCGAGGGTCGCGGCGATCATGTCGCCGAACTCGGCACGTTCGCTGTCCATCCGGAGCTGAAAGGCGGCGGCCTCGCACGCGAGATGATCGCCGGCGCGCTCGCTGACCTGAAGGCTGCCGGCGTCATTCGCGTGCAGCTGATGGTCGAGCCGGAAAATGCCCGCGGCATCGCCTTCTACGAGCGCATGGGCTTCCATAAGGAAAACGTCCAGCGCCGCTCATTCCGCCGTTCGGGGGAGGCCGGCGAGATCGATGATATCGTGATGGTCCGCTTCCTCGACGAATGAACACCTGCTTTAGGCGCAACTAACTTCCGGCGTAATCAACATCATTCCTTCGGGAAAGAACCCAGGACCGAACAATGACACTCCGCCTCTACTATCATCCGCTCGCCTCCTACTGCTGGAAGGCGCTGATCGCCCTCTATGAAGCGGACATTCCATTCGAGCGCGAGATCGTGGACCTGCAAGACCCGGAGCAGCGCGAGGCGTTCTACAAACTCACCCCGCTCGGCAAATTCCCGGTCCTCGTCGATGAGGCGACCGGCAAGGGCTATCCGGAAGCCACCATCATCATCGAATACCTCGCGATGAAGTATTCATCGGCCGCAAAGCTCGTGCCCGCCGACAAGGAACTCGCGCTGCGTGTGCGCCTGTCGGACAGGTTCTACGACAACTACGTCCACGAACGGATGCAGCGCATCGTCGGCGACCGGCTGCGCCCCGCCGACAAGAAGGATCCATCAGGTGTGGAGCAGACGCATTTCGATCTGCAGACCGCGCTCGATCTCGTCGACCGCGACATGGAGCATGGCGGTTGGGCCACCGGCATGACCTTCACCATGGCCGACTGCGCAGCGGCGCCCGCGCTCTTCTACGCCAACGAGGTTGCTCCCTTCGGCGACAAGCACCCCGGCGCCCAGCGCTATCTCGAGCGGCTGGCCGCGCGCCCCTGCTTCATGCGTGTGCTCGCCGAGGCGGAGCCATACTTCAAGATGTTCCCCAGAAGCTGAGCGAGCAGGAGCAAGCCGTGGCGCCAACCAACGTCATCCAGCCTTCAGGCTTCCACGCCGCAACCTACGGCAGCTTCACCATCGAGCGGCGGCTGAAGGCCCCGGTGAAGCGCGTCTGGCAGGCCTGGTCGACGCCCGAAGCCAAGGCCGCTTGGTTCACCGGCACGTCGGAATGGGTGCAGGAAATCCGCGAGTTCGATTTCCGCGAAGGCGGCAAGGACCGCCTGCGCGGCAGATGGCCCAGCGGTTTCGTCTCCGACTTCCAGAATACGTACTGGGAAATCATCCCGGAAAAACGCATCGTCTACGCCTACGACATGCACCTCAACGGCGTGCGCATCTCGGTCTCGCTGGCCACGATCGAATTCAGCCCGGACGGTTCAGGCTCGCTGCTCAAGATCACCGAGCACGGCGCCTTCCTCTCTCCCTTCGACGCCAAGGGCGACGATAACGGCTCGCGCGAACGCGGCACGCAAGACTTGCTCGACCAGATGACCCAATGGGCGGAAGCGGCCTGAGCCCTACTCCAGGATCGTCGACAGCCGCGGCGGCGTGGGCTGGCCCTGCCCCTCGGCGGCCCTGCTCGGCTTGCGGCGGCCTGGGCGCGCATCGCGGATAAGCGTCAGGAAAACGATGCCGAGATCGACGACGAGGCTTGCGAACAGCGCAAGGAAGGCCTTGTCGTCGAACACGAAGTCATTGCCGCCTTGTGTCTTGACGCCCGCGAGACTGGCGAGCCAGTCGATCAGGCCGAAGAAAGCCGCACGCGTCGCCTTGGGGCCTTCAATGAATTCGAACTCAGGCGCGCTCACCGGCTCCACCGCACGAAGCTGGGCTGCCGCCGCGATCAGCTTCTCGTGCAGCACCACGTCCCAGCAATAGCCTGGGTCCTGCGCCCGCGTCGGATCCGGAGATCCCGGCCTCAGCGGATCCGGCCCCACCTCCGCCGCCAACTGCTCCAGCCTCCCCGCAAACGCGCCCGCGTGAATGGCGCGCAAATCATTCGCCGCCGCCGCAAATGCCCGCGCATCCTCATGCACGCCGGTGAACAGCACCCGCCGCTCCGCCGATGGCAACCGCGAGGCCATCGCCAGCTTCCCCAGCTGCGCCCGCTCCTCCGCCGATATCGAGACCGACGCCGCCGGCGCCGCCCGCTTCACCAACGCATCCACCTGCCGCCCAAGCGTCTCGCGCTGCGCGGCAAGCGGCCCAGTCCACGAGCCCCTCACCTCATCACGCAGCTTGGCCGCACGATCGGCGAACGAGAACCGGCTGCGCATCAGCGGCCCCTCGCCCGGGGTAGACGCCGGACGGTTGGCGCAGGTGCGGCCTTCACTCGCCTCGGTCTGCGCGCGGGAGGCAGCTAGCTCCCCCGCCTCCGCTGTCGAGCGCTCGGCGGCCACGAGCGCCCCCGATGTCCGTGCCACTGAGCCGGACAGATCCGTGATCACCCGTTCGAACTGACGCTCGGTGAATTCCTGCCCGGCCAGTTCCTTCCAGAAGAAGCCGTAGCTGAACCCCACCGTCCACACCGCGAAGAGCAGGTAGAAGACGAACGACACGCCTCTGATCCACCAGGCCTGTCCCGCCACGACATGGTGCAGCGCCACCACCATCGCACTGACGACGAACAGCGTGGTCGCCCCGGTGATCGCAAGCTCAGCCGCCGACAGCTGGCCCGCATCCGTGTTCGCCGCGCGCAGGTCCGCGAAGCCCAGTCCCGTCGCCATCACCGACAGCACGAAGAACCCCAGCAGTGCGAACCCCGATAGCCCCCGCGGTGAGAACGGCGCCGTCAGCCACCGCCATCGCCATCTGCCGCCACCCGCCATTCCGCCCCACCCCAACCACCACCCCAACCACCAGTCCAGCCACCAGCTCGACCACCAGCCCAACCGCCAGCTCGACCCACCGACCGGCAAGTCCCTGTCCATCGAAGGGTCAGCCGGCTGCCCGATCTTCCCGCATTACCGAACTTTTTTCGAGCAACTGCAGCCTGTATTTGCCGATGTATTCGAGGGATTCACCACAGTCGCACAAAATTGCATCTCACGTCGCAGGGACGTCGCGAAACCGCGATGCTATAGGAGTTCCCGCGGCTGATGGAGAACCAGCGGCTGCAGATACCGGTGACGGGGAATAGGCCCTGCCCGGCCTCGAATTGGACCTGAGACTGCCATGCCTTTCAAAATGAAAGGACAAGCACGCTACAAGACCAGGCGGGAAGCCGAACGGGCTCTTGCCGAGATTCTTGAAGACGGCGGCCAGCTCGCCGATTTCCGGATCGATGAAAATCCGGATGGGTCCTGCGTGATCCTCATCCTCGAGCGCGACGGCGAGATCGCCGGCACTCTGGGCGTCTAAGCTCACACCCTTTCAGGTCATTCTGGCTTTCAGGTCATTCTGGCTTTCAGGCCGGCCTGGCTTTCAGGCTGGTCTGGTCCGTCACGGGATCGTCACTGCACATTCAGCGATCCCACGGCAGCGATCCCACGGCAGCGATGCAACGCCACCGATGCGACAGTCTGACTCGCCCCTGCCCCAGAGGGCGGCAAGATCGGTTGGCGCCGTCGACAATCGCCCCCGATAACCATAATCGGGGTCTCGATGTCACAAGACCTGCCCTCTTCCGCCGATCTTCCTCCCTCGGCCGATCTTCCTTCCTCAGGAAGGCTCGTGGACGGCCAGCATTTGCTGCCGGTACGTGTCTATTATGAAGACACCGACTTCACCGGCGTCGTCTATCACGCCACCTACCTCCGGTTTTTCGAGCGCGGCCGGTCGGAATTCCTGCGCGTCATGGGCACGCCCCAGGACCGTACCGACCATGGAATATTCGCGGTCATCCGGGTCGAGATCGACTACAAGGCCCCCGCTCGCATCCACGACGCCCTGATCGTCCGCACCGATTTCGAGGGAATGAAGGGCCCGAGGCTGAATTTCCGGCAATCCATCGAGAAGACTGCCCCAGACGGGACGCAGCAGATTCTGTGTGAGGCGGTTGTGATCGCCGTCGCCATTCACGAGGATGGACGCGCACGTCGTCCTTCCGTTACGGAATTAACCCACTGGAATGCCTATAAACGGCCTTCGCGGAATGGCCCCTGAAGCCTCCGGGAATCGCCGGTATTGACCTTGATCTGGCCTAATTTCGTAACCAGAAGCAGGGCACAAGGCTTGCGCGGCCGGGCTGA
>DASYKO010000070.1:0-1616 GCA_035995285.1 Hyphomonadaceae bacterium | reverse complement strand
CGGTGAGGCTCTGATAGCCGATCTTCGCCTCGTGCTTCTCGATCACCTGCTGGGCGTGCGGCGCATCGCGGTCGGGACAGGTGAAGACGATGTTCTGGCGGCCTTCGGTGCGCGCCTCAGCCTGGACGATCATGTCGACGTTGACGCCGGCATCGGCGAGAGCACCGAAGATGGTGGCGGCGACGCCCGGATGGTCTTCCACGCCGATC
This sequence comes from Hyphomonadaceae bacterium, assembly GCA_035995285.1. Classification (GTDB taxonomy): domain Bacteria; phylum Pseudomonadota; class Alphaproteobacteria; order Caulobacterales; family Hyphomonadaceae; genus UBA7672. The sequence continues at coordinate 1,407 of DASYKO010000070.1, read as the reverse complement.
ATGCTGAACTTGGCTTCGTCGCGCGAATAAGCGACGCCGCTGACTACCTGCTTTTCCACGATCTGTTCCTCATCGCACACGAGCGTTCCGGTATTGGGTTTGGGCACGGCGCCCTCGAACGAGGAGAGCACGCGCACCGGCACCCGGTGGTTCATCGCCAGCTCCACCGAGCGCGTCTGCAGCACCTTGGCGCCGAGGGACGCCAGCTCCAGCATCTCCTCGTAGGAAATCTTCTCCAGCCGCCGCGCCTTCGACGTGATCCGCGGATCGGTCGTATAAACGCCGTCCACGTCCGTATAGATGTCGCACAGCCCCGCTTTCAGCGCAGCCGCCACCGCCACCGCCGACGTATCCGATCCGCCCCGCCCCAGCGTCGAGACGCGTCCGTTCTCGTCCACGCCCTGGAAGCCCGCCACCACCGCGATCTCGCCCGAATCCACCGAGCGCGTGAATTCCGGATTATCGCAGCCCGTAATCCGCGCCCTGCCGTGCGCATCATCCGTCGTCAGCTTCAGCTGCCAGCCAAGCCACGATCGAGCCCTCAGCCCCTTCCGCCGCAACGCCAGCGCCAGGAGCCCCGCAGTCACCTGCTCGCCCGACGCCACCACCACGTCGTATTCATCGTCATACTCGGCGCCGAGCAGGTCCGGACCCGCAGCCCCGCGCGTCCATTCCACCAGCTGGTTGGTCGTCCCCGACATGGCCGAGACCACAACCGCCAGCCCCTTGGCCTCGGTCTTCCGCGCCGCGACGATGTCGGCGACATGCGCAATGCGCTCGAGATTCGCCACCGACGTCCCGCCGAATTTCATCACCAGGCGATTCATCGCGGAGGCAGGTCCTTCCAAAGGGCGGCAGGCAACAATCCCCCGCGCGGCTCGGCTATAGGGGGCAAGCCGCACACAGGCAAGAACTCGCCCTTTCCTGCGACATTTCGGATGGCGCATCCGCTCCCGCCACCCCATATGAGGCGAAGGCCATAGGCCATCCGCCTGACCTCGTTATAAGGGCAGAACCGCCCCGCTGGAGAGCCTCTTGAGCAAGACCCTCGCCCGCGACGAGACCATCCCGCTCTCCCCAAGCGTCGATCCGGACGAGATCGAGAAATTCCGCGCCATGGCCGCCGACTGGTGGTCGCCCACCGGCAAGTTCGCGCCCCTCCACAAGTTCAACCCCGTCCGCCTCACCTTCATCCGCGACGCCGCGGTCCAGCATTTCGGCCTGCCGGCAGAAGCCCACCGCCCCCTCGAAGGCCTCCGCCTGCTCGATGCCGGCTGTGGCGGCGGCCTTGTCACCGAGCCCATGGCCCGCCTCGGCGCGCATGCCGTCGGCATCGATGCAGGAGACGCCAACATCAAGGCCGCGATCGTCCACGCCGACGCCCTGCACATGGACATCGATTATCGC
>DASYKO010000069.1:0-2136 GCA_035995285.1 Hyphomonadaceae bacterium | reverse complement strand
ATAACGATGCGCGGGGACGCGGGATGCTGCGTTTCTTCGAACTACCGGTAGCCGCCTTGACTGGCGGATGCCCAACACACGCAGGGCCATCCTGCGTCCCCGGCCCTCCGCCTCAACGGAGGACAGCATCCCAGGCGGTGACCACCGGCCTGAAGGCGAGACTGCGCCCTACGACTCCGGACGACGATGTTTGAAATCGAGGCCCGCCCTACTTCGCCGCCACCGGCATCTGCACCTGACCCGGATGCGCGCCCGTGACGCCGTTCACGCGCGGAATGCGGATGCGCAGCAGGCGCCCGCCGGTGCGCACGCGCTCCTCCTCCAGCTGGCCATGCACCTGCTTGGCGAACGCGGTCATCAGCGTGGCTCCAAGGCCCGTCGCGTTGGCGAGGCTCGCTTCCTCCCCGCCAATGCCGTCATCCTCGATGCAGAGAATGGCTTCCTCCGGTTTCACCCGGTAGCTGACGAGGACGCGGCCCTCCTTGGCCTTCATCCCCGCCGGAAAGGCGTGCTTCACCGCATTGGTCACAGCCTCCGCCGTGAACAGCGCCAGCGGCACGGCGACATCGGCGTCGATCGTGTCGGCGTCGATGTCGCTCTCGATGCGGATCTTCTGGTCCTCCGCCCCCAGCGCATCGTTGAGCTGGCCCGCCAGGTCGCTCAGGAAGGTCTTCACGTCGACCGAGCGGATGTCGTTGTGCTCGTAGAGCGAGCGGTGGATCAGCGACAGCGCATTGATCCGCCCCCGCGCATCGTCCAGCGCCGCAATCGCCGCCGGATCGCTCACCTTGCGGCTCTGCAGCGAGAGCAGCGAGTTGATGATCTGGAGATTGTTCTTCACCCGATGGTGGATCTCCTTCATCGCCGCATCCCGCGCGACCAGGGCTGCTTCAAGCCGGGACGTCCGATCCCGCACGCGCACGGCCATCTCCTCCAGCGTGTCGGCCAGCACGTTGATCTCGCCCGGCGCCGCGCGCTTGGCCCGCACCGGCTGCACCGACAGCTTGCCCGAAGCATAGAGCCCGGCGATGCGCCGCAGATAATCCAGCCAGCGCAGCACCAGCCTGTCGGTCGCCAGCCACGCCGTCACCAGCGCCAGCAGCCACGCCAAGAGAGGCAGCGCGAAATTGCCGAACGCCGAGACGTTTTCGATTGCGATCGGGGCAAGGCGCGGGGCCGAAAGCACGGCGAAGAATTTCGCACCAGACAGCGGCACGATGGCGACATCGCGGTCCTGGCCGAGATCGGATTTCTCCTGGAAAAACCCACCCTCGCCCTTCGCCAGCACCGGGCCGACCACGCCGCCCAGCATGGCCCAGTGCCGCGAGCCGAACACGCGGCCGCTCTTGTCCATCAGCGCGACTTCGCTGTCCGTAGGCAGATCCTTGCGGTCGAGGCGGTAGACCATGGAATCGACCGGCGTCGCCAGCGTGATGATCTCGGCGCCCGGCAGCCGGCGCGCCGTCGTCATCATCCACGTCTTGGAGACGGTGCCGTAGTTGGCGGCGGACTGTGCATATTCTCCGCCGGCCATCAGGTCGCGATACCAGTCGCGATCGGTGACGCTGATGCCGACCCCGCCTTCAACGCTCGAGCATTTGACCTGGCCATCCTTGATCACAGCCATAGCCGTGAACTGCGGCAGGAGATCGACGGCGCGGGAGAGCGTATCGCGCGCGCACGGCTCGGGCCCGATCATCGCGGCGACGACGTTGAGAAAGGTTGGCGCCGACTGAAGGACAGCGTCTGCCTTGCTGGCGGATTGCTCGGCGACCAGCAGCATCGTCTCGCGCCGCCGCTGAGTCTCGCGCTCGATGTCTCCCGACCAGCGCACGCCGCCGATGACGAGCACAGGCGACAGCGCCACCGCAAAGATCAGAAGCAGCAGGAAACGGAGTGATATGCGTTTGGGAGCTTTGACGTCAGCCGTCGCCGCGGGCGCGCCCGCCGCCTTGGGCGAGGACTGCGGCTTGCTGGAGAATATCGTCGAAAGCTTTCTCAGCAGGGATGTCGTGGTCGCCATTCGCGTGTCTCGGTCCCGCCTCGGACAGCAGCACTTCAAGCGCCCGCCGAGCGCGGCTCACCCTGCTCTTGATTGTTCCCACCGCGCATTGGCAAACTTGCGCCGCTTCCTCA
>DASYKO010000068.1:0-5141 GCA_035995285.1 Hyphomonadaceae bacterium | reverse complement strand
ATAACGATGCGCGGGGACGCGGGATGCTGCGTTTCTTCGAACTACCGGTAGCCGCCTTGACTGGCGGATGCCCAACACACGCAGGGCCATCCTGCGTCCCCGGCCCTCCGCCTCAACGGAGGACAGCATCCCAGGCGGTGATCACCGGCCTGAATGCGAAACCGTGACGTAGGGTGCATTAGCCCGCAGGGCGTAATGCACCACCTTCGTGGGCGTGGTGCGATAGTGGCTTCCTAATGCACCTTCGGGGGCCGTGGCCGAATGGTGCATTACGGCCTTTGGCCTAATGCGCCCTACGACGCCTGTGATGTTTGAAATGGAAGCGCGCTCAAGCCTTTGACTTGTAAGCAAGCGCCTGCGCCTGTGCTTCCCAATCCCCGCGCCCGTCGAAGTTCACGATCTTCACCTCGGCAAAGCTGCGCGGATCATCCAGGCATCGCAGGTTCACGCTGAACCCATCCGGGTTCGAGCGCGGCACATAGAACGACTTCACCCCGCACACCGAGCAGAACAGGTGCTTCGCCACACCGGTGTTGAAGCTGTAGCTCGAAATCCTGTCCTCGCCCGAGAGCAGACGGAAGCGCGATGCCGGCGCGATCAGATGCAGATACCCCGTGCGCGAGCACATCGAGCAGTTGCAGTCCTCAACCTCGACGACATCCGGCGCCTCCACCTCGAAGCGCACGGCGCCGCAATGGCAGCCGCCGGCCCGCCATGTCATGCCGCCACTTCCCTGGGCTGGCGTCACTTGCACGACCGCACGATGCCCGCGAGCCTGTCGCGGTCGAGGTTGATCGAGATCAGCCGGAAGCCTTCAACGCCATTCGTATCCGGCTCGGTCGTCACGATCTGGAACCGCTGCGCCCCGGTCAGCACGTCGAGAAAGCGCTGAGACACATCGATGGTCAGCGTGATGTTGTCGTTCTCCGTCACCTTGGGCGGCTCAATGATCTCATAGGACTGCAGCGACACATTGCGGATGTCTGCAAACCCATCCGGACGCGGCGAGTCGAACTGCCAGAACACGGTGAGACCCTTGCCCGCCAGATCCACGATCCGCTGTGCATCCTCCCGCTGCGTCGAGCGCCGCGTGTCATGCACAACCCACAGATAGAGGCGCGGCGCCGCCGTGCGATTACAGAAGAACTCGACGCGGTCCTCCTTCCACTCATCGCCCTGCTTGTACTGCAGAAAGAACTGTCCCTGCGCGTCGGTCTCGTACGACCAGCTCTCGGTGCGCATCGCGAAGTTGATATGATAGGCGTTGAGCTGATCCTCGGTCAGCGGATTGATCTTGTCCGGGCCGGCCTTGGACATCTCGGTCAGGAAGATCGGGTCCGCGCCCATCGAGCGCACATAATCCACCACCGCCCCGTTCGCGATCTGCACCATCGACAGCGCCTCGTTCAGGTCCGGGCAATAGGTGATGTTGGGCAGCAGCACCCAAGGATACTGCGAGCGCGCCTTGCTCTTCTCCACGCAGTTCATGCTGACCTGGTGGACAGCATAAGTCGCGCCCTTTTTTACCTCACGCGAAACGCCGCCGAGAAAGGCGAGGGAACACGCCGAAACGCAGTAGCCGGGATAGACGCGGCTATACGCGTCGAGGTCGATCGTGTTGGCCTGATCCGGCTCGCGCTGGTTCCGCGCGACGCCGGTATTGAGGTGGCTCTCGCGGATGATCTTGCCCACTTCCATCCCCGCGCCGAGATCGCCGCCCAGCGAGTTGAGATAGATCACCGTGTCGGGCGTATAGACACTGCGCTTCAGGAAAGCGCGCAGGGCGGCAGGCGTATCCAGCGTGAAGTCACCATCGGCAAAGATCGCCTGCGTGTCGCCGAACACCGTGCCCCACTCGAACGTCATCGGCTTGCCGGCGTTGTCGGCAAACGCAGGCGCCGCGCCCAGCGCAAGCGCGCAGGCGGTCGCCATCCCCATCAATGCTCGAACTGGCCCGGCCACGGCCTCACGCTCCCGAATCGCACGCGCAACAAATAGCCTAGCGCTATAGGCAGACAATCACTGCGCGCAGCATCGATTAATCCGGGGTTACTCTAGCTGCGCGGCTGCCCGAAAAACAGCGCCAACAGCTCATCCGCCGCGCTGGAGGCAGGCGTCTGTCCATCCGCCACGGCATTCCGCACCTGCCTCAACCTCGCAGCAATTTCAGGGTGGTGGGCAAAACCCCGCGCAAGCCCCTCCTCAATCAGGCTGTCCAGCCAGCGCACCTGCTGCCCCGCGCGGCGCTTTGCCCGGCTGCCCGAAGCTTCCGTCTTGCGCCTGTGCGCCCCGATCGCCTCCCAAAGCTCCGGAAGCCCAGCTCCCGTATGCCCCGAGACGGTATGCACCGGCGGAGACCAATCCGGATCGGCAGGCTCCAGGATATGCAGGGCTGTCTCATAAGCCCGCGCCGCCCGCTTCGCCGACTTCTCATCGATATCCGCCTTGTTGACCGCAATCAGGTCGGCGACTTCCAGGATGCCCTTTTTGATACCCTGCAGCTCGTCCCCCGCGTTGGGCAGCATCAGCACCAGGAAGAAATCCACCATGTCGGCGACCACCGTCTCCGACTGGCCAACCCCTACGGTCTCGACCAGCACCACATCGTAGCCCGCCGCCTCCGTCAGGAGCATCGTCTCCCGCGTCTTGCGCGAAACCCCGCCCAGCGTTTCTCCGGCAGGCGAGGGGCGGATGAAGGCCCGCTCGTCTGCAGACAGCCGCGCCATCCGCGTCTTGTCGCCGAGGATCGATCCGCCCGAACGCCGCGAGGTTGGGTCAACAGCCAGAACGGCCACGCGATGGCCCTGCTCAAGCAGCATCATCCCGAAGGCATCGATGAACGTGGACTTGCCGACGCCAGGCACGCCGGTAATCCCGATGCGCTGGGCAGCGCCGGTGCGCGGCATGGCCTCGCTCAGCAGGGCGCGGGCCTCGGCTTGATGGTCAGCGCGCTTGGACTCCACGCGCGTGATGGCGCGCGCGAGGCCAGCGCGGGTAGAGAGATCAGGCAAAGTCACGCGAGACAACCGCCGATTCTGGGACTAGCGTCGATATCGAGCAGGCTTCCTACGCTGGGCAGGCGCCGCGCTCAACGGTGGCTTTGGAGGAATGCGCGGGATCAGGGGCGAAGTGTTAAGACTGAGAGGGCGGCCAAGCAAAAACGAGAGTTCCTATTCCAATCGGCAGAATGGTCAGCAGTGCGCCTAGGCCTGCGACGAACAAATAGATGTTCGCCCAGAGTTGGAAAACAGATCGGTGCTCCGCCTCTCTCGTTTGCTGATCGCGCAGCTCTTTCAACGAAAAGCTATCGGGAAATCGCTCTTCCAGAAGTGTACGAAACGCTCGGGCCTTTGCAACGCTTGCGCGGTTTCGCCTGTAGTGCCGTAAGCTTAATGCGCGGCCAAAAAAGGCGATGACGACGACAAACAGTCCGAAGATTCCGCAAATGCTGATCAGGAGCCAAGGAAAGGGGAGGGTCCGAACTTGGGAGAGCGCTGCAGAGAGAAAGCCAGACTCCAACACGATTGCTGCGCCGGAGATTGTCAGCAGCAGTGTCGTGCTCTGCTGGCGCAGAATTTCGTGATGGCGTCCGTGGTCGGCGTTCTCCTTGTACATGGCAAGAAGAAACTGCTGCGAAGCACTGTCCGCAGAGTCAGTCATTGGTCCACCCCCAAAAATCTGTTAACTCGGGCGCGCCAACACAGCCCTGGCGTCGTAGGCGGTTGTGTCCGCCGGTTTGGCGCCGCGGCCGAGCAGGATCTCCATCGCGGTCTCGTATTTGCGCGTATCCGGCGACAAGTCGAAGCCGATACCGACACCCAGGCCGGAGCCATAGGAGCCGGTCGATCCGCCGACGCCCACGCTCGTGCCGCCATTGGGACGGCCTCCTACTAGGTCGGTGTTGCGCGTCACGACGCGGAACCATTCATAGCCATCCTGCAGCGTGATCTCCGCCGCGCGGCGCAGCGCCAGATCGTCCACCTGCGGCGCCTTGAGATCCGGATTGGCGCGGAAGGAGACGCGGTAGCGGTCGGTCTCGATCTTCGTCGCGCGCCAACCCATGGCGTCTGCGGTGGTGGCAGGGCCGTAAACGGTGGGCGGCGTAGTGCAGCCGGCCAGAGCGGGGGAAAGGGCAAGGCCCAGAAGGGCGGCGGCGAATCTGTGGCGCATGACGTGTCTCCTGATCCGTAACCTAGCCCGGATTATGGCCTCAGCCATGATCCTACGCAAAGTCCGCGGGCAGAGATCAGCCCGCGGTACCCGTCCGCGAATTATGCCCCAGCCGTGAGCGAACTTTGTCGAGCAGTTCGACCGCAGCGTCCGCAATCACCGTCCCCGGCGGGAAGATGGCTGCGGCGCCGGCGGCGTAGAGCTGTTCATAATCCTGCGGCGGCACAACACCGCCGACAACCACGGTGATGTCTCCACGGCCCTCCTTGTCGAGGGCGCCGCGAAGCTCGGGCACCAGCGTGAGGTGGCCGGCCGCCAGCGAGGAGGCGGCGACTACGTGCACGTCGTTCTCCACCGCCTGCCGCGCGGCTTCGCCCGGGGTCTGGAAGAGCGGGCCGATATCTACGTCCCAGCCAAGGTCGGCAAAGCCGGAGGCGACGACCTTCTGGCCGCGGTCGTGGCCGTCCTGGCCCATCTTGGCGATCAGGATGCGTGGGCGGCGGCCTTCGGACTTCTCGAAGTCATCGGCCATGGCGCGCGCTGTCGCCACCTTGTCTGATTTCGCGGTCATGCCCTGAGCATACACGCCCTGGATCGACCTGATAACCGCCTGATGGCGCCCGACGACCTTTTCGATGGCGAGGCTGATCTCGCCGACCGTGGCCTTGGCGCGCGCAGCATGCACGCCTAGGTCGAGCAGGTTGCCCGTGTTGGTTTCGGTTGCCTTCGTGATGGCGTCGAGCGCCGCTGCCACCGCGACCTCATCCCGCTCGCTGCGCAGCCGCGCCAGCTTGTCCAGCTGCAGCTGCCGCACCTTGGCGTTGTCGACTTTCAGGACCGGCACGTCCTCGTGCTCGTTCAGCCGGAACTTGTTGACGCCGACAATGGTCTGTACGCCGCTATCGATGCGCGCCTGCGTCTTCGCGGCCGCCTCCTCGATGCGCAGCTTGGGCAGACCCTCCTCGATGGCC
>DASYKO010000067.1:0-10263 GCA_035995285.1 Hyphomonadaceae bacterium | reverse complement strand
ATGGTGGCGCCGGCCATGGCGATCGTCTGTGCGTAGGCGACGCCGGCCGCGATGCCGCCAAGGGCCACAACGGCCACGGCGGCGGCGAGCAGTTTCTTGTTCATAGTGCCTCCCGAAGAGCCCAAAGCTCGTGCGCGAGTCTGCAAAGGCAGGCTCGCCGCTGGGGATTTCATACAGAAAACCAAGAGTTTCCGCAATGAAGTGGACCGCTCGGTACACTCAAGTTTGCGTCAATCCGCCGGGATTGTTTTACAAGGGAAAACAGGGTGACGCGAAGGTTAAGCTGCATTCCCAGCGTCAGCGACGCGACGTCATCCAGCTGCCAGTCCAGCCATTCGAGGGGAAGTTCTCGAAGCATTTCGGCTGGCCGCGGCATTGGGTCGAAATCCGATCTGCCAGCACCTACAACGCGACGCACGCTGAGTTGAGGTAGGGCGGGGGGACTACGCCTATGTCTTCACCGTGGCGGCGCTGACCGAGGAGGGGCTCGCGCCTGTCCAGCGCTTGAAGGCGCGCGAGAAGGATGCGGGATCGGAGAAGCCGACGAGATAGGCGGTCTCATTCACCGACACGCGCTTGCCGGACAGGTAGTGCAGGGCGAGCCTGTGACGCAGTTCGTCGAGCACGGTCTCGAAGGTGACGCCTTCGGCCTTGAGGCGGCGCAGCAGGGTCTGGCGGCTCACGCCCATCTTGCCCGCGATGATGTCCATGCTCGCCTCGCCCGTGTGAAGGCAGCGCATGAGCAGGCTCTCCACCTGTCCGCGCGCCGTGCGTGAGCCTTCGAGGCTCTTGAGCAGGGCCTCGGCGCGTTCGCTCAGCACGCCGAAGACATAGCGGTTGGACGGCGGAAGGCGGAAATTGAGGAAGTCCTCGCTGACGCGGAATGCATTGCGCCCGGCGCCGAAGACGAGCGGCACGCCGAAGATACGGGCGTGGACGGCGCGGTGGGGCGGGGCGGGGTGAGCAAAGTGGATCTCGTGCGGAAAGGCACGGGCGCCATCATGGCAGGGTGTCGACGCCATCAGCCGCTTGGCGCCCGTGAGGCAGCGGGCGAAGGCGCATTCGACCAGGCGAGGATGGTCGATGAAGGCCTGGCTCGTGGCTTCGAGCCAGATCCCGTCCTGGCGGCGCACGAGTTCGAGATGCTCCGACATCTGCTGTCCGTCGTCGATCATCAGGCGAGCATAGCGGTTGAGCTGCCGCCGGCCTTCTCCGACAGTTTCGGCGGCGGCGCAGACCAGGCCGACGATCGAGATGTCTTCCATCATCACGGCCGCGCCGAATTCGAGCGCGATGCCGGGCGCGTCCAGCAGCAACGCGGCGGCATCCAGCATCGCCACGTATTTCGCAACCGGCACGCGGCTGTCGGGCGCTGCGAGATCGGCCTCGGCAAGGCTGGAGCGTTTGAGGAGTTCGCGCCGGTTCGCCCCACGCGAGGCGGCATAGTCGGCGAGCGCCTTTGGATGTCCGGCTGCAACCGTCCGAATAGCCATGTCCCGTCTCACCCTCCGTGGCCGCCACATTGTAGCGCAGGATCATGCATTTGGCGTCAGCCGTCATGGCCTTTGCACGGCGGTTCAGGCGTCATGGAGGGACAAAACACCCGGAATGGGATTACGCATGCTGTCCTCCCGAACTTCGCTTCGTTTGGCCGTTCATCCTGCGCCCGTCCTGTACGCCGCGCTGGCTTTCATGGCCGAGGCTGTGGCGCAGGCGCCGCCTCAACCGCCTGCAGCGCTTGTCTATCAGCCCACATCGCTGGCGGCCGCGCCCGGCCTGCCTCGCACGCCGGAGGGAAGGCCGGATTTCCAGAGCGTGGTGTGGGCGACGAACTTCTTCCCGGTGTTCGAGGCGAACCCGCTGGCGGCCAGCCTTGTCGTGTCCGAAGCCGACGGAAAGAAGATGATCGAGATGATGGCGGCAGGCTTTCTCAAGTCGCCGGATCCGAATCTCAAGATCGATCCGGAGGTCGAGGGACTCATCTTCGGCGGCGACGGCCTGCCGATTGTGCGAGGCGAGCGGCGCTCGCGCGTCGTGGTGCTGCCGGCAAGCGGCAAGCTGCCGATGACGCCCGAGGCGCGCAAGGAGCTGGCCTCAAGTGGCCCGCTCGGCTCGGGCCCGATGGATGGGCCCGAACAAAGGCCCGTGGGCGAGCGCTGCCTCACGCAGACCGGACAGGCGCCGTCCGTCTCCATCATCGCCTACAATCGGCTGCGCATCGTGCAGACGGCGGTGCATGTCGTGATCCACTCGGAAAATGGCGATGAGGTGCGGATCATCCCGCTCGCCGCCGAGCACCGCAAGGTGAAGGACAAATGGATCGGCGATTCCATCGCCCGCTGGGACGGCGACACGCTGGTGGTCGAGACGGTTGGTTTCCCGAAGGAAACACGCGTGCGCGGCTTTTCCAACTTCATCGTCGGTGCAGACTCGAAAGTAATCGAGCGCTTCACGCGCCTGTCGAAGGATGAACTGCTCTATCAATACACCGTCGAGGACCCCGCCGTGTACACCGGCCCGTGGCTGGCGGAGTATTCCTTCTTCGCGGCGAAGACCGGCATGTTCCCCTCGCCCTGCCACGAGCACAACCACTCGCTGCCGAACATCCTCTCAGGGGCGCGGGTGAAAGAGACGGCGAAGCCATAGGCGCGAGTCCTCGTTCATCTTGAGCGCCGAGACGAACGCCTATTGCGGGATCTCGACCTTGCCGAACTGGCGTGGCGCCACAGGCCTCAGGTTGGTTTGCACTTCGAGTTGTCGATCTTGTCGACGCTGTCCGGGGCGCCGATGAGATAGGAGCAGCCGTTCGAGAGTTGCAGCTGGCGGCCATCCAGCATGCAGGTGCGTTTCAGGGTTACCGGGTGAAGGTCGCATGGGCCGCTTGCGTGCTTCAGGCCAAACCCGGTTACGGTGATCATCGTTCCATCGGCGAATGTCTCGGCCGTCAGGCCCTGGCTGGACATCGCCTCCGAGCCAACCCTGACGGTCCAGTTGCTGGTCGCGCCGGGCTTTGGTTTGCCGGCGCTGTCGATGTCGGCAACCTCAATGAAGACCCAGGCGTTGGGTTTCACCGGCTCGAACGTGTAGGTCTTGCCGGTAAGGACAATCTTTGTAGTCGTGTCGAAGATCTGCGCCTGGGCGCTGGGAAGGCCGGATAGTCCTGCGACGGCCAGCGCCGCGATCCCCAGTATCGTTCTCATGAGCGACTCCATCTCTTGATGAGCAGTCAACTCCTCCTGAGCCGATCTTCAGCTGATCGCCGAAACTCGCAAGAAACGAATTCGCGAGCGCGGTGCTCTAGTCCTCATCCATCTTCAGCGCGGCGACGAGGGCTTCTTGCGGGATCTCGACCTTGCCGAACTGGCGCATGCGCTTCTTGCCCTCTTCTGTCGGTCGATGAGGTGCATTTGAGGACGCCGCTTCGGTCCGGCCTAGGAGGGGTGCCAGCCATCGCCCAGCATTGCGTTGTCAAGGAATCCAAGAACCTTGCCTGCGGTCCATCGATTGTAGACTGCCCCGCAGTAGGAACATCTGTAGAGTGTTGCACCTGACTGCTCGATATCCTTCTTGGTGACATCGTCGATGCGCTCAATCTGGGCTTCCGTCAGCTCTGATTGGCGACCCGGACTACCGCCGGAACATTGTGTTGAGGGGCAGCCGCCGAGTCCATTTCGGCCACCGCTCTGTGTGCGTGAAGGCATTGTGATCTCCCCCTACGTCTGGCGCGTCTAGTCCTCGTCCATCTTGAGCGCCGCAACGAAGGCCTCTTGCGGGATCTCGACCTTGCCGAACTGGCGCATGCGTTTCTTGCCCTCTTTCTGCTTGTCGAGGAGCTTGCGTTTGCGGCTGGCGTCGCCGCCATAGCATTTGGCGGTCACGTCCTTGCGCATAGCGGAGATGGTCTCGCGGGCGATGACTTTCCCGCCGATCGCGGCCTGGATCGGGATCTTGAACATCTGGCGCGGGATCAAGTCTTTCAGTTTCTCGCACATCGCCCGGCCGCGCTGTTCGGCGCGGGCGCGGTGGGTGAGCATTGAAAGCGCGTCCACCGGCTCGTCGTTGACGAGGATCTGCAGCTTCACGAGATCGCCCTCGCGGCGGCCGATCTGGCTGTAGTCGAACGAGGCGTAGCCCTTCGAGATCGACTTCAGGCGATCGTAGAAATCGAACACCACCTCGTTGAGCGGCAGTTCATATTTCACCATGGCGCGCGAGCCGACATAGCTCAGCTCCTTCTGCACGCCGCGCCGGTCCTGGCAGAGCTTGAGGATGCCGCCGAGATATTCGTCGGGCGTGAAGATGGTGGCTTCGATCCACGGCTCGTGGATTTCGAGGATCGACATGACGTCGGGCATGTCGGCCGGGTTGTGCAGCTCGATCACCGAGCCATCGCGCATATGCAGGCCATAGACCACGGAGGGGGCTGTCGCGATGAGGTCGAGGTCGAACTCGCGGCTCAGGCGCTCCTGGATGATTTCGAGGTGGAGCAGGCCGAGGAAGCCGCAGCGGAAGCCGAAGCCGAGGGCGGCCGAGGTTTCCATCTCGTAGGAGAAGCTGGCGTCGTTCAGGCGCAGGCGGCCCATGGCGGCGCGCAGGTCCTCGAACTTCGCGGCGTCGACCGGGAAGAGACCGCAGAACACCACGGGCTGCACTTCGCGGAAGCCGGGCAGGGCTTCCTCGGTGGGCTTGCGTTCATCGGTGATGGTGTCGCCGACGGAGCAGTCGGCGACAGTCTTGATCGAAGCGGTGAAGAAGCCGACTTCGCCGGGGCTGAGTTCATCGGCGTCGACCAGCTTGCCGGGGCGGAACACGCCGACGCGGTCGAGCGTGTAGTGCGCGCCGGTCTTCATCATCTGGACCTGCTGGCGCTTCTTCAGCGTGCCGTCGACGATGCGTACGATGACGACAACTCCCAAGTAGGTGTCGTAGTAGGCGTCAACCAGCAGCGCCTTCAGCGGCTTGTCCGGATCGCCCGACTTCGGCGGCGGCAGGCGGGTGACGATGGCTTCGAGCACGGTGTCGACGCCGAGGCCAGTCTTGGCGGAAATCTCCAGCGCGTCGGACGCGTCGATGCCGATCACATCTTCGATCTGCTGTTTCACGCGCCCGACCTCGGCCGCCGGCAGGTCGACCTTGTTGAGAACGGGAACGATCTCGTGGTTGGCGTCGATCGCCTTGTAGACGTTGGCGAGGGTCTGGGCTTCCACGCCCTGGGACGAGTCCACCACCAGCAGCGAGCCTTCGCAGGCGGCCAGGCAGCGCGAGACTTCGTAGGCGAAGTCGACGTGGCCGGGCGTGTCCATCAGGTTGAGGACATAGCTCTGGCCGTCCTTGGCCTTGTAGTCGAGCCGGACGGTCTGCGCCTTGATGGTGATGCCGCGCTCTTTCTCGATATCCATCGTATCGAGGACCTGTTCGGTCATGTCGCGCGCGGCCAGCCCGCCCGTCATCTGGATGAGCCGGTCGGCCAGCGTCGACTTGCCGTGGTCGATGTGGGCGATAATCGAGAAGTTTCTGATTCGGTCGCGGGGAGTCATTTTGGTTCCGGGGCCGCGATTTTGCGGCCATTTGCGGGGGCTCTAGCAGAAGGGTCTGGCGGGGCCAAGGCGGCTAGGTGAACCGGCTGCAACCTGCTCGCCTTTCGCGCGTTTTTTCGCGCGGAGGGCAAGATCATGCTGCAGCAGTCCAGGATAGTATCGCGCGACCTGATCGCCGCGCGCCGTTTCTATGCGGCTACCGCCCGGCCGCTGGGTCTGGCCGTCGTGGACAGCCAGGAGGACGGATTTGCCCTTGGCAGGCTCACCGACATGGATCATCCGGTGCTCCAGGTGAAGGTGGCGGATACGGGCGATGATCAGCCCGAAACGCGCCCGTCCCATGTGGCCCTGGAAGCCCCCGACGATTTCACGGTGCGCGCCTTCTACCGGGCGGCGATGGAGGCAGGCGGCCGGCAGGTCGGCTATCCCGGCCCGCAGCCGACCCAGGGGTATCGGTATTACTCGACCAAGGTGGTGGACCCGGACGGCAACTGTATCGAGTGCGGGTGGCGGCACTAGGCCTTCGGTTCGCTCAGGTCTTGCGTCCGATAAACGCGCTGATCGAGATGTCTCGCGCAACCGCTCCTCCGAACTTCTCCCGCACAATCCGCTCCACCTCGGACATGAGGTGATTGCGCTTGTCCTCCGGCGCCATGCGGACGCGGGAGAAGGTAGCGTAGAGAGCGGCGAGGCGTTCCGGGGTGAACGCGATCTGTTGGCGGAAGAGGCGGTGCTGGGTTTCGGCGAAGCCTGCCGAGCGGAGTTCGCCGAGGCGGGCGTTGATGTCGAGGGCGAAGGCGGGGCGGTTGCTTGTCGCTTCGGGGTCCTGTTCGAGGCCGGAGAAGAGATCGGCGGTTGCCCTGTCGAACGCGTCGGGCCGGGCGGGGTCGTGATAGACGCTCCACCACATTGCGAACCAGCCGCCGGGCTTGAGCGAGGCGAGGACGCGGGCGAGCGACTTCATGCGCGGCAGCCAGTGGAAGCTCGTTGCAGCGAAGGCGAAGCCGAACTGATTGTCCGGAAGGGCGGCATCTTCGAAGCGCTGGACGGCGAGCGTGAGACGCGGATTGCTGGTCTTCGAGCGGAGCCGTTCGGCCAGCGCCGCGTCGGGCTCGATCGCGAGGATAGAGCGGACCGGCGTTTCGAGGATCGGAAGAGTTGCGTGGCCTGTGCCGGCGCCGATGTCGAGGCAGTCTGTCTCGGGGCCGTAGCCACAGCGCTCTTCCAGCCAGCTGAACAGCTCCGCGGGATAGGCTGGGCGCGCGAAATCATAGGCGGCGGGGTCTTCGCCGAACTTGGTGCGGCCGGGGGAGGAGGAGATCGAAGCCAAACTATCCCCTGAGCGCGGTTGCGGGCGCTGAGTCGATCATCAGGAATTGTCTCGCGATCATGCCCGCCCTCCCGACGCGCTTTTGCAACCAGGTGGAGAGTATCCGTATATTCAACTGAACGCGCGCTGAACGGGGTGAAGCGTCACACTTCCATGCTAGCGCCGGAAGAAATGAGGGAGGCCGGACATGATCCGTCAGATTGCGGGACTGGCTGCTGCTGCGGCGCTGGCGTTCTTTCCAATCGCTTCGGCCCAGGCGCCGGAGCTGATTGCGGCGCTGAAGGATGGCTCGGGCAAGCGCGTTCTGGTGACGGCGCACCGGGCGGCGCACGATGTTCATCCCGAGAACTCCATGGCGGCGATCGAGCGCGCCATCGAGATCGGCGTCGACGTCATCGAGATCGACACGCGGCTGACGAAGGACGGCGTCGTCGTCCTGATGCATGACGACAGCGTCGACCGCACGACGGACGGGAAGGGCAAGGTGAAGGAGCTGACCTTTGCGGAGATCCGCAAGCTTCGCCTCAAGGGCGCGGACGGCAAGCTGACCGACCAGCGCGTGCCTACGCTGATCGAGGCGATGCGGGCGATGAAGGGGAAAGTGCTGGTCGATCTCGATCTCAAGACCGGCGATCTCGAGCCGATCCTCAGCCGGGTGATCGAGACCGACATGCTGGATCAGGCGCTGTTCTTCAATGGCAACTACGCCTTCCTCGAGAAGTTCCGCGCCATCGCGCCGGTGATCGCCTTTCCGCGGGCGCATTCGACCGAACAGGCGGCGACGGCTTCCGCGCAGCTCAAGCCGGAAGCCATCCACATCGACGATGGCTTCAACACCGACGCCACCCACAAGGCGGCGATGGCGAGCGACAGCCGGCTGTGGATCAACGCGCTCGGCGATCCCGACAAGCTGGTCGCGGCAGGCAAGGCGAAAGAGGGGATCGATCCCTTGCTCGCCCACGGCGCCAGCATGATCCAGACCGATCATCCCGCGGCGGTGATCGCCTATCTCAAGTCGATCGGGCGGCGCTAGGCAGGGCAAGCTACGGCGCAAACGTCGATCTCGCAGTGATGCCCCAGAAGCCGTCGCGGAGTTCGACGACGTAGAGGCCGTCATAGTGTGAGTACTCCGACCCGTCGGCATGGAAGCGGGCGAAGGTGGCGACGATGTGGGCCTTGGCGGCGCTGCACTGGATGATGCTGAGCTTCTCCCAGCCGCTCTTCGCCCAGCCTTCTTCAGCGAGGTGGGCGAAGACATCGTCCTGCTGTCCGGGGCCGGTGAGCACCTGGATGGGATAGGAGGCGAGGCGCATGTGGGGGAAGTGGAAGGTCGCCTCCAACGCCTTCATGTCCTTGGCGTTGAAGGCGGCGAGGAATTTGTCCATCACACCGAGCGCGGGTTTGGAGGACGGGCAGTCGGCCGTCGTGGTTGCGGCTGCGCCATGCGCTTCGTGGGCGCAGCTGGCGAGGGCGACGACGCAGAGGAGTAGGAGACGCTTCATTGAGTTGGGCTCATGGCGCAAAGCTTGAGCGGCCGGTGATGCCCCATTTGCCGTTCTTGAATTCGATGATGTAGAGCGAATCGAACTGCGACAGGATCGTGTTGTCGGCGCGGTAGCGAATGAAGTTCGTGAGCATGTGCGCCTTGGTCGCCTGGCACTGAACGATGCGGCGGCTGGCCCAGGCGGAATGGTCCCAGCCCTGCGCGATCAGGTTCGGGAAGGTGTTCCGTTCGGTTCCGGCGTTGGGAATGATCGTGACATTGCCGGAGGCAATGCGGATGTGGGGGAAGTGGTAAGTCGCTTCGTGCGCAGTCTGATCGCGCGCGTTGAAGGTTTTCATGAACTCGTCGGTCACGGCGTAGGCTGGGGCATAGGCCGGGCAGGCGGCGAATTCCCCATCAGACTTTGAGCCTGCGCCCAAGCCAGACTTTGCTCCAGGCAAAGTTGCGCATGCGGAAATAGCCAGCGCCAGAAGCGCAATCAATCCCAATCGCATCCTGCCCGCTCCCGCCGGTTGACCGTAGCGGCAACATAACTTGCCCACGCCAGCTGCGCGAGTGACATTGCGCCGGCAAGTCCGCCTGCTAGAAATCGGTGCGGGGATAGTCACATGGCAGACGCAAGACACGGCGCAGGCAAGCCTGCCGTCATCACGGTTCACGGTACGGGCGACACTGCCCCGGGGCCGAACGGCGAGAAATGGTTCCAGAACGGCTCGGTGTTCGTGGGCCGGCTCAAGGAATCTCTGAACAAGCGCGGCGTTGACGCCGAGGTGATCCCGCACCTGTGGAGCGGCGCCAACAGCGCCAACGCCCGCGAGAACGGGGCGCGCTCGCTGACCAAGCGGATACGCCAACTGGTGAAGCAGGGGCGCGACATTCACATCGTCGGCCACAGCCATGGGGGCAACGTCGCCAACGACGCAGCCTGCATGATCAACTGGCACTCGAAGCAGCGCAGGCCGATGCTGTCGAGCATAACGACGGTGGGCACGCCGTTCTTCAAGACACACGTGACCGTCAGCGAGCGCCTGGGCGCCTGGGCGTTCGTGATCATGACCTGGCTCAGCATCGTCATTATCGGCGGCTCTGCGATCCTCTTCGGGTTCGGCGCGATGTCGGCGCAGGAGCAGAATCTCATCGAAACGACCGTGGCCGGACTCGGCGCGTTCGTGATCCCCAGCATCATCGTGCTGATCTTCACCATCCCCATCGCCTTCCACGGCATTGGGCGGATCCGCAGGGCGTCGCGCAGGCTGCGCAAGGACACGTCGCTGTTCTCGATCTGGCATCCCAATGACGAGGCGATCGCCTTCCTCATGCGGGTGGAGAAGCTGCCGATCGAGCCTTTCCCGCGCTGGTCGTTCATGCGGAGTTCGCGCACGAGCGCGATCGTGTGGGGCATCCGGATCGTGTGCCTGTTGCCGATCACGGGTTTGATCCTGACCATCATCGCCCTCGTTGCGAATTCGACGACGGGCGCCCAGCTTCCGGTCGCCGGCATGCCGATGGGGGAGCTGGGGCTGATGTTGATCATCATCGGCCTGCTGGGCGGGCCGATCATATTCGCGGTGGTCTACCTGCTGTTCCGCGCGGCGGTGGGCGTATTCCTCGAGTTCGGACTGCGCGGAACGCTCAACCGATCCATCGGCGGCGTGCTGAAGGGGCTGGCCTTCGGGCGGGATGGAGACAACCGCATTGGCGATGTGGCGCCGCAATCGCACTACTATGCCGTGAAGAAGGCCGAGCTGGATGGGCCGGTGGCTCAGCGGATGTTCGAGGCTTCGACGAAGGCGACGCAGGAACTGTTCAACAAATATCGCGGATCGATGTTTGCGATTGGCGTCAACAATTCGGATGCGGTCAACGAGCTGGCGACCGATGCGATGACCTGG
>DASYKO010000066.1:0-7383 GCA_035995285.1 Hyphomonadaceae bacterium | reverse complement strand
ACGCGGGATCGCAACCGGCGCGGGGCCGCTAGCAGGGTTCGCCGACGCGCCGCCTTTTGCGGCTTCCAAGCTGGACATGGTCTTTCCCCAGGCCGTAATTTTCGTGGATCATGGCAGGGATCGATTAATTTCCGGTGGAACAGATCTCCAAAGCGTGCCGTTTTCGGGCGACAGTGTTAAGCGCCGTCAACTTTCTGGCCCTCATCCCGTCAGACTGTTAGGGAAAGCGCCTAGGGAGTTTACCTGATGCCTATCCGCCGCCCGATAGATAAATCCAGCCACCTCTATCTGGTTGACGCGTCAGGCTTCATCTTCCGCGCCTATCACGCCCTGCCCCAGCTGACCCGCAAGTCGGATGGCGCGCCGGTGGGCGCCATTTCCGGCTTCTGCAACATGTTGTGGAAGGTGCTGGAAGACCTGAAGGCGGGCGATCAGCCGACCCACTTTGCATGCATCTTCGATGCGGGCGCGATCACGTTCCGCAACGAGCTCTATGACCAGTACAAGGCGCACCGGCCCGATCCGCCGGAAGACCTGATCCCGCAATTCCCGATGGTGCGCGAGGCCACGATCGCCTTCGGCCAGCCGGCGCTGGAGATGAAGGGGTTCGAGGCGGACGACCTGATCGCCACCTATTCGCGCCAGGCCGCCGCCAAGGGCGCGCGCGTCTCCATCGTGTCGGCGGACAAGGACCTGATGCAGCTGGTCGATGATCGCATCTGCATGCTGGATACGGTGAAGGACCGGAAGATCTGCGCGCCGGAAGTCTTCGAGAAATTCGGCGTGACGCCCGATAAAGTGATCGACGTGCAGGCCCTGTGCGGCGACAGCGTAGATAACGTGCCGGGCGTTCCGGGCATCGGCATCAAGACGGCGGCCCTGTTGATCCAGGAATACGGCGATCTCGAAACGCTGCTGAAGCGCGCGGGCGAGATCAAGCAGCCCAAGCGGCGCGAGAGCCTGATCGAGCATGCCGACAAGGCGCGTATCTCCAAGGTGCTCGTGACCCTTAAGGACGATGTGCCGATCACCACGCCGCTGGAAGAACTCGGCGTTTCCGACATCGACCCCAAGCCCCTGCTCGCCTTCCTCGAACGGATGGAATTCCGCACGCTGACAAAGCGTGTCGCGGAGACGCTCGGAGCGCCGGTTCCTGCATCGGCAGCGGGGAGTTTCGGCTCATCCGCCGGCGGCCAAGCGATCGCCAACGCGCTCGCCGCCGAAAAGCCGGGCGCGTCGGCGAGGCCGGGCGCCACGGAAAGCGCGGGCATGGTCGCCTCAGGCGAGCCGGTGGCGCCGGAGAGTGTGCCCTTCAATCTCGACGCCTATGAAACCGTGACCGACGCCAAGCGCCTGATGGAGTGGATCGTCGAGGCGAAGGCGCAGGGTTATATGGCGGTCGACACCGAGACGGACGGGCTCAATCCCGTCTCGGCAAAACTGGTCGGCGTCTCGATGGCGCTGGCGCCGGGCAAAGCCTGCTACATTCCCCTCGCTCACGGTACGAAGGCTGACCTGCTCACCGGCGACAAGCCGAAGCAGATCGAAATGGCGACGGCGATCGAGCTGCTGAAGCCGCTACTGGAGGATCCGTCCGTCCTCAAGATCGGGCAGAACATCAAGTACGACATTTCCGTCTTCTGCGGCCACGATATCCGGGTGGCGCCGATCGACGACACCATGCTCTTGTCCTTCGTGCTCTCAGCCGGCGCCAACAATCATGGCATGGATGAACTCTCAGGCTTGCACCTCGGCCACACGCCGATTCCAATCAAGGAGCTGATCGGCACGGGCAAGACGCAGATCACCTTCGACCATGCGCCGCTGGACAAGGCCACACGCTATGCCGCCGAGGACGCCGACGTGACCTTGCGCCTGTGGCAGAAGCTGAAGCCGCGCATTTCGAAGGAAGGCGTCGCCGCTGTTTATGAAACCCAGGATCGGCCGCTGATCCCGGTCGTCGCCGACATGGAGCGTGCGGGCGTGCTGGTCGACCGCGACAGGCTCTCGCAGCTCTCTGGTGACTTTGCGCAAGGCATGGCGCGGCTGGAAGACGAGGCCCACAAGCTGGCCGGCCACCCCTTCAATCTCGGCAGCCCCAAGCAGATCGGTGACATCCTCTTCGGCGAGATGAACCTTGCCGAAGTCGCGGGCGCCAAGAAGACCAAGACGGGCGCGTGGGCGACGGGCGCTGATACGCTCGAAGACCTTGCGGCCTATGGGCACCAGCTGCCGAAGGTGCTGCTGGAATGGCGCATGCTGTCGAAGCTGCGCTCGACCTATACCGAGACGCTGCGCGATGCGATCGACGCGCGCACCGGCCGGGTCCACACCAGCTATTCCCTCGCCGGCGCGCAGACGGGGCGCATGGCCTCGACCGATCCCAACCTGCAGAATATCCCGATCCGCACCGAGGAAGGCCGCAAGATCCGCGAGGCGTTCATCGCGGCGCCCGGCAATGTGCTGGTCTCCGCCGACTATTCGCAGATCGAGCTGCGGCTGCTTGCCCACGTGGCGGACATTCCCAGCCTGCGCAACGCCTTCCTCGAAGGCATCGACATCCATGCGATGACCGCAAGCGAGATGTTCAACGTGCCGGTGAAGGGCATGGACCCGATGGTGCGCCGCAAGGCCAAGGCCATCAATTTCGGCATCATCTACGGCATCTCAGGCTTCGGCCTGGCGCGGCAGCTTTCCATTCCGCGCGAGGAAGCGGCAGCCTACATCAAGAAATACTTCCAGAAATTCCCCGGCATCCAGGACTACATGGAGCACTATCGCACCCTCGCGCGAGAGCACGGCTATGTCTCCACCATCTTCGGCCGCAAGGTGTGGCTGCCGCAGATCAAATCGCCCAACGGCGCGGAACGGTCCTTCGGCGAGCGCCAGGCGATCAACGCTCCGCTGCAGGGCTCAGCCGCCGACATCATCAAGCGCGCGATGATCCGCATGCCTGCCGTCCTCAAGGCGGCCGGCCTCAAGTCAAAGATGCTCCTGCAGGTCCACGACGAACTCGTCTTCGAGGCGCCGAAAGCCGAAGCCAAGAAGCTGATCGAGGTCGCCATGAACACGATGGCCCGCGCCACCCTGCCCGTGCTGGAACTGAAAGTGCCGCTGGTTGTCGAGGCGAAGTCAGCGCAGACTTGGGCTGCGGCGCACTAGGCCAAGCGTTGCCAAGCCAAACCATGTTGCGGAGGTATCCTAAAGATACCGTTATATGGTAGGAGTATCCTATGGATACCGTCGATGCTCATCCCCGTATCATCAGGAACCCGGCTGTAATGGTCGGCAAGCCATGCATTCGAGACACGCGAATCCCGGTCGACCTTATCCTCAGGAAGCTCGCAGCGGGGGAATCGCACGAGCGATTGCTTGCGGATTATACTCGCCTGGAAGAGGCGGATCTTGAGGCGGCGCTGGCTTATGCCGCCGCCGTCATCGCCGGTGAAAGACTTATCGCGGCGGAATAGATGCGGCTGATGGCCGATGCCTGCATTGCCGGATCGCTAGTGCGAGCGCTACGTGCGGCTGGCCATGATGTTTCGTACGCGATGGAAGGTCCTCCAAGCGTCGATGATGCGACCATCCTTGCCAACGCGCATGCCGAAAACCGCCTGCTTCTGACCGAAGATCATGATTTCGGCTGGCTCGCGGTACGTGATGGGCGGGCATCCAGGGGTATTGTTCTTATCGAACTCCACGGGCTGTCCGAAGACATTCGCAATGCTCGCGTCCTCGCCGTGATTGGGCTCGGTGAAGCCGAGCTTGCTGGCAACTTCACCGTTGTCGAACCATCTCGGACGCGCTGCCGGCCGATTGCTCCGTAAACTCATGCCTTCCCGAAATACCCCGGCTGGCCGATGTCGGCGATGAGGCCGATCTCCTTCGGCTTCCAGCCGAGGCGCTGCTGCGTCAAGGTGCTTGAGGCGCGGCCGTCCTGGCCGACCATCATGCTCAGCCAGCCGAAATGCGCGCCAACTTCTTCCAGCGGGATGGATCTGGCGGGGAGCCCGAGATGGCGGGCGAGAACCTCCGCAACCTCACTGGTCGGCACGCCCTCCTCGCCGACGGCGTGATAGCGGGCGCCGGCAACGCCCTGCTCAAGCGCCAGCCGATAGAGACGCGCGACATCGAGCCGGTGCGCTGCCGCGATGCGGTTAGATCCATCGCCGACATAGGCGACAAACCCCTTCTCGCGTGCGTTGGGGATTGCGTACTCGATGAGCCCCGCCTTGCCGTCTCCGCCATGCACCTGCGGCAGGCGGACCACCATGGCCTTCACGCCGCGGTCGACGAAGGCCCGCGCCGTCTCCTCGGAGACGCGCGGCACGCCCGGGCCGATGCGCGGTGAATCCTCTTCGGTGGCGACGCGGCCGGGCGCGAGCATCAGCACACCGCCGGTGACGATCATGGGCTTGTTCGTGCCTGCCAGCACCTCGCCCATCGCCTCGATGGCGCGCTTGTCGATCTGCCCGTTCTCAGCGAATTTCGAGAAGTCGTGGATGAAGGCGAGGTGGATCACGCCGTCCGCCTTCGCGGCGCCGGCGCGCAGGCTGTCGAGATCTTCGAGTGAACCGCGATGGACCTCTGCGCCCATCTTGCTCAGCGCAGCCGCGTTCGCGTCCGAGCGCGCGAGGCCGATCACGCTGTGCCCTGCGGAGATCAGCTCGGGGACAACGGCCGACCCGATGAAGCCGGCGGCGCCGGTGACGAATACGCGCATGGGAAAACTCCGAATGGCTGGACAGGCCTCTATGTGGCGCGCAATCTATCCCGGTAAAGATGATAGTTTATACGGGTATAATGACTGACAGGATGAGCCAGACCGTCCGCCAACCCACGCGATCAAAGCCCGCGGCGCCGGTGCGGGCAGCGCCAGTTCCTGCTGGGCCTGCGCGGGAGACCAGCCGCCTTGGCGCCTATCTCAAGGACCGGCGCGGCAAGCTGGATCCTGCGGCGCTCGGCTTCTCCGCCACGCGGCGCCGCACGCCGGGGCTTCGTCGCGAGGAAGTGGCGCAGCGGGCGCATATCAGCGCGACCTGGTACACCTGGCTCGAACAAGGTCGTGGCGGCGCGCCGTCTGCGGGTGTACTTGAGCGCATCGCGTCTGCCTTGATGCTCACCCTGGTCGAGCGCGAGCATCTGTTCCTGCTCGGGCTCGGCCGCCCGCCGCCGGCGCGCTATGCGGCGGTCGAGGGTGTTGCGCCGCGGTTGCAGCGCCTGCTTGATGCGCTGGAAGTAAGTCCCGCTTTTGTGAGGACAGCGACATGGGATGTCGTTGCGTGGAATGCGGCTGCTGCCTGCGTGCTCACCGACTATGCCGAGCTTGAAGCTGGCGACCGCAACATCCTGCGCATCATGTTCTGCGATTCCAGGGCCCGCGCGCGCCAGCCCGATTGGGAGCGCATCGCCGGCTTCGTGGTCGCGACTTTCCGCGCCGACGCCATGCGCGCCGGCGCAACGGAGAGCGTGAAGGCGCTGGTCGAGGAGCTGTGCGCGAGCAGTCCCGAGTTCGCAGCGCTGTGGCGCGGCAACGATGTGCGCCACCACGGCGAAGGCGCAAAACGGCTGCATCACCCGACCGCCGGCTGGCTGTCGTTTGAGTATTCGGCCTTCGCGGTGGATGCGCGGCCCGACCTGAGCCTTGTCGTCTACAATCCGGCGACGCCGGCGGATGCAACGAAAGTCCGCAAGCTTGTCGACGCCCGGAGCAAGCCCAGGCCCACCGCCCGGAAGCGCCGGCCGTCCTGATCACGAAGCGAGACCCGCTATGCTCTCCCCCGCCGACCTCCACTTCATCGAGCTGTCCTTCGCGGAAGCGCGCAACAGTCTGAACCAGGGCGGCTTGCCGATCGGATCGGTGCTGGCGCGCGGCGACCAGCTGATTGCGTCCGGCCATAACCAGCGGGTGCAGCACGGCGATCCCATCGCGCATGGCGAGATGGATTGCCTGCGCAAGGCGGGGCGGCAGGCGACGTATCGAGATACGACGCTCTATACGTCGCTCTCGCCGTGCATGATGTGCTCGGGCACGATCGTGCAGTTCAAGATTCCGCGCGTCATCATCAACGACACGGTCAATTTCGGGGGCAATGAGGCCTTCCTCAGAAGCCATGGCATCGAGGTGATCGATGCCGCCCATGCAGCCTCGATCGGGCAGATGCGGGCCTTCATCGCGGCCAATCCGAAGCTCTGGAATGAGGATATAATGGAGTAAGCCGCTAAAATTGCAGGCTTTTCCCTGAGCTTCCTTAACCCATATCTGTTAGATAAACGAAGGCTCCCCACATCCGGGCCTGAGCCCGCGATCAAGCCTCCTGCGATCAAGATAATGGCCACAAAAAAGAAGAAGCCCGCGCTCCTGAAATCAGGAGAAGCAAAGCCGGGACCGAAAACGAACCCGCAGCGCAATCCGATCGACCTGCCTGTCGCCCCCTATGCGGGCGGCAAGCACGCGAGCGCGAAGCAGATGGCTTCGGCTGCTTACAAGCTCGCTGCGATGGATCAGGATTTCATCCTCGGCGATTCCATGCGCGGCGTGCGCTTCCTGATGGAATACGAGAAAGTCGAGGAAGCTCTCGACCGCTGGGGCGTGCGCTCGACCGTCGTGGTGTGGGGCTCGGCGCGCATCTCGGACAAGGGACCGCCGGACCACAAGCGCTGGTACAACGCCGCGCGCGAATTCGGGCGCATAGCCTCGACACGCGGCGGGGCGAAAGAGAACCGCACACCGCGGGACAATGTGATCGCCACCGGCGGCGGACCCGGCATCATGGAGGCCGCCAACCGCGGCGCGCACGATGCCGGCGCGCCTTCGATCGGCTACAACATCACCCTGCCGATGGAACAGTATCCCAATTCGTTCTCGACGCCGGAGCTCACCTTCCGCTTCCACTATTTCGCGATGCGCAAGATGCACTTTGCGATGCGGGCGAATGCGCTGGTCGTGTTCCCCGGCGGGCTGGGCACGTTCGATGAGCTGTTCGAGATCCTGGCGCTGCGCCAGACAGGCAAGGCCCCGCCGCTGCCGATCGTGCTCTATGACGAGAAATTCTGGCGAGAAGTCGTCTCGTTCGAGGCGATGGCCAAGCACGGCGTGATTTCGAGCCCCGACCTGGCGCTGTTCGAATACGCCGAGAGCCCGGAGCAGGCCTGGGATATCCTCGTCAAAGGCGGCGTATGCACCCGCTGGCTGCAGGAACAGCACACGACTTGATCGGCGCGGGCTAAGACAGAAGCCCCTTGAAGATCAGCCGCGCATAGAGATCGAGCGAGGCGTCCGGCGTCAGGTCAGGCACCCAGTTGCGCAGCTCGGCCGCCGAGTTGATTTGCGCCATCAGCATCTGGCCTGCAATGCGTGCATCGCACGGCCGCGCAGACCCA
>DASYKO010000065.1:0-3765 GCA_035995285.1 Hyphomonadaceae bacterium | reverse complement strand
GGTCGATCACTGGATCGAGCACAATATCGAGCAGGAGCGCCGCGGGCGGAACACGGCGTGGTTCGTGGCGATCATCCTGATCGTCGTCTGCGCGGCGCAGGCTGCGGCGATCGCGATCATGCTGCCGCTGAAAGAGGTCGTGCCCTACACCGTGCTCGTCGACCGGCAGACAGGGTATGTCGAAACCATGCACGGAGTTCAGCTCGGCTCGCTCGCTGAGGACCAGGCGATCGTGGAATCCATGCTCGCCCAGTACGTGCTCGCGCGTGAGACGTTTGATCCTTCCGACTTCAAGGAGCGCTATGAGCGCATCGCACTGTGGTCGCTGGGCAGTGCGCGGGACGGGTATGTGGCGCAGTATCAGGCCGGACCGCAGAGCGTGCTGGCCGATATCCGGCCGGGCACGAACATCAAGGTCATCATCAAGAAGATCGAACTGATCGACAAGGATACGGCGCGCGTACGCTTCGAAGCGCAGCGCAAGGATACGAACACGGAGCCGGTGCGGTATGACTGGCAGTCGATCGTCACGTTCCGCTTTACGGGCCAGCCGATGAAGCAGGAAGACAGGCTGCTGAACCCGCTGGGCTTCCAGGTGACGAACTACCGTCGCGATGCCGAAACAGCCTCTGACGTGCAATTGGTTCCCAATCCTCCGCCGGCGGTTGTGCAGCCGGCCTTTGAGGGGCCGCTCGCGGCGGTTCCAACAGACTCTTCACTTGCGCAGCCCCCGGCAAATGGTGCCGATAAGAAAGAAACTCAGGCTGGGGCGGCTCAATGAGTGAGTTCCTGAGATTCGGGGCGGGCCGGAGTAGAGTTATGTTTCGTTCCGCAGTTGCGGTCCTCATGCTCGGCGCGAGCCCGCTGGCGTTTGCCGCCGCGGCGCATGCCCAGGCTACTATTCAATCCTCGCCGCGCGGCGCCACCGATCCGCGCATCAAGCAGCTGATGTACGATCCCGACGCGATCGTGCAGATCCGCGGGCAGCTCGGCTATGAGCTGCCGATCGAGTTCGATCCCAGCGAGCGGATCGAGAACGTTTCGATCGGCGACTCGCTCTCCTGGCAGGTGACGCCGAACCGCAAGGCGACGATGCTGTTCCTCAAGCCCATGCAGAAGGGCAACACCACCTCGATGACGGTGGTGACCAACCAGCGCATCTATTCCTTCCTGCTGACCGCTGTTGAAGCCTCGACCCGGTCCGATCCGAACCAGATGTTGCGCCTGCGCTTCATCTATCCCGAGCCCCCGGCCCCGCCGCCTCCGCCGCCTGCCCCGCCGCCTCCCCCGCCGCTGCAGCCTTCGGATTTCAACTTCGACTACAAGCCTTCGGGCGCGAAGCAGCTCTATCCGATCCGCGTGTTCGACGATGGCAGGATCACCTACTTCCAGTTCGACACCAAGAAGGACGCGCCGGCGATCTTCTCGATCGCGCCGGATGGAGGCGAAGAGCTCGCGCCGACGCGCGTCTCGGGCGCCTACTACGTCGTCGACCTGACGGCGCAGACTTTCGTGCTGCGATACGGCAAGACGAACGCGAAGCTGGTGAACAATGGCTGGGCCAAGCGCCCTTCCCCGCCGCCCGCCGCCCTGCCCACAACGCGGGGAGGATGAGATGAACCCACCGCCCCCGCCGCCGCCTCGTGGAGGACTTGATCCTACCTTCGACGTCGACGCTGCCCCGCGCGTCGGCCAGCCCTCCTCGCTCTGGCCCATCGTGTTCGGGATCGTCGGCGCGCTGGGGCTCGGGACCGTCGTGTTCCTGCAGCTCAACGCCAACCGGCAGACGCAGGAGCAGAAGCGCCTCACCGATGCAGCGCCGGCTGCCGCGCCGATGTCGACGCAGGGCGTGCCGCCTGCGCCGGACATGTCGCAATTTGCCCAAGCGCAGCCTGAGCCTGTGCTGATCCCCGATCCCGCGCCGGAACCCGAGCCGCAGCTCGTGCAGGGACCGCCGGTGGCGCCAGGGCCGACGCAGGCGGAGCTTGACCGGCTTCGCGCGCCTGCGCTGGTCGTCGATCTCGGAGAATATAGAGCGCCGGCTGCCGGGGCCCCGCAGCTGGGGCCGGATGGCAAGCCGCTTGATCCCGCGGCGCTTGCGGCTGCTGCGACGGCGGCGTCGAACCAGGGCGCGGCGCTGGCCAAGAATGCGGATGAGAGCTTTGCCCAGCGGCTTGGCATGGGCCTCGGCGGCTCGACCGGCAAGACGGCCAAGGCCGAGCATCTGCGCAATCTTTCGACCACCATCATCCAGGGCGAGATCGTTCCGGCGGTACTGGAGACGGCGCTCAACTCCGACCTGCCGGGCATGGCGCGGGCGGTGGTCACGCGCGATATCCGCGGGTTCGATGGCACGAAGGTGCTGATCCCGCGGGGCGCGCGGCTGATCGGCGAATACAAGGCGGGCGTGGAACAGGGGCAGAGCCGCGCCTTCCTGATATGGACGCGCCTTATCCGCTCCGACGGCGTTTCGATCGACCTTGGCTCGCCCGCTACCGACAGCCTCGGCCGCACGGGCCTCACCGGCAATGTCGACCGCCATTTTCTGCAGCGCTTCGGCGGGGCGATCCTGCTCTCGCTCCTCTCGATCGGCGGGAATGCGATTGCGGATTCGACCGACACGACCGTCGTCATCGCCGGCGCGCAGGCAGGGACGAGCGCCGCGACGAGCGCGCTTTCGGGCAGCGACACGCAGATCAAGCCGACCGTCACGGTTCCGCAGGGCACGCCGGTGCGCGTGTTCGTGAACCAGGACCTCGACTTCACCGCAGTCGGCCCCGCCAAGACGATGGACGCGTCCAATTGATCGGCGAAGGCGTCTATCTCCGCACTTACCTCTCTCCATTCGCGCCGTGGCTCGACCGGCCGGATGTGACCGACATTCTGGTCAACAAGCCCGGCGAGGTCTGGATCGATAGCCAGAAGGGTTTCGAGCGTTTTGCGGCGCCCGATGTGACCGACCAGATGCTGCAGCGGCTTGCCCAGCAGATCGCCGCGCACACCAGTCAGGGCGTGAGCCGGGAGCATCCGCTGCTTGCCGCCACCCTGCCCGATGGCGCGCGCGTTCAGGTGGTGACGCCGCCTGCCACGCGGCAGCATGTGGCGCTGGCGATCCGGAAGCATGTCGTGCAGGACCTGACGCTTTCCGATTATGAAGCGGGCGGCGCGTTTGCGAATGCGCGGCGGGCGGTGAGCGGCCAGAAGACTGCGGCCGATGTCGATCTCGCGCAGCTGCTGGACCGGGGAGATTTGCGTTCGTTCTTCTCACAAGCCGTGAAGCAGGGGCGGAACATCGTTATCTCCGGCGGCACGGGCACGGGGAAGACGACATTCCTCAATGCGCTGCTGAAAGAGATTCCGGATACGGACCGGGTGCTGGTGATCGAGGATACGCCCGAGGTGAAGCTGCAGCATCCCAATGCGGTGGGGCTGGTGGCCGTAGGATCGGAACTGGGCGAGACGCGGGTCGGGATCGACGAGTTGCTGCGGGCGTCCCTGCGCATGCGGCCGGACCGGCTGATGGTGGGCGAGATCCGCGGGGCGGAGGCATTCACGTTCCTGCGGGCCGTGAACACGGGGCATCCGGGCTCGATTACCACGGTGCACGCGGATAGTCCGGAAGGCGCGCTGGAGCAGATTGCGTTCATGACGCTGCAGGCGGGGCTGACGCTGACGCGGGCGGATGTGATCGACTACGCCAAGTCGGTGATCGACATCGTGGTCCAGCTGGGGCGCAGCCAGGGCAAGCGCTCGGTTGGCTCGGTG
>DASYKO010000064.1:0-5606 GCA_035995285.1 Hyphomonadaceae bacterium | reverse complement strand
CTGCCCAAGCGACTGTTCGGAACAACGACCGGCCGGCGCGCCCAAGCCAGGAAACGGATCGAACCAGGGTTCCGTCGGGCCGCGCCAGCCGCAAGGGTCAGAAACCCTCACACCCAACATACAGGGTTCCGGATAACGCCTACGGCGTTTCCGGAATGACAGCGGTGGGGAGTGGGGGCTAACGCGCCTCAGAACCCGCGGCGCTTGAACCGGGCCCAGAGCTTGAGGCGCTGCAGCGTCGAGACTTTCTCGCGCTTCACCACTTCAGCAAAGAACGGCGTGCGCTGGAGGCTTTCCCAGTAGACCCACGACCAGGGGTGGTAGCCCTTGGCCAGCCACGGCTTTTCGGGGCCGGTGAAGTGGATGATCTTCGGGGCGCGGCCGTTGAGGCGCTTGTCGGGCGTCAGTTCGGTTTCCACCAGCGAGGGAATGGCCATGTGGCGCTGGGCGTTCCAGTCCACGTCGACACGCTTCCAGCGGTTCCAGCACGCCCAGTTGAGCGCGTCCTGGTCGTTGAGTTCGGGGTCGTTGTGCAGGACGAAATCGGCGGCCTTCTGGAACAGGCCCTCGCGGCGGACCATGTCGAGGTCGATGAGAAGGATGCCGGCATTGAAATACGTGCCCGGCGTCGGCAGCTTCCACATGCCCTGGAAACGCACGGGATCGACGAAGGCGTCGATCGCGGCTGCAACCGGATTGCCCTCAAGATCGGTGTTGTAGAGCTCGCGCACATCGGCGAGCACGGTGATGTCGGCGTCGAGATAGAGCACGCGGTGGCAATCGGCCGGGGCGAGCTTTTCAAGGCCGAGGCGGAAAAGCGTGGCGCGGCTGAAATGCATGCGGTCGGCGAAGGGCGGCAGGTCATCATCGCCCACCTCGACCCAGACGAAGCGCTGGCCGGGAGCGACCGATTCCATGCGCTTCTGCAGCGCTGCGTCGATGCCGGCGTGGAGGATGATGAAGCGGAAACGTCCACCCGGCGCATGGCGCACGACCGAGCCGATCACCGCCGCAGCATGGGCGACATAGCGGGCGTCGAACCCGAACGTAATGTCGATCTCGCCGGTAGGCGCCTTGGCGATGGGCGCCAGCGACTTCGTGGCGATGAACCGGGCGTCGGCCTGCGCGGCTTGAACGATGCTCATGCGGCGGCTCCCGGGCCGGGGCGGCGCAGCCACCAGCGCAAGCGGAAACGCATCATGTGGAGGAAGTCGACCTTCGAGGTCTCCTGCACGTCCTTCACGAACGGCGTGCGGCGGAGGTTTTCCCAATAGGTCCACGCCCACGGATGCCAGGCGTTCTTCAGCCACGGCTTGTCGAGGCCGATGAAGTGGATGAGGCGCGGCGAAGTCTTGCCCCAGCGCCGGTCGGGCGAGGCCTCGTTGGCGATCTCGTTACGCGTCAGGAAGCGCTGCACGTTCCAGGTCGGCTCGATGGCTTTCGTATTCTTCCAGAAGACGTAGTTGAGCGCATCCTGGTCGCCGAACAGCAGCTTGGCGTCGTGCTCGACGATGAAGTCGAGCGCTTTCGTGAAGAGCCCTTCGGCCCTCACCTTCGCAAGATCGATCACCTGCACGCCGGCGTTGAAATAGCGCCCGCCGGGGGTGAGGCCCCAGAGCTTCGCGAACTCGTCGGCGTTCTGGTAGCAGTCAGTGACCGTGCCGAGCGCATAGGGGCCGAGATCGGCGTTCCACAGCTCGCGCACGTCGCCGAGCACGATGGTGTCGGCGTCGATATAGAGCACGCGCTTGCAGTCGGCCGGGGCGAGCTTCTCGAGGCCAAGGCGAAAGAGGACGGTGCGGTTGAGGTGGCCGCGCGTGGCGTAGGCCGGCAGGTCATCATCGCCGACATCGATCCAGACGAACTCGACGCCGGGGGTGGCTTTCTCGATGCGCTTTTTCTGTTCGGGCGACACGTCGGCCTGCAGCACGATGTAGCGCAGGTTCGCGCCCGGTGCATGGCGCGCAATCGACGTCATCACGTTCGCGGCGTGCGGGACGTAGCGGCCATCGAAGCCGAAGGCGATGTCGATGCGTTCTGACATCAGACGGCTCCCAGATGGTGGTCGCGATGATCGCCCCAGAGCATCGTCGCAGCAGCGCGGCGCAGTGGACGCGGCAGGATGAGGTGGGCCACGGTGCGCGCCGGAAAGACGCGGAAAGCGCCCATGATGGCGCGGGCCGTGCCGCCGCGCTCGCCATTGCGGGCGCGGGTGACGGCGGCGTCGACGAAGTATTCGAAATACTGGCCGACGGTCTGCGTGTAGGCCTTCACGAAGCGGATCGGGCTCTTCCACACGCGCCATTCCGGCCAGGCATGGCGGAAGAAGACGCGGCGGGTGAAGCCGAGGCGCATCAGGCGCAGCTTGTCGAACGAGCCCGGCGGGCGCTGGCGGAACATCACGCAAAGGGTTTTGGAGAAGCCGGTCTTGCGGCGGCGGGCGATACGCAGCTGCCAGTCCCAGTCCTGGTCTCCGAGCAGCGCCTCGTCGAACAGCCCGACATCCTTGCGGACGGCCATGCGAACAACGGTGCCGCCGATCTGGGGGTAGTAGCCCGAGAGCATGGTGCGGACGAGATCATCGCCCTTGCCCGGGCTTGTCGCCGGCCAGGCTTCGGACGTGGGGCGCAGTTCGTGATCGGTCGACATGGTCTGCGCGAAGCAGGCTTCGAGATCGCGGTCGGCGTCCAGAACGGCAATCTGCCCGCGCACGGCGGTCGAGGTCCAGACATCGTCGTCGTCAAGGAAGGCGATGAAATCGCCGGTGGCGGCCTGGAGGGCGGCATTGCGCGCGGCCCCTGCCCCGTTGCGGACGACGGGAAGGTGGACGGCGCCGAATTCCTCGGCGGCGGTCTTCGAGCCGGGATCCTTGCCGTTGTCGCCGATGAGGATTTCGAAGGTGAGGTCCTCGCCCTCGAGGGCGCGGATGGAGGCCAGCGCTTCACGCAGCAGTGCCGGGCGGTCGCGCGTTGGCACAACCACCGATACTTTACGCTTGGCGATGGGCAGTGAGGTCATCAGACCCACTCCTCCCAGTAGTCGAACTTGCCCTTCAGCAACGACTTGAAGATCCGGTCCCCGTCGAACTTGGTGACGAAGGTGCGCGGGACGGTGCCTTTGGGTCTTGTCTCTTCTGCCTGAGCATAGATCACGCCATAGCCCGCATCGTTGGCCGCCTTCATCGAGGCTTCCTTCCAGTTCATCGACTGGCCGAGCGGAATGGCGAAGGTTTCGGGCGCAATGCCGAGGCGTTTGCGGAAGAGGTCGCGGCTGCCGCCGAGTTCATCGACCATCTGGCCGAGCTCGATCTTGCCGAAATCGGGATGCGTCGCCGAGTGCGAGCCCATTTCGGCGCCGGCGTGCATCAGGGCTTCGACGTCCTTCCAGTCCATGACCATGTCCTTGACCCAGGGAGTGGTTCCCTCGGTCCAGTCGGAGACGGGGAAGAAGGTCCAGGGAAGGTTGTAGTCCTTCAGGATCGGCGCGGCGTTGGTGATCACGGTCTTCATGCCATCATCGAAGGTGATGGCGAGGTCCTTGGGGCCGCCGCCGGTCTTGGCGAGTTCAGAGGCGGGCACGAAGCGGTAGCCGGCTTCGAGGGCAAGCTCGATATGGCGGCGGAACATCGAGGGGGTGACATCGTTGATGCCCCACTCTTCCTGGCCGATCGAGTGATAGCAGAGGATGCGGCCGATATAGCGCTTGCGGGCGCGGCCGACGCGGGCAAGCACGTGGCGCTCGCAGCACATGCGTGCGGCGGCGACGTGCTTACGTTCAAGTCCGGTTGCCCGGACAATGCCTTTGAGCGCCTTTTTCACGAGCAAGCCTTCGATGTGGCCGGGCAAGCTGCAGTCGGTCCGGCCTTTCCCCACATGCGCGAGCAAGTCACATGCCACTCGGGGACGTGTGGGTTAACCAGCTTCTCCCGCCGTCAGGTGCGTTTTAGCAGCTTCGCCGGGGACGAGAGCGCCTTTGTGAGCCAGCGCCGGACAGGCGCGTCATACACGTAGTTGGCGAGTGCGGCGGCGCATCCGGCAATCAGCGCCACCAGCAGCACCATGACGAAGCCATAAGGCAGATGGATGTGGATCAGGTCCAACGCCATGGCGGTGAGCCCCATCAGCGGCACGTGCAGGACATAGACGCCATAGGAGAGCGTGCCGAGGAAACCGCAGAGCACGGCCAGCCTGCCGTTTACCTTGGCGCCTGAGACGAGCGTCACAAGCAGCGGCATCAGCACGATCGCGGCGAGCGTATCGAAGGCCTGGCGCCAGATGCCGGTCGCGGGCACCGCGAAGATGGCGAGGAGGAGCGCTACGCCGAGCCAGGCGGGGATGGCGGGGAAGCCCTTGCCCTTCGCCAGGAGATGCTCGCGCAGGCGGTAGATCGCCACGCCCGCGAAGAAGTCGAACAGCACGCGCGCAAGCCCGGCGTCAAAGTGTGGCCAGAGCCAGCCGGGCCCTTCGACATCCGTGTGCCGCATCACGGTAAACGCGGTTGCCAGGCCAAGGATGGGCAGCATCACCGCAAAGACGCGCGGGGAGAGGAAGCGGGCGATGGCTGCGTAGACGACGTTCGCGATCATCTCGAAGAACAGCGACCAGGCCGGGCCGTTGAGCGGATAGAGGAGCCCATAGGTCCAGGTGAAGACCGGCGGCATGGGCAGGAAGAGCAGCCCTGTTCCGGCGACGACCAGCGTCTCGGCCACGGGGTTTCCGCCCCAGCCCTTGAGGAAGATCACCAGCGGCGGGATCAGCGCGATCGCCAGCCCAAGCAGGTAGAGCGGATAGAGCCGGATCAGCCTGACCTTGAGGAAGGCGCCGGTGGACAGCCGCCCTTCCCTCAGACGCTGGCCATAGGCGTGCGCCAGAACGAAACCGGAGAGGACGAAAAAGAAGTCGACCGCCAGGTACCGCCCCGGGAACCAGGACCGGAGCGTTGTGGAGGCGACATGATCCAGAATAACCGCAAAAGCCGCGATGCCGCGCAGCCCGTCCAGCACAAGGAACCGACCGTACCCCGCGGAAGCCGCAGCGCTTTCAGGGTTAGCAATTGGTTTAGCGGCGTCAGCCATGGTCTGCGTCCAGGGGCGGGATCACGCCCGGCCAGGCCCTTCCGGGAGGGACCGGTACGTCCCGGAATGCATCAACCGAGCCATCCGAATGCGAACAGGGGTTCGGCTTTCGCGCGAATGTGACCACTGGGAACCGACAAGTTTCCCTTA
Source organism: Hyphomonadaceae bacterium (assembly GCA_035995285.1). Lineage (GTDB taxonomy): Bacteria > Pseudomonadota > Alphaproteobacteria > Caulobacterales > Hyphomonadaceae > UBA7672. The sequence continues at coordinate 382 of DASYKO010000064.1, read as the reverse complement.
TATACTGCATGCCGCATTGCCTTACGCCGTCTGCCGAGCGATAAGCGTAACCGATATTACAAGCTGAACTTCCCCCCTCGCCGTCTACTGGGAGAAATCGAATGAAGCGGGTCCTTCTGGCCTCGAGCGTTGCCGTGGCCGCCGTCGCCATCGCAGCTGCTGTTGCAATCGCCGCCCCGAGCCCCACGCCGGGCGCCGCCCAGGTTCCGGAGCGGGCGGCCAACTTCCAGCTGACCGACCACACCCGGCTCTCGCACGAGCTCCACTACTTCAAGTCGGCGCCCGCGATCGTCATCATGACCCAGGCCGACGGCGCCAAGGTCTCCCGCACGGCCGCCGCCGAACTCGAGAAGATGCAGGCCGCCTACAAGTCCAAGGGCGT
>DASYKO010000063.1:0-6006 GCA_035995285.1 Hyphomonadaceae bacterium | reverse complement strand
ATCAGGTCGACCACCTGTTCTGTGACCGGCAGGTTCTTCTCGGCAACGAACAGGCGCACGGGGCGGCTCACGGTCGAGACCGGGTGCATGTAAAGCTTCAGCGACATTTGAAGTCCTCCCTTGGGGCCACCCGTCCGTGGCTGCTTGCAATTGCAACGAGCTATAGCGCGGCGTTTCGAACCTTCAAACGGCTACTTTCAGGTAACAGCCGCCCGCGTCTTGAACTCGGGCTTGTCCCATTCCGCAGACGTCAGCACGTTTGCCAACGCATCCATCGCATCCCAGACATCGGCATAGCGCAGAAACAGCGGCGACACGCCGAAGCGCATGCAATCCGGCGCGCGGAAATCCGCGATCACCCCGCGCGCAATGAGGGCTTGCACCACCGCATAACCGTCCGGATGCCTGACTGAAACATGTCCGCCGCGTCGTGACGGATCGGTTGGTGAGATCGCCTCCAGCCCCATCGCCTTGGTCCGCGCCAGCACGAGATCGCCTAGCGCCCGCGCCTTGCGTTCAACCAACCGGATGTCCGTGCCGTTGAAGGCGTCGAGAGCGCCGTCGAGCGCCGACAGCGAGAGTATTCCCGGCGTTCCCGCAGCAAATCTCGCCACGCCTGCGCGCGGGGCATAGCCGGGATCGAATGCAAACGGCGAGGCGTGGCCCATCCAGCCCGCGATCGGGTTGGACAGCTTCTCCGCCAGGTCGCCGCGCACGTAGAGGTAGGCCGGAGCGCCTGGGCCGCCGTTCAGGAATTTGTAGGTGCAGCCGGCCGCCAGCCAAGCGCCTTGTTCCGCCAGATCAAGCTCGAGCACGCCGGCCGCGTGCGACAGGTCCCACACGATCACGCTGCCGGTCTTCGCCGCTGCTTTCTCGTGGGCTGCGATATCCGCGACCAGAGCCGTGCGATAGTTCACGACGCTCTTGATGAGCACGACGCATTCTTTCGCAAGCACGCTGATCGCCTGATCCGCGCCGACGCGCTTCAGTCTTCCACTCTTGATGCCAGCCGGCCCCTCGGCGACGTACTGGTCTGTCGGGAATTCGCTCTCCTCGACCAGCAGCGTCTTTGTTCCCGCCAGATCCATGGCAGCCGCGGCCAGCTTGAACAGGTTCACGGATACGCTGTCGGCGACGATCACTTCATCCGGCTGCGCGCCGATCAGGCCGGCAATGCGCTGGCCTACCCGCAGGGGCAGGTCGATCCAGCCCTCGCCGCCGCCCGCATCATTCCATGAGCGGATGAGGCCCTGTGCCCATTCCTGCGCTGCCGCATGGTTCACGCGCTTGATCGCCTCGTGCGTCGCCGGCCCCAGCGAATGGCCGTCGAGATAGATGGTCTTCTCCGGCAGCACGAACGCCTTGCGCGCGTGCTGCAGCGGATCGTCCATGTCGAGCGCTTCGCATTCCCTGCGGGATTGGGGTGGTTTTGCCATGCTTGTATTTGCGATTGCCAATCTGCCGCTGGCAACCCTTGCAAACGCCGGTTCTACGCGCCACTCAGGGGCCATGCGTGGGATCGCCCTCAGCCTTGTTCTTCTTGCCGCCGCCTGCTCGCCGCAGACGCCGCGCGGCGCGCCTGTTGCGGCTCCCGGTGAGGAAGCGCCCATGAAGCAACGCCTGATGGTGTGGGATGATCTCCTCAGCCGCCCCAAAGTCTCTCCGCAGCAGACCATCCGCTGGGGGCAGGGCGCGACAGATGTCGTCGATGTCTGGTTGCCCGATGGCGCCGGGCCGCACCCTGTCGTTCTCATGGCGCATGGAGGCTGCTGGCAGAAATCGGTCGCCGACCACACGCTGATGAACTGGGCGGCCGAGGATCTGCGCAAGCAAGGCATCGCCGTCTGGAACATCGAATACCGCGGCGTGGACGAGGCCGGCGGCGGATACCCCGGCACCTTCCTCGATGTTGCCCGCGCGGCAGACGCGCTTCGGGATCACGCAGCTGCCCTCAATCTCGATACCAGCCGCATAGCGGCCTTCGGCCATTCGGCCGGCGGCCATCTCGTCATGTGGCTGGCGGCGCGGGCGAAGCTTGCGAAGACCTCGCCGCTCTACATGGACAATCCGCTGAAGCTCGCAGGTGTCGTCAACTCCGGCGGTCTGGCGGACCTGAAACTGTCCGCCAGCGTGACCCAGCGCGATTGCCTCGCCTCCATTCTTGACCAGCTCACCGGGCCATTGGCGACCGACCGGGCCGATGTCTTTTCCGATACGTCGCCGGTCGAGATGTTCCCGCTGCGAGTGCGCCAGGTAGCGGTGAATGGCGACAAGGATGCGATCGCGCCTGCACGTCTCGGCGAGGACATCGTGCGCAAGGCCAAAGCTGCGGGCGACCGCGCGGAAGTCGTTGTCGTGGGCAACACCGGCCATGTCGAGCTGGTCTCGCCGGGCACGGCCGCCTTCGCCATCGAGACGGCGAAGCTCAAGGAGATGCTCGGCGTTTCGCCCTGATCCAGCGGTGTTTCCGCTGCAGTGAAGACAGGTCCTAAGCCTCCAGCTAAGCCCTTTGGCTAGATTACGGCGCCGGCCGCCATCCCTAGATTCCTTCCAACACCTGGGAGGACGATCATGCGCCCGTTTCATCTGGCTCTTGCAGCCGCCGCAACGCTGGCTTTGTCGGCCTGTTCGATCGATCCGAGCGCGCTACAGCTCAACCCCAGCCTGCAAGGTCTCGGCGCGGCGGACTTTCAGCGCATCGAATCGATCGGGGAGGGCGAGTTCAAGGAGCGTTCCGGCTGGGCCGTGCCGGGCGAGCCTTCCGGCTTCGTCGAATTCTACATGGCGCGCGGCAGCGCGCAGACGACCACATCCATTCGCCGCGGCACTCCGCCGGGATCGCGGGCGCAGGTCTATGCCGAGAATCCGAACGAGAATGCGCAGATCAAATCCGACTCCGATCCGCAGGGGGCGACCGATCATGTCCGTTTCGCCGCGCCGCTGGGTCCTCAGTATTTTGTGCTCGAATATCCCGGCGGGCTCTTCTACCCGATGACCGTGAACGTTGAGGCCGACAGGATTACGCCGGTTTCGATATGGTGGGTGCGCGATGCATTCGCCATCACCACAGCGGCCAAATTCTCTCTAGATGGCCACGCTTTTCCTGCGGTCCCCAAAGTGTTCGGTCCGCTGCAGCGTCAGAGGCATCCGCGTTCGGGGAATTAGGCTGCCAAGTCTTACGCGGAGGTTCGCGGCCTGCGTTGCTTGAACAGGGGCGTTGCCTCTGTTCGCGCTGGCTGCACGAGTTCGTCGAGGCCGCGGATCTCGAAGCCGCGCTGGGCGAACTGGGCGAACCACACCAGGAAGGCCCAGGCTTCTTCATCGTGCACGAGGTGATGCGTCAGCAGGCCGATGGGTTTGTCGAAAGCGCCATGGCGACGGCGCGCTTCGAGTTCGTAGCGGAGGGCGTCGAATATCCGGCGGCGGCCGCGGAAGTGCGGTGTGCCTTTCCAGCGCAATATGTCGACCTGGGCGCCGACGTGCTCGAGGCCATCGCGATCGTCGCCGTTCTTGCCGATGGAATAGGCGCCGTAGCCCGCCGACTTGATGGCCTGGATCAGGCGGTCGCTTGGCTCGTTCCAGGGCGGCACGAACAGGATGGGATCGAGCCCCGCTGCAGATAGCCGCGCATGGCCTGCGGAGACTGCACCGTTGATCGCATCCTGCGTCATGTCTTCCGGGAATTCGCTGCGCGGGCCGCCATCGGGCAGCTTGTTCGCGTGATCGACGCCGTGCTGGGCGATGGTGATCCCGTCGGCCGATTCCAGGTGCTTGGCCAGCGCTGTCAGGTCTCCATCCGGAATGACCGCGAGCGTGATCGGCAGGTCACGCCGTACATGCATCAGACGGTCGAGCTGCCAGGTCGGCTCGCGGCAATCATCGTCGCGCCACCACAGGATCGGCGCCTGCCATGCTCGGCGCCAGATTCCGAGTTCGTGGTTGAGGCGGAGGAGGGCGAGGTCGTCGATCACGCGCTACACCTTCCTCGCGACAGGAATTTGCGGCGCCGGAACGCCCCATAGCGCGCGAAGCGCCATGCGAGCGCTCGGCAATCCGGCGCCGGCCAGCAGGCTTCCGAGTGAGGGTACCCGGAAAGCCAGCCAGAATACTCGCTTGTTGAAGCTGTCGATCAGTCTCTGCCCGCGCCGGCGCATGAGCGTGCCCATGGGGGCGTTCTTTATTTTCGCGCGGCCACGCACGCCGATTTCGGATTCGAACAGGTCCTCATGCCATACCGGCATCGGGCGCAGCACGTAGGGGATGATGCCGTTCTCCCAGTAGCGGTCGAGCGTCTGGTCGATCGGCATATCGATCAGTTCGCTGCGCGCCAGCATGGCTGAGGCGGCGCCCAGGCGGATGAGATAGGCGCAGCCGCCGAGTACGCTGGTCTTGAGGCGGAAGATCTCGCGCGGGCCGATCTTGGCGAGGGCTTCGCCCATGCTCTTGTCGTCAGGCTCGGGATGCGAGACGCAGCGCTTGGTGCTCTGCAGGCGCACGACCTGCCAGGCGGACTTCGGCAGCTTGAGCACGTCCTCGACCGCGGGCTTGAGATCGCCCATGGCGGAGATGTCGTCTTCGAGGATCAGCGCCGCGTCGATGCGGTGCTCGATCATCTTCGAATAGATGCTGAGGTGGCTGAGATAGCAGGCGATCTCTGAATCGCTCATCTCGCAGCCATAGATGCGCCGGGCGCGATCGCTGGAGTATTTGGCGCGCTGTTCCGGGCGCAGATTCCGGCCATCGACCGCAGATATGACGGTTGCAGTAAATCCAAGATCAGACACGAGCTTCTTCATGTGCTCACGTCGTTCTACTGCGCGATCTAGAGAGATCACGAAGACCTGGAAAGTATTCGACCCCTGCATCACCTTCCCCGAGCCCCTGGAGGGAAGATCTATTGTCCCCGAATAGACCCCGATAACGCGTATGTTACTCCAATAATTCGAAGGGTAACACCGATGTTATCTTTGTCTACGCCTGCGATACATCTTGCGACAAACTGGACTGCTCGTTCTTGCAGCGTTACGTAGCGTTTTCATCGCGTTTTGAAGGTAACCTCTGGCGAGGGGCCGCAAATATGCAGAACCAAAGTGGCGCGCTTTACACGCTTCAGATTTGGGTGGCGTGGCGTCACCTTCTCCTTTGATAGGCGACGATCTCGTAGGGCCGAGTCGGATCGTCGAACTTTTCGCGGTGAGCGATCTCGAAGTATTCGCCGAGAGCAGTTGCCCAGCCGTGGAAGAATTTCGGGCGGCCGGATTCGCGGTCCTGCTGGCTGACTTCGATGATGATGCCGCCTGGAGCGAGGTGATCGTCGAGCGCCTTGCACGCGGCCGGTGCGTCGGGCTCGCGGATGTACATCAGGACCTCGGCGCAGAAGATCACGTCGAAGGTCTGGTTGAGCTTCAGCGAGAGCAGGTCGCTCTGCACGTAGGTTACCTGGCCTGTTGAGCCGACTTCGGTTGCGGCGATGGCGAGGGCTTCCTTTGCGATGTCGACCGCGGTGACGCGCGAGAATTCCGCGGCGATCATCTTCGTGAAGACACCGACGCTGCAGCCGATTTCGAGCGCGCTTTGCGCCGTGTCCGGGCGCCAGAGGCGCATCAAGGCCAGCGTACGCTCGTACTTCTCGAGTTCGTAGGGGTTGGAGCGGTAGCCGAAATAGTCGCCGTGCTTGCGGTATTTGGCCTCGAACTCGTGTTTGCGCTCGCCGGTCTTGAGCGCGCGGTCGATGGCGTAGCGCAGCTCATGCCAGATCGCGGCGGCGGGATTTTTCATGAGGGCTTTGTAGGGGTTGGCGCCTCGATTTCAAACATCGTCGTCCGGTGTCGTCACCGATGCCCTAATGCACCCTACGTTACGGTTTCGCATTCAGGCCGGTGGAAACCGCCTGGGATGCTCGTGCGCCCTCGTGAGTGGAGGGCCGGGGACGCGGATGAACCGCGCTTGTGTTGGCCACGCCATTGCTGGCGCTACCGGTAGAGTGTCTGACGCGAAATCATCCGC
>DASYKO010000062.1:0-5386 GCA_035995285.1 Hyphomonadaceae bacterium | reverse complement strand
CGTGCGCGCGCGCTGAAGGCGATGATGGCGGCCGCCAAGGAAGTGGCGGCCAAGGACAGGCAGGTCGTGATTTTTCCGGAAGGCACGCGTCAGCTGCCGGATGCAGATGCGGTCATCAAGCCGGGCGCGTTTGCGATGTATCGCGACCTCGAGGTGAAGTGCGTGCCTATTGCGGTCAACACCGGGCTCGTCTGGAAGAGCTTCTGGCGCAAGCCGGGGCACGTTATCTTCGAAGTGCTGAAGCCGATCGAGCCGGGCCTCGACAAGGAGGCCTTCACCATTCGGCTGAAGGAGGCGCTCGATCCGGCGACAACTCGGCTGGTGGCGGAAGGCCGCGCAGCCCAGGGCAGGCATGCGGACGCGCCCGTGCCGGCGCCGTTTGTGCGGCCGGAGGGGTGAGCGGCTAACTGCGCCTCAGGCCCAGCAGAAGGCCTGCGATGGCTGTCACCACGGCAGGCGCCGCATCGAGGGCGCGCCGCCCGAAGTCCGAAAAGGCGGGATTGCCGGTGTTGAAGGCGCCCACGTAGGAACTGGCGAGCCAGCTTGCCAGCACGATAGCGGCGAACGGCGCGATCAAAACCCGTATATCGCCCGCCCGTCCGCGCAGGCCGGCGCACAGCAGCGCGCCTGAGGTGATTGCCAGGATGTTGTGCAGCAGGTCCGGCCAGCTGACTCTGAATCCGTCAGGCGACAGGCTGGTGATCGTCCCCGGCAGCACGATGCTGGCCGGCTTCAACTGCTCGAAGGCGCCGGGCAGATACCAGATCTCCATTGCGGCGAATGCCAACAAGAGCCCCAGCACGCCAACCAGGATCAGGGGTATCGAAGGTCGTTGCCTGCCCGGCGCTGATGTCCGTTTCTCCGCGGCGGAGTGTGGCGACGGCTGGGTCTGTGCTGACGGGCCGGAGAAAACCGGCGAAGCAGCAGATGGCGCATCAGCCATCCCTTCCATTTGGCTGCGCACGAAGGTCGCGAACATTCCGCTCGGATACTGCTTCACGAAGGCCCGCAGCGCCGTAGCGTTGTTTGCAAACTGTGCGGCCTTGAACGCATCCAGTTCGGCAGCCGCGGCTTGTTGCTCGACGGAGGGGCCTGTTCCCAGCCTGCCCTTGTGCCCGACCCGCGTCTCGAGCGAGCGGACGAGCGCCTGGAACCCGGGATGAGAAAGTTCGCCGTCCCAGCCCTGCAGGTCGTCGGTATGGACCTGGCCGAAACCGAATGGCAGAGCGACGCCATCAAGCCGCGCCGGGGTCAGCTTGTTCTGCTCCTTGGCGTGCGTTGCTTCATCCAGCACGAAATCGCTTTCGACTGACCGCTGGCTCCAGAGCACCACCGCCGCCTTGCAGTTGTCGATCACCACGCGGATCGTTTTGCGGTAGCGGTCGCCGGAGAGGAGTTCGAAGTCCCACCACACATCGAATCCAAGCTGGCGGAGGGCGAGGGCCACGCGCTGCGCCGCCGGACGGTCCTCCCGCTTGTACGAGATGAAGATGTCTGCCACTGCGTCCCCGAATTCTATCCGCCCGGACCATAGTCTAGGCCAGGCTGGCGCGGGCGCAATGGACGCCTACTTCGCGCGCATCCGGTTGTTCTTCGGATTGTGCTCGACCTCCGCGAGGCCGAGGAATTCCATCACGGGCGGGACATAGTGGCCGAAGCGGCCGCGGAAGCCTTTCTTCAGGCCGTACCAGCCTTTGACGGGGTTCGCGGGCGAGCGCGCCCAGGCTTCGACGCTGCCTTCGGTGGCAGGCTTCTGTTCGTCGGCGCCGCCGAGCGCCATCCAGTCGCTGCGCTTCTTCAGCATGGCGTGGAGGTCTTCAATGCAGCGGAGCTGGTAGGAGAGTACGGTCGACCCGACGTTGCAGACGAGTGCGGGCGGCGCGGCGGTTTCATCGCGCCAGGCTTCGAATGTGGAGCCGCCGCTGGGGGTGGAGAGTTTCCACGGCTTGTCTTTGGTGCCGCCGGCGGAGGGTTTGGGCGCAGCTTTGGCGGAGGGCGCTTTGGCCGGCGGCTTGGGTGGAGCTTTCTTCGCAGGCGGCTTCGTGTTCACTGACTTTCCAGGTGTCTTAGCCTTCGCCATGTCCAACCATCTTTTCTGAGAGCCAGCTCAGCATTAGCGCGAGATATACAAGGTGTCATTCCGGAAACGGCGTAGCCGTTGTCCGGAACCCAGGGGCCGCGTTCGTTGGTGTTGCGCCGAGCGCTGTTGAGACAGGAGCGCTCTTGGCTCCTGGGTTCCGGGTCTACGCAGCTTCGCTGCTTCGCCCGGAATGACAGCGGTAGATGGAATGCGTCTACGGCTTCTTCGTCGTATCCCGACCGAAATTCGGGATCGCCGTATCCTGCCCTGCGTCGATGATCTCGCGGCGGATGCGGCGGGAGTGGGTGAAGGTGTCGAACAGTTTCTGGCCGTCGCCGTTGCGGATGGCTTTGCGCAGGGCGGTGAGGTCTTCCTCGAAGCGGCCGAGGACTTCGAGCACGGCTTCCTTGTTGTTGAGGAAGACGTCGCGCCACATGATCGGGTCGGATGCTGCAATGCGGGTGAAGTCGCGGAAGCCGGCGGCGGAGAACTTCACCACTTCGCCTTCGGTCACCTGCTCCATGTCGTAAGCGGTGGCGACCATGTTGTAGGCGATGAGGTGGGGGATGTGGCTCGTCACGGCGAGCACGAGATCATGGCGCGATGCGTCCATGCGCTCAACCTTGGAACCAAGAGTCTGCCAGAATTTGGCGAGGCTATCGGTCGCGGCGAGATAGGCCGGGTCCGTGCCGGCGTCGGGCGTAAGAATGAACCAGCGGTTTTCGAAGAGGCTGGCGAAGCCGGCGTCGGGGCCGGATTTTTCGGTGCCCGCGATCGGATGGCCCGGGATGATGTGAACGCCGGGCTTGGCGCCGGAGCGGAGTTCTTTCGCCACGCTGCCTTTGACGGAGCCAACATCGGTGAGGATGGCGCCGGGCTTCATTTCGGCGATGGCCGCCCTGCCCGCCTCGCCCATGGCGCCGACGGGAATGCAGAGGAAGACGCAGTCGGCGTCGCTCACGGCGTCCGCGAGAGACCCGCGCGGTTCGCCGAAGCCGATCTCGCCGGCGCGTTTCAAGGCATCAGCGTTGAAGTCGTAGAGCGAGACGGCGGAGGCTGCGCCCTTCTCCTTCGCAGCGCGCGCGATGGAGCCGCCGATGAGGCCAACGCCGACGATGGCGATGCGGGCAAAGATGGTCATTTGCCCAGGAATTCCTTGATCAGCCTGATCGCCGCATCGTTGCCTTCGACGGTGCCGACCGAAATGCGCAGGTATTGCGGCATGCCGTAGCCGGCGAGGCTGCGGACGGTGACGCCGCGGTCCTTCATGTAAGCGAGAGCCTCCGCGGCGGTCTTGCCTTGGGTGTCAGGGAATTTGGCCACGGCGAAATTGCCAACGCCGTCGATCACGCCGAGGCCGAGCGCGCGGAGGGCCGAGACGAGGCGCGGCAGTTCCGTCTCGTTGTGGACGAAGGATTTCTCGTTGAACTCGTCATCCTCGAGCGCGGCGATGGCGACGGCCTGGGCCACGAGATTGACGTTGAACGGCATGCGCACGCGCTCGATCGCGTCGATCACATGGGCGGGCGCATAGCCCCAGCCGACGCGCAGGCCGGCGAGGCCATAGAGCTTGGAGAAGGTGCGAGTGAGGATGACGTTGCTGGCTTTCGAGGCGAGCTCGATGCCGGAGGCGTAGTCGTTCTTGCGCACGAATTCGGCATAGGCGCCGTCGAGCACCAGCAGCACGTGCGGCGGCAGACCGGCGTGCAGGCGCTGCACTTCGTCGTACGGGAGGTAGGTGCCCGTCGGGTTGTTGGGGTTGGCGAGCCAGACCAGCTTGGTCTTCGGCGTGACGGCTTTGAGGATCGCGTCGACGTCGGCCACGAAGTTGTTTTCGGGCACGACGACCGGCGTGGCGCCCTGTTGCTGGGTGATGATCTCGTAGATGGCGAAGGCGTGCTTGGTGGAGATCGCTTCGTCACCGGCGCCGAGATAGGCGCGGCCGAGCATCAGGAAGATCTCATCGGACCCGGCGCCGACGACGATGCGAGCTGGATCGAGGCCGTTCTTCTTGGCGATGGCGGCTTTCAGCATGTGCGCGCCGCCATCGGGATAGAGGTCGAGCTTGGCGGCCATGTCGGCGAAGACAGCTTTGGCTTTCGGCGAGGCGCCGAGCGGGTTTTCGTTGGAGGCGAGCTTATAGCTCGGCCCCTTGCCGGGCTTGGGCGCCTCGCCCGGCACATAGGCGTTCACGTTCGCAAGTTGCGGCAGCGGTTTTGGCTTGTCGGTCATTGGGGTGGTCCGGGTTGCCCTAAGGCCGTGGCCGTACCCCGACAACGCGTAGGCCGTCCAGTCCCGCCTTCCGGGCGAGGTCTACCCGGCGGTCGTCCACGGCCACGAAATCGCGAATGCGGATAAGGGCGAGCGACCGGGCGCGGGCGACGACTTCGGCTTTCAGGCCAACATCGCCAAGGCGTTGTTCGGCCAGATAATGATCGTCATGGGCGGTGGCGAGCGTGTCGTCGTCGCCCGAGGCCTCCATGGCGACGCGGCCGATGATGGCGATGCGCGGGGCGTCGTTCGGGCGGGCCGGAACGCTAGGCCAGCCGGCGACGATGGCGAGGTTGCGAAACTTGCCCTCGTTCAGCATCGGCCACCACTGGCCGGCCCCCGCATGCTCGGGCCAGGGAACGCAGGCGAGCACGCCCTGGTTCTGGTCGGCCCGCTCAAGCGCATCGCGAACTTCGACGACAGGCGTCACCTGAGGCGCGAAGCCGAAATAGCCACGTGCCGCTTCGAGAGACAGGGAGATGTCCCCGCCTGCTACATAGACGGTCTTGAGACCGCGGGTGACCATCATGTCCCCGCAGAGCGAGCGCCAGAGGCGGGCAATCGCCTCGGCGGGTATCCCGGCAGCTTGGACCTCGCGGGTGAGACGGCGCATCTCGGCGGCCTCGCGCGCGGGACGGAAGCCGATGCCCGCGGGGGAAACCGCAGGAAGGTCCTTGAGTTCTCGCCATCTCTCGCCGAGGGCGGACAGGAGGGGGTCGGCTATCGGGTCGGCCACGGCCTGGAAACTATCCGCCATTTCACGCAACTTGATCCACGCTCCCCAGCGTGAGAGCACCCTAGTCTGCTTCGGCGACAGCTGCAAAAAGCATGTCGCCGCAACACCCAAGGGTAAACGAGGCCGAGCGTTCCTATCTATTGCTTCATATCGCAGCCGACCTGATCTAGGTTCCGCCCCATGAATTCCCCCGCCCGCACGCTGAGCGGCGCGGACGGGCTGAAACGCCTGTCCGTGGCCACCCCCGAAAAGCCCCTCCGGCTGGATAGCGGGCGCGTGCTCGAGCATGTCGAGATCGC
>DASYKO010000061.1:0-13476 GCA_035995285.1 Hyphomonadaceae bacterium | reverse complement strand
GCGCCCAGCCGATGTCAGTTGCAACCGCATGTAAGGTGATTCCAAGTACTGACGCCGCGATAACTGTGAACCTACAAACAATTCATGGTCTCGAGTTCTGGAGCGTGGTGTTTTTCGGACACAAACGCCGGCGAGTTCAGGCTTTTGGGCTGTCCTCGTCCTCCGCGAATACCCTAGCGTTCTCATCTGAATTGCAGGCAACAGAGTCGCGGGCGCAAAAATACCCTTCAAATCAATGAGCTGAAGGTGGGGCCGGGTGAAACATGCGGGGCTCCTCTCGTGCGCGGGAAGTGCTAGGCTTGCGAGTCTGAATGCAGCCCGCGCCCGGGCCGGCAAGAGTCGGGGTTCTGAAGCATGGTCAGGTCCGCCGCGCGCGGGGCATGGGGGACTAGGGCTCTCGCTACGGCGTGCCTTGGCGCCATGGCGTTGGTCCTTGCGGCCTGCGGCGGAGAGACGCCTGCAGGCAAGCCGGCTGAACAGGCCGCCACGACCAGCGGCCAGGCGCCGACGACGTCAGCCACGCTCTCGCGCCAGGCCGATGGCGGCGTGCAGCCGGTGGCCGCCGAAAAACTCGACACCGCCGCATGGCTGATGCAGCCGCCTTTCTACGCCGCCGGCGAAGAGCCGAACTGGCGCATCGACATCGAGGACGGCTGGTTCTCGTTCAAGCGTTCGGGTCTTCCCGGGATCGATGCGCCGCTGGTGCAGCCGGTCCGCGAAAACGGAGCGGACGTGTTCGACACGCCGCCGCTGAAGGTCTCGATCAAGAAGACCACGTGCCAGACCGAAAGCGCGGGGCAGGCGGAGTACACCGTGGACGTTGTGCTCGATGGCGTCTCCTACGAGGGCTGCGCGTTTGCGGGCCATTCGAATGGCGGCTCGCCGGAAGCGGCCAGCGTTGTCGAAAATCTTGCGCCGATCGATGCCTGCCTCAAGCAGTTGCAGAAGCCAGCCCTCATCACCGCCGCATTCACGCGCGAGAGCGAGCGCACGGGCGTTGGCCTGCGCGGCAAGGATGGCATCCTCTATGATTGTGCGGTCGAGAAGGACGGGACGGTTGCCTATCTCGATCCGATCGAGCCGAGCCAGGCGGGACCCTGGATGACGAAGATGCGCTTCCTGCGCGCCGGCGTCGCCGACGACGCCAAGTGCGATGGCGCGGATGAAGTGCGCTCGGGCGACACGCTGATCGGCCGCCTGCTGACGCCGAAGTGCCGGTTCTAGAAAGCGCGCTCTACCACGGCTTGTAGATATCCTGCCCGGTTCTCGGCGGCTTTGCCGGTGCGGCCATTTCAGGCGCGCGCGGTGGTTCGGGTTGTGGAGCGGGCGTTGGCGGCTGTGCGGGCGGCTCGGGCGCAGCCTTTGCGGCGGGCGCTGGCGGAGGGGCTGGTTGCGGCTCGGGACGCGGCGCGGGGCGGCTGACGGCGCTGAAGCCGGTCATGAAGAGGTTGGATGCAGGCTTGGCCAGCGGCGCTGAAGGCCTTGGCAGCTGCGCTTGCGCAAAGGGGGGCGCGTCTGTGGGGGCGGGCTTTGTGTCCTCAACAGGCGGGAGGGCCGAAGCGCGTGGTGCGGGCTGGCCCAGTGTTGCTTGAACGGGCGCTTCTTGAATGGGCGCGGCCTGAACGGGCGTCGGCTCTGTGCGCGCGGGCGGGGCGTCTTCGAGAGGCAGTTCTTCCTCGGCGGCTGCGATCGCGGGCTCCGCCTCCGGGGCGGAGGCTTCTGCGGCAAAAACGCTGTCGATCGCGGTTTGCGGCCGCGGCGGCGGCGCAGGCTGGGGGGCAGGGGCCGTATGCGGCGATGGCGGCGGCTCGGGCTGCCGGCGCTGCGAGACCATGTCGGCATTGAGCGCAGCAATCGATGCGGCGCTCTCGCCTGCGCTCAGCTGCTGTGGCTTGCGCGCTGTGGGTTGAGACTGGTCGAACTCGATCGCTGCCGACGTGGGTTCGCGCTCAGGCGGGGCGAAGGACTTCTTCGGCGGCGCGGACAGGGACGACAGTATTCTCGTGATCGCATGCTCGGCCCCACGCGCCACGCGGTGCGCGCGGCGCGCCATGTCGGCGACGTGGGTGGCGAACGTGCCGTCGCCGCCGGGCCAGGCGATGGCGAGGTCTACCGCTTCCGCCTTTTCCAGCTCGCGCCCCTCGGGGCTCAGGAGGCGCACCAGAGGCGGCTCCTCGGCCACCTCGAGCTGATAGCCCTCGGTCTCGAAGCGGCAGCGGCCCTCGGCCGCTTCCTTCCAGACGATATCGCTGCTTTCGGTAAGCTCGCAGATCTTCTGGATCAGCTTCTGTGTGGACGTATGGAGCATTGGGCCCTCCTGCCGCGGGGAACAATGTAAGCCGGCTCCCCGGGGGTCAAGTTCAGGGCTGATCCTGGCCTTTGGGGCCCAGTTTGCGGCCCAGAAGGCGCGCCAACTTCTCCGGATCGCGGGTCTCGCACTCCCAGACCACGGCATGTTTCCAGCCAAGCTTCCTCAGCTCGGCTTTCGCCGTTTTGTCCCGCGCCATGTTGCGGGCGATCTTCGCCTCCCAGTAGGCGCGGTTGGTGGCGGGGACACGCGCGCCGCGCGGGCAATCGTGCCCGTGCCAGAAACAGCCATGGACGAAGAGGGCGGTTCGTCGCCCGGGGAATACTAGGTCCGGCTTGCCCGGCAGATCCTTGCGGCCCAGCCGGAAACGCGCGCCGAGCTTGTGCGCTGCCCTCCGCACGGCCAGCTCCGGCATGGTGTTCGCCGACTTCACCGCGCGCATCACGGCGGAGCGCTTCTCGGGATCGAATACGTCAGCCATCGGATCTGGCGCCAACAGGGTTATTGAGAATGGATGTTGTCTCTGAAGCGTTCGCAGCTAAGAGTCACGCATCAGATTCTTTGAGTCACGACTCGGGAACAAGAGGAAACGCCATGGCCCGCACCACCCACCGCAGCACCACCGGCACCAAGCTCTACGCCGTCCGCGACACCGAAGGCCAGTTCAAGGACATCCAGACCTTCAAGCGCGCCCACGGCCAGGACATCAAGCGCACCAGCGCTGAAGAGAAGATGATGGACAAGAAGATGGCGGCGAAAAAGCCGGCCAAGAAAAAGGCTGCCCCGAAGGCCGCTGCGAAGCCCGTCGCGAAGAAGAAACCTGCGAAGAAGAAGTAACGGCACTCCTCAAGGGGTCATTCTCGGGCAAGCGAAGCGCGACCCCAGAATCTCTGGGCACTAGGCGCAGACGGCGCAGCGGGGAGCGCCGGGCGCCTGCCCGGCCCGGACTATCGGCAGGCACGATGATGGACGCTGGGCCAAAGAGTCAGGCAAGCGCCTGGCGCTCCCGACCGCGAGGCTTATGCACGTCGCCCAGAGATTCTCGGCTCAAGGCCGAGAATGACTCCGTGGGTTGAGAAGCCGAGAGGCTACTTCGCCCCTTCCGCGTAGCCCGCGAAGCGGTAGCTGTCATAGGTCAGCGGGCCCAGCACTCTGCGCAGGTGCGCCACTTTCATCGGCGCATCCTGCCGCAGGGTTTCGTAGCGCGGCATCTGCATGCTGACTTTGCTCCCGCCATTGAGCTGGACGGTGACCCGCCATTGGCCGGGGGAATACTGCGAAGGCGCGGCGAACTCTCCGACCACTCGCCCCTGAAGCGTTTCGACGACGCTGGGCGGAACGGAGAAAAGGAAAAAGGCGAACGCCATAAGCGCGATGATGCCGCCGAGCAGGGCCAGCCCTACGGGATTGGATTTCAGGTCAGCGAAGACCTGGTCGCGCCGGGCCCTGCGCCACGCTGCGTCGATTTCCTTTGTGCGCTTCTCGTCCATCGGGACCGATGCAGCCTATTTCACCGCGTCCACGTAGCCGGCGAATTTGTGGAATTCCATCGACAGCGGGCCCAGAGCCTTGCGGTAGACGTCTAGGTTCACGGCTGCGTCCTTGCGGAATTCCTGGTCGCTGGGAAAGGCCACGTCCATCTTCTCGCCGCTGTCGAGTTCGACAATCACGCGGCGCCATGGCCAGTCGAAATCGACGTCGACATCAACGTCCGCCTTGTCATGAGCACGCCTCGCGGCCGCCTTCGCCTTCTTCTCGGCTTTCTCGATCTTCTCGTCCCAGTCCTGCTCGACCAGCTTAACGATGTGGCCCTGCACGGTGGCGATGCGCTTTTCCGGCGCCTTGGCGAACATGACGCCGAAGGTGATGGCGAAGCTGGCGATGACCGCGATTGCAAGGAACACGCGCCCGACGGGGCCGATGGAGACTCGGCGCTTTCGCGTCTTGGACTTCTTCCAGCGTTCGAAAACTTCTTCGTCCACGGCTATCCCCGGCAAGCAGGGGTAACGTAGTGATCACGGCCCGGCTGCGCCAGAGGGCCAAATCATGATCAGGCGGCCAAGATCAAGCAGCCTGTCTGGACTTGACCTTTGCGGACGCGAGAGGCGCCAGAAGATGCTGGCCCAGCCAGCGCACGACGGGCACGGAAACCCCGTCGCCCAGCACTTTCAGCGCAGCCGTTTCGCGGTCGGGAAGAACGTATGTCTCCTCGCAGCCCATCAGGCGCGCGGCCTCGCGGGCGAGCACGGGGCGCAGGCGGACCTGCCCGTTCTCGGTGACGAGCAGTAGCTGTTTGGAGGATCCGCCTGCCGGCGTGCGCAGGCAGCCGGCCATGCCGTCATAGCGGATCTCGGCGCGCTGGATCCGGGCGCCATTCTCGATGCGGATGCGGCGGAAGACGGCGCCTGCCGTCCAGGTTTTTGCGGCGAGCGCCACCTCGACACGCTGGCGATGCAGCGGCGCCATCTGGTCCATCAGCTTGCGCGCGGCGGCGTTGGAGCGCCAGGCGGCTTCGGGAGGGGAACGCTCAAGGAGCGCCGCGAGGTCGAGATTGCGCTTGGGCGGGTAGGGCAGCTTCCACCAGACCCAGGCCATGTGGGTTGTATCGGGCAGCTTCTCGACGGCCTCGCACAGGCCGGCGGGATGGAAGGCTGCGTCGGGTGCATCAAGGGTGAGGCCGGGCGGCAACTTGCCCTTGTGGGCGATGATGAAGAGTCTTTGGCGAGATTGCGGAGAGAACAGCGCTGCGTCGATCAGCATGGCGCCGACGCGATAGCCGGCGTCTGCCAGTGTCGTGCAGAGCGCTGCGAAATCTTTGCCGCCGTGCGAGGAGAGGAGGCCGGCGACGTTCTCGATCGCCAGCGTGCGCGGGGCGCGGTCGCCCATTTTCTCGATCAGGTTCCAGAAGCCCCAGAAGGCGCCGGAGCGCGGGGCGTTGAGGCCGCGGCGGGCGCCGGCGAGCGAGAGGTCCTGGCAGGGGAAACTTGCCCAGGCGAGCTGGGTCTCGGGCAGCTTCTTCGCGTCGAGAT
Organism: Hyphomonadaceae bacterium; assembly: GCA_035995285.1. Taxonomy (GTDB): domain Bacteria; phylum Pseudomonadota; class Alphaproteobacteria; order Caulobacterales; family Hyphomonadaceae; genus UBA7672. Next base: position 8,139 of record DASYKO010000061.1, on the reverse strand, counting down.
TCCAGATGTCGCCCTCGGCGATCGGATCATCCGGATAGTTGCGCCGGTAGGTACGGCACTTCATCGCGTCGATGTCGTTGGCGAAGGCGCAGTCGAACAGGCCGGAGAGGCCCTGCCGGGCGAGGCCGCCGCCGGCGAAGAATTCGAGGAACGAGGGTCGCGCAGCCATACGGGATAGATGCCGTGATTCGGGAGCCGATGCTGGCGCTATTCCGCCGCCCCTATTCGGCAGCCTTGGGCTTGGGCTTCCAGTCGAACCGGCCGGAACGAGCCTCACGGGGGCCTTTCGTGGCCTCTTCCGTGGCGCGGCGAAGTGCTTCCCTCACCGCCTCAAGGTGGTCGGCGGGCGAGGCGGGGGTCTTAGGGGGCGCTTTGGGCGACAACGACCGGTCCCTTCTGATCGACCCGAACATGATACCATATTTCCGCCGGCGACTGGTAGGCGGGAAACAGCTGCAGGCCTCGCGCAAATCGCCTGCGGATATCGGGCTCCGGGATGCCGTGGCCTCCCGCCGCCACGCGCTGCGCAACACGAGCGACCGCAAAGTCGGCGCTGATTGCTTCAAGAAAGTAGAGCCACACCTGGTAGCCTTGCGCGCGCCAGCCGGGAATCTGACGGGCATACATTCCTGATGAGAGCGTCGTTTCCAGCGCGAAGCTCTCTCCGGCGTCAATCACGGTTGTGAGCCTGCTTAGGAGTTCGCGACCTGCCGCAATGGGCGAAGCGAATTGCGGGCCCTCTCGTTGTATCTCGTCGGCGTTGAGGAAAGAGCATTCTGGATGCTCATGTGGCAGCAGGCTACGCGCGAAGGTGGTTTTGCCCGCGCCATTCGATCCGGCGATGATGACGGCTTTGGGCAGTTGAGATCCTCGACCCGGAAACAGGACGCGCTACAGCAACACGCTGTGCGTTCGCCAGCAACCGGAAGGTGAGGACTGGTTAGGCCGCCACGCCTTGCTGGCGAGCTTCGTCGAAGGCGTTGAGTTTGTCGAGGAGGTAGTCGAGGTCGGCGCGCGGGATGGCCTGGAACTGGGTGAGGACGCGTTCGACCATGCGCTGGCGGAAGCGGTCGCGGTCGTTCTCTCCGCCGTCCATGTCGGTCTTGTGGAAGATGTCCACGGCCAGGCGGAAGGCAGTGAACATGCCGGAGGGCAGGCCGCCGCGCTCGAAGATGGTCTTGAGGCCGAGCGTGCCGGCGTCGTGGATCATCAGCCAGGACTTGGCATGCGGCACGCCAGCGAGTTCGGCCAGGGCGTGTTCGACGAAGTTCATGTGGCCGAGGCAGAGCGAGCGCATGATCAGCGAGGGCGTCAGGCGGCCGTTGAGGTGCAGCTGCTGCACGAAGCGGGCGGGTTCGCTGGAGAGGCCGGCTTGTTCCACGAGGTCTAGCGTGGCGCGTTCGCGGGCGCCGGAGGCGAGTTCGATCGCCAGTTGAGGCGGCAGTTCGTGCTTGTTGACCAGGCGGTCGAAGAGTTCGCCGGTCACGAGGGTGATCAGCTTTTCGGTGACGCCCAGCGGCAGTGTGTGGCGCGAGATCAGCGCAGCCTTGACGTCGTTGTCCATCTGGAAGCGGTTGAGGACGCCGGCATAGGCGTCCAGCGAGAACTGCGCGCCATTGTTCTGGGCGACGGCTTCGACGGCTGGCTTGGAGGCGTAGAGAGCGATCACTTCGGTGAGGCCTTCGCCGAGCGTGGGACGCTGGGCGATGGCGACCTGTTTTTCCTGCGAGGAGTGCAGCACGATCTCGACGAGGTCTTCGTCGGTGAGGATCGGGGAGTTCTTGAGGACCGGGATGGCGACGGCGTCCACGTCCTTGGCGAGCTGCAGGGCGATCTCGCGCGGCAGCTTTGGCGAGTTGCGCAGCGTGACGGAGAGGGCCTGGCGCACGAGGATCGCGGCGTCGGAGGCCAGCATGGTCAGGATCTGTTGCGCGGAGACGCGGTCTTCATCCGACAGCTCGGAGCGGTCGATCTTCTTGCAGATCTTGTGGGCGGCGTTCGCGCGGTCTTCAGCGCTGTCGCCACGCACCAGACGTCGGATGTCCTCCTGGGTGAGGGAGGAACGCATCGTGGCGATCGTCATGGTCCGGGAACCTTCCGGCTTGAACTCTCAGGAAAAATGACGATGGCTGCGCCGAGTTAATAGATTTTTACGGAGCGCTGGAAAACCACGCTACCGGCATGAGTCTCGGGAGTCCGGAAAATGCTGCTTCAGGGCGTCAAAGTCATTGAACATGCTACGTATTTTGCAGCTCCGGGGGCCGGCGGCATCCTGTCGGACTGGGGCGCCGAGGTCATTAAAATAGAGCCACCTGGCGGAGATCCGGTCCGGGGCAACTTTCCGACCAAGGGCACGGGCAAGGAACACCTGACCGACAATCCGGCCTTTGACGGCGACAATCGGGGCAAGAAATCCATCGTGGTGGACGCCCGGACCGAGGAGGGGCGGGAGATCATCCGCAAGCTGGCGGATACCGCCGACGTGTTCCTTACCAATGTCCGTCCCGGCGGCATCGAGCGCTCGGGCCTTGGCTATGACATCCTGTCCAAGCGCAATCCGAAGCTCGTCTACTGCGCGCTCACCGGCTACGGCCTCACCGGGCCGGATGCGAATGCGCCGGGGTTTGATGTCGCCAGCTTCTGGTCGCGATCGGGCCTTGCAAGGCTGACCGCGCCGAAGGGTTCGGAACTCTTTCCCGTACGCACGGCAGCGGGAGATCACACCACCAGCATCGCGGCTGTGGCAGCTATCAACGCGGCGCTTATTCAGGCGCTCAAGACGGGCAAGGGGCAGCTGGTGGATGTGAGTCTGCTGCGCACGGGCCTCTACACGTTGCACACGGACCTTGCGATTCAGCTGTTCTTTGGCCGCAACGCCTCTACGCGGCCGCGGGCCGAGGCCTACAATCCGCTGACGAACTTCTTCAAAACCAAGGACGACGCGTGGATCTGCATCGTCGCCCGCGCAGGCAGTGCGGACCTTCCGCGCATGGCCCGGGCCTTCGAACTGCCGGGGATCGACACCGATCCGCGCTTCCAGGGAGGCAAGGCCCGGCGGGATAACGCCGCCGAAATCACCGCCATGTTCGACGCCGCCTTTGCCCGGTTCACCAAGGACGAGATGGCGGCCCGCCTCACCGCGGAAGAGATCGCCTGGGCGCCGGCGCAGACGCTTGCCGATGTAGCGGTGGATCCGCAGGTCGCGGCAGCCGGCGGCATTGTGGAAATGCCGGGCAAGGATGGGTCGGGAACCTTCCGCTCCCCCGGCGGCCCTGCGCGCTTTGTCGATGTGGACGATGGGCCGAAGGGCCCGGCCCCTGGCCTTGGCCAGCACACGGACCAGATCCTGAAGTCGCTCGGCTATTCGGAATCCGAGATCCGGGCTTTGTTCGAAACGAAGGCGGTAGCTTAAGATTTGAGGGCTCTAAATTAACGACTTGGTCAGCGACCGCCCGTAGCACGGTTCCTTAGGAGCAATGTTGGGAAGGGGCCATGGCGATGAGACTCGTCGATACTGAAAACCAGTTTCGTTCAGTGGCGCCCCAGGCGCTCGTCAGTGCGATCCAGCGGCTCGCCGGCTCACATTCCCAGGAAGACGTGATCGAGACGCTGCGCACCACGGCGCGCAATGTCGCCGGCGCAGACGGCATCTGCATCGTGCTGCGCGACAGCGGCAAGTGTCACTACATCGAGGAAGATGCGATCAGCCCGCTCTGGAAGGGCGGCAAGTTTCCGCTGGAGACCTGCATCTCCGGCTGGGCGATGATCAACGACAAGACGGTCGTGATCCCGGACGTGTTCGCCGACGACCGCATCCCGCACGCCATCTATCGCCAGACCTTCGTGAAGTCGCTGGTAATGGTTCCCATCGGCCGCGACGAACCGATTGCAGCTCTGGGCGCCTACTGGAGCAAGAACTATCTCGCGCCGCAGGAAGTGGTGGAGACGCTGGAGACGCTCGCTCGCGCAGCAGCAATCGCACTAGAGAACGCCCATCTTATCGGCGTGCTGGCTGAATCGCTGCGCAAGACTGAACTGGCGCGTGACGAGCTCAAGCACCGGCTCAAGAACTCACTCGCGGCGGTGAAGAGCTTCGGAGAGGTTGCGCTTTCCCACGAACAATCCCGCGCGCTTGCCAATCGGGTCGATGCGCTTGCGCGCGCTCACGCCTTGCTCGGCAGCGACGTCGATGCTGATGCGCCGGTGGCTCTTGGTGATCTCGTGAGGGGCGAGTTGGCGCCCTATCTGGGCGAGGCCATCGCCACTGTCGAAACCACCGGTCCGGAGATCAACGTCTCGGGCGACCAGGCGATCGCGCTGGGCCTGGCCCTCAACGAACTCGCGCTCAACGCCGCCCGCTCCGGCCTGCTCATCTCCGCCAAGGCGCGGCTCGCCATCCGCTGGCGCGAACAGAACCGCGTGGTGATGATCGAGTGGGCGGAAACCGGCGGTCCGGCGGCGCGCGAGACCGCTTCCAACGGCCTCAACACCCTGCTCATCAAGAAGCTGGTCAACGGCCAGCTGAAGGGCAATCTGCGCGGGGCGTTGGTCTCGGGCGGGGTCACCTGCTTCATCGAGTTCCCGAACGAAGCGGCCCGGGAATTCCCAGCAAACACGGCAGCCTGATCCTCCCGCCTAATCCATAGCAGTTGCTACAGCGGTTTCCTTGAAGGTAAGCCGTCGCGGATTATTTCCCGGTCCACGGGGGAAGGAAACGCGTGCCCGATCAGGCGACCATGCAAGACGAGACCAGCCAGAGCTTTCCTGCCGGCGGCGGGGAATTGGGAAAGCTGATCCGCGAATTCGACTGGTCGAAGACCTCGCTGGGGCCGATCGCGGACTGGCCACAGTCGCTGCGGACGGCCACCGACATCGTCCTCCAGGCGCCCCTGCCGCTGGTGATGCTGTGGGGCCCGGACGGCGTCATGATCTACAATGATGGCTATGCCGGCTTTGCCGCGTCGCGCCATCCGGAACTGCTCGGATCGAAGGTGCTGGAGGGCTGGCCCGAGGCGGCGGAGCTCAACAAGCGCGTGCTGGATGAGTGCTACCACGCCAGCCGCACGCTGAGCTTCAAGGACATGCCGCTGACGCTCTATCGCAACAAGGGCCAGCCGGAGAATCTCTGGACCGACCTCAACTATCTTCCGATCATGGACGAGAGCGGCAAGGCGGGCGGCGTGCTTGCCATCGTGGTCGAAACCACAGGGCGTTTCCTGGCTGAACAGGCGCTTGAGATGGAGCGGGCGGCGGTGCTGGAGGCAAACCGCAGGCTGTCTGCCGAGTCCGCCTTCATGCACGATCTCTTCCGGCAGACGCCCAGCTTCATGGCAATGGCGAGCGGGGTGGACCACACGTTCGTGCTCACCAACAACGCCTACCAGCGGCTCATCGGCGGGCGTGACGTGGTCGGCAAGACTGTTGCCGACGGCCTGCCTGAGGTGGTGGAGCAGGGCTTTGTCGGTCTCCTCGACCGCGTCTTCGCCAGCGGCAAGGCGCACATCGGCGCCGGCACGCGTGTGATGCTGGAGCTGCCGGGTGAGGCGGAGCCGAAGGAGCACTTCCTCGATTTCATCTACCAGCCGATCCGCAACTCCGCCGGCGAAGTCACCGGGATCTTCATGGAAGGCCAGGACGTTACCGAGCGCATGAGGGGCGAGCAGCACCTGCGCCTCGTGGTCAACGAGCTGAACCATCGAGTGAAGAATACCCTCGCCATGATGCAGGCCATCGCCTCGCAGACCTTCCGCAACTCCGAGGATCTGGAGCAGGCGCAGCAGAATTTCTCCTCGCGCATCATCGCGCTGGCGCGGGCCAATGACCTGCTCACCGGTGAGAATTGGGAAGGCGCCTCGCTCTATGATCTCGTCGCCAGTGTTGCGGTGGCGCATGCGGGCAACGAACCGGACAGGTTTACGGCCAAAGGGCCTGTGGTTCGCCTGACGCCCAAGATTGCGCTGTCGCTCTCCATGGCGATGCATGAGCTGGCGACGAATGCGGTGAAGTATGGCGCGCTGGCGAACGACAAGGGCAGGGTGGACGTCGCCTGGTCGCTCCAGGTTAAGGGCGGCAGGCAGCGCCTGCACCTCGAATGGCGCGAAAGCGGTGGTCCGCCGGTGACGGCGCCTACACGACGGGGCTTCGGCTCGCGGCTGGTCGAACGGGGCCTTGCGGGAGAACTCGGCGGCTCAGTGCAGCTGAAGTTTGAACCTACCGGTGTCGTATGCGTAATCGAAGCGCTTATGGACCCTAACAAAACCAATGACGAAGGCGCAGAGGAAGGCGCCGGCAAGGAGTAATGACAGGGCCGTTCCGCATATTTGTCGTCGAAGACGAGATGATGATCGCCTTGATGATCGAGGATATGGTGGCCGACCTCGGCCATCATCTCTCGGGCGTCGCCATGCGCCTGCCGCAGGCGCTGGAGATGGCGAAGGATGTGCAGGCGGATGTCGCCATCCTCGACATCAACCTCGACGGCCGCCGGTCTTTCCCCGTGGCGGAAGCGCTGCAGGCGCGCGGCGTGAAGGTGCTGTTTGCGTCCGGCTATGGCTCGCCGGGGCTGGAGCTGCCGTTCCTGGATGCGGTGATCATCAAGAAGCCGTTCGAACAGGCCGATCTCAAGCGGGCGATCGAGAAGGTCTCGGCTTAGGTTTTCTTGGTATCGCTCTGCAGGTCGAAGAGGGCCGACATTAGGCCCGAGGTCAACTGCGCAACGCCCAGTCTCGCCTGCAGCACCAGCGATGGGTCCGTCTCGACCGGCGCCGCGAATGATCCCGCAGCAACCCTGCCGGCATCCGCATCCGAAACTGTGTGGCCGGTCAGCTTGGCGTAGAGCTGCGCTGCGGTGAGGTTTGCGCCGTCCTTGCCGTGGAAGACGTTGGCGTTGGCGAGGGCGGCCTTGGGGAAGTGCTCGGAAGCTACGCCCGCATCATTCCGGCGCGCCGCGTGGATCAGGTGGGCTGCATCCTTGGGCCCCATGAAGTGGGCGATGTAGAGTTCCTGCGAGGTCGGCTGGCGGCCGAGCTTCTTGCCCAGCACCTTGGCGTTCTCTCGCGCCAGTTCTCCGGCCATCCGCGCGGAGAGGTCTGCGTCCGTGCGCAGGGCGAGGATGGCGCCGTCGGTGAGTTTGCTCGTATCGACGCCGTGCTTTGCGCCGTAGCGCTCGAGGACTTCCTTCCACGTGCCTTCGGTGAACTGGAAGAGGCCGGTGGCTGAGGAGGTCGGCGCTTTGGCGCCGGGATCGAAATTGCTTTCCCGCTGCGCCGTCTTCAGCAGGTAGTCGAAATCTGCGCCCGTCGCGGCCGACGCAGTGCGGATCGCGGACATGACCTGCGCGCGATAGGCGGCTGCCGGATTGACGGTGGAATCGGTCAAAGGAGCTGGTCCTCGATAAGGACGCAGGCTCGGCGATTTATGGTTAGTGATAGGTTAATTTCGAGGTGCGCTGCGGTAACGCTTGTCCCTCAGGAACCTGCCTTGGCGCACAGGAGGTTTGCATCGACGCGGGCCTGATGCGCGGTTTCTGCGGTCTGCATCGCCTCGGCCAGCTCCAGCCGCTTGCGGGCATCCATGCACCATTGCCGGACCATCGCGTCGGCAGGCGTGCTCAGGGCGGTTTTTGGCGTCTCGGGGGCGAAGCTGTCGCTGCCGACCAGAAGGCAGATCATCGAGCCGGCCGTGAACATCATGACGGCGCCGACAGCGCTCGAAAGCGCAGAGCCCACGCCTTCGGCCGCCGTAGCGATCGGAGTTTCGTCGGATTGTCCGCCGTGGAGCCACATGGTCGCGCAATGCCGCCAGTGCAGAAGCTGGGATCAGCTGTCCGCGCGGGGAGCCAATGCATAGAGGATGCCGTATTCGGCGATCTTCTCGGCATCGCGCCAGCGGATGTTCTCGGCGATGATGGCGACGCCGTCGGCGGCCGCCACTTCCATCCTCGACATCGGGATGTCCAGGACTTCCATGCGGGCCGGCTCGAGGCGGACGGCCTCGAATGTCATGCGGGCGCGGGCGCCCATGGGCGTGCGCCAGGATTTGCGGGCGTCCAGGCCGACGCGGAAGCCGCGGCGGCGGAAAGCGTCGATCCGGTCCAGCGCCAGGTCTTCAAGGGCAACCACGGATGCGTCCGGGAAGTCG
>DASYKO010000060.1:0-5195 GCA_035995285.1 Hyphomonadaceae bacterium | reverse complement strand
TCATCGCCTTGCCGGTGGTGGTGTAGTGCATCGAGTAGCTGAACTTGCCGCCGACCGGCACGGGTGCGCCGATGCCGTCCTGGTAGATCTGGATGCCGGCGCCCGGCACGAACGAGCCGACCGACGAGGTCGGGATCTGCGGCGGCTGCTTGGGATCAGTGACATAGCCCGAAGTGATGTGGTGAAGCACCGCGCGGGCCGTCGGCTTGAAGGCGATGGCGCGGATGTAGACGTCGCTCGGGAACGGGTTCTCCACGACCGCGCGCTTGTAGGGGAGCACGCCCTTGGCCGGAATGTCGTACACCGGCAGTTTCAGCACGACGTCAGGCTTGCCGAGAGCTGCGGGCCATTCCGGGGCTTCACCGGCCTGGGTCTTGAGGAGATCGTCGCCCGTGCCGCGCGGGGCGCCGCCTTCGATCCAGTGGATCAGCGTCTTGGTCTGATCGGCGGTGAGGCCGTAATCATTCGCCCATGTGCCGACATGCGGATCGGCGAACCAGGGTGGCATCCGGTCGGCCATGACCGATTCCTTGATCATGGGCGCGAAGCCCTTGACCACTTCGTACGAGTCCATCGCGAACGGGCCGATGCCGCCCTTCTGGTGGCAGCTCACGCACTTCGCCTGCAGGATCGGGGCGACCGTCTTGGCGTAGGAGATGTTGGCGTGCTCGGCGACCTTGCCGCGCTCGGCGAACGCGATCGCCTTGCCGAACTTCACGTCGAGACGGTTGTTGTCGACCGTCTTGCCGGCGAGGACAGCGTCAATGGCGTTGGCGGTGTAGGCGTCCTTCGCGTCGGACTTCAGGCTGACGGTTGCTTTCGCAAAGCGGTCATCAAGCGGGCCGTGGTAGGCGACCTCGAAGCTCTTCTGCGGGTTGATGACGAAGACTTCGCCTTCGCGCTGCACGCCGAGCTGTTCGCCGACGAGCTGCAGGTCATCCTTGAGGACGGGCACGGAGAAGTTGTTCTTCGCAGCTTCCACCGCCGCGGCGTCGCGCGTGTCGGCGGTGTTCGAGTTGATCATGTAGAAGAGGACGCCCTTGTCCTTGTAGGCGGCCTGGAGCTTCGCAAGCTCGGCGGCGCCATCGCGCGAGACCTTCGAGCCGTTGGTCTGGGACATCAGCACAATCGCTGGGGCGTTCTTGAAGTAGTAGAGCTCGTGAGCAATGCGGCTCGTGTCGGTGAGCTGGAAGTTGGCGACCTTGTCGGGCACCGCCGAGTCCGTCGGCAGAGCCGTGACGGTTGCGACGCCGATGGTGACGGCAAGGACGGCGGCGGCCGCCGTCGACACAAGAAGCTTTTTCATAAGACCAGCTCTCCCCGGATAAGGTCAGTTGCGGACTGCCGTTTCGGCCTGATTGTGACCTGAAACTGCTGATGAAATTCGTGTTACAGTATCTAGGTTACGGCCTAAATCGTCAATGCGAGTGGGCGTTCCCCAATGAAAATACTGCCAAGCGCCGATAGCCGCTTTGACACTGCCAAGGCGCGGAATCCGGGGGATTCTGCCTCACGCGTGGGTTAACCGCTGAGATCTACGCAAAAACGATCCCGTGAGCGGTCTGGGCGGACTGGGCAGTATCGGGTTTCAAGGCAGGTTGAGGATGGGTGATTCAATGTCGCTCCAGATGGGGCAGTCGGTGGATGGCAAAGTGGCGGGATAGCGATGTGTCATGGACTGAAGCCCATCGATCGCAGCGCGGACGCAAGATAGCCGGATGCGGCGGCCCAGGTTGCGCCACCCGCGGAGAGCAGCACGCCGGCGCCGGTGAGGAACTTTCCCCAGCCGGTGAGGACCTTTCCCCACGCGGTGAGGAGCTTCGCGCGCGCGCGAAGCAACTCTGCTTTCTGCTCGGGAGTAGGTTGGGGACGCATTTGCTTACTCGATAGCTCTCCGTTTCGAATGCGATGGGCATCCGAGATCAGCTGATCCTGGGTTCAAGGTTCGGAGGGGTTCGGAAGCGCTCGCGCGCTTCAACGAGTCTCCAGTTTTACCAGGCTTCAAACAATTCGAAGCCTTGATGCTTACTGCTCAGAAGTAGCCGCCAGTCTTGGCCTGAAACCTCTGATGAAATTCTCATTACAGTATCCGGGCGAAGGTCTAAATCGTCAATGCGAGTGCGCATTCCCCAAGGAAAATACTCCCAAGCAGCGCTAGCCGTTTGACATCATGAAGGCGCGGATTCCCGGGAATTCTGCCTCACGCGAAGGTCAAGCGTTCAGGCGCCGGCAAAAACGATCCCGTGAGCGCGGAGGAGCGAGCGCTTTCGACAGCGTGACACCAACGATCCCACAAGCAGGCGGCCCGAAGTTTCCTCCGGGCCGCTATTCACGCTAGCCGAGTCGAATCTACTGTGCCGCCGGAGCGAACTCCTGGCGGCTGATGAAGCCGTCCTTATCCGTGTCGCGCTGGGCGAACAGCCGGTCGAGTTCGCCGGCGAACCCCAGATTGGTCAGCAGGCGGCCATAGGCGGCTTTGTCCAGCTTGTTATCGCCGTCGGCGTCCTGGACTTTCCATTCAGCCATGCGTTCGACATCGCCCGCGGGAGTTGTCGGCGAACCGAGGCCGATGCTTTCGACAATCCCATCGGACCCGACCAGAATCCGCCACTCGCTGATCCCGTTCTCGAAGCGCACGAAATAGATGTCCGCTCCGGCCGGACCGACGGCGCGATGAACAACAGACTTGATCGCGCCATAGCCCTTGATGGTGGTCTGCAGCGAGGTCAGCTGGCGTTTGGTCACGTCGGCAAGACCCGGAGACATCCGGGTATAGTCGGGCTCGCCCCGCCGCAGCTCTTCTATGTTCCGGCGCAATGCCGGCTCGCTCTGCGGATCGGGCGTCTTGTCCCGGATGCGCGTTGCCAGTTCGGTCTTCAGCGCCTCTGCGGCTGCAGGTTCGAGGCGCGTATAGACGCTCTCGCCGTTCGACCGCTTGACGGTGATGGACTGGACGCGGCCGGATGCATCGGCCTTGGTCACGTACTGGACGTCTAGGTCGGCGTAGAACCAGCTGCCGTCTTCGGCGCGATGGACCTGCGAGGATGTCTGCGAGGTGGAGGCTTGGCCGAGCATCTTCTCGCCATCGCGCCACAGGCGCACGGTGGTATAGCGGCCCGAGCGATAGGTTCCCGCGAGGGCGTCCATGGCCGCCGCGCTCGCCACGCCTGACTTGCGCACGACCGGCTTGTGGCTGGGCCAGTCATAGACATAGGCGATGGTACGGAGAATCTCTCCCACCAGCTGCGCCCCGCCATCGGAGTTCGTCATGACGATGGCGCCGTCGCCGTTGAGATGCCCGACGAACTCGTTGTGGAAGCCGGGATCGTCGCCGCCGTGCCCGAACCATTTGCCGGCGCCGTCACCGCCCGTGGCCACCCCGAGTCCCCAGTTCCCGAGGCCATCGCCCTTGATCATCTGCGCGACCATGGCCGGGGAGAGCACCTTGCTGGACTTGCCCGCGGCCGCCTGCTGCACCTCCATCACATAGAGCGCGAGATCGGATGGCGTGGTCCAGAGGCCTGCCGCCATGAGCGAGGGATCGACGCGCGCGCCGCCCGCAATCGGCTGCAGGTTATTGCCGTATGGCGTTGCGGTGTGCGCAAGCTTGTCTGCCGGAAGAGGCTGTTCGAAGCTCGAATTCTTCATGCCGAGCTTCGCAAACACCGTTTCGCGCTGGTAGTCGGCGAACGGATTCCCAGAGACGTCGATCACCATTTGCTGGGCGATGGTGTAGCCGCCGCCGGAATATCGCCAGATCGTCCCGGGCTTGGTGTCGACGCGAATGGGCCCCGTGTTCGCCGGCTTCTCGCCATCGAGGATCTGCTTCAACGTCGGATAGGGCGTGCCCGGAACATAGCCGGGGAAACCGTGCACCGTCGTTCCGCCCGTATGCGTCAGCAGCCGGCGGAGCGTGACCTTCTCGTCCTTCGTGAACTCGTTCTCCGGCAACTTCCAGCTCTTGAGATACTTGTTCACATCGGTGTCGAGATCGATCTTGCCGTCCTGCACCAGCTTCAAGGCGCCGAACGCGGAGATCGGCTTGGACACTGAAGCCGCCGCGAACATGGTCTCCGGCGTCATTGCGGGGCCGCCGACCTTGGCGACGCCGAAACCGCGCGCCCATTCCAGCTTGCCGTCATTGATGACGGCGATGCTGACGCCCGGGACAGCGAGCGCCTTCATGCGCTCATCGAGGCTGGTTTTCGTCCTGCCGGGACCGTCCGGAAGGATGAACGGGACGATATCGCCCGCGACCTGCGCGATGCGCGCCTCTACCTCCGCAGAATAGGTTGGATTGCCGGCGGCGGGTTTCGCCACCTGCGCATACACGTTCGCCGGCATCGCGACGGCAAGCGCCGCGACGGCCGCAACAGAATAGAGATTCATTTGGGTTGCTCCCCAGAAAGGCTGGTTCCCCGAGCAAGGGCATCATTCCCGAGATTTACCCGTCGTGCAATCGGGAACGAGCCTTCGTAATGGCGCTTACTGCCAGTGCTGCGGCCGGTGATTTTGGCCCAAAAGCAGACGGCCCCGAGTTGCCTTCGGACCGCTGGGTTGGTCTGCGAGGGCGGTCAGGCCGGTCGAAAGGTCAGCCTGCCTTGGCGAGGAGGGCTGCTGCGCCGCTCCGGACGCGCGCGATTTCCGACAGGAGGTCGCGTTCCGCCAGCGGCTTCGACAGATAGCCGTCCATTCCCATGGCGAGATAGCGTTCGCGGTCGCCGCTCATCGCGTCTGCGGTGAGGGCGATAACGGGAATGTTCGCCCACGGCTTGCCGCTGGCGCGGATGTGGCGGATCGCCGTCGGGCCGTCCATCACCGGCATGTGCATGTCGAGCAGGACGAGATCGAACTCGTCCTTGTCCAGCGCGGCCAGCGCCTCAAGCCCGTTGACGGCTTCGATGATGCGCATGTTGAACGGCCGCAGGAAGAGCGAGGCGACTTGCCGGTTGATCGGATGATCGTCGACCAGCAGCACGCGCAGATGGCTCTGCTTTAGTGACTCACGGATATTGCCAACGTCCGGCCGGGCCTGTGCTCCGGCCTCCGGCTGCGTGCGGGCCTGCCCGCCCAGGAAAGAGATGCGGAAGGTCGAGCCGCGGCCGGACTCGCTGGTCGCCGAGGCCGTACCGCCCATCAGTTCGGCGAGGCGGCGTGTGATCGACAGGCCAAGGCCGGTGCCGCCATGCTTGCGC
>DASYKO010000059.1:0-30963 GCA_035995285.1 Hyphomonadaceae bacterium | reverse complement strand
AGTCGTAGCGGGAGGCGAGACCCGCGAGAATGCGCGCCAGCGCTATGCCGATCGTCATCCGCTGCGCAGGCTGGGCGAGGCAAAGGATGTGGCCAACGCCGTGGTGTTCCTGTCGTCCGACAAGTCCGGCTTCACGACGGGCTCGGAAGTCGTGGTCGATGGCGGGATGACGGCGGCCTAGGTCCGACGGTTGTAATCCCCGCGTCATACTTCGAGCGCTACTGACTCAGAGTGCAGCGCAGCATAACTAGTCGGCCCGTGAAGGGCGAAAACGCTTTTGTGCAATTTCGTGCGGGCGTATGGCTCTAGCCAGCGATTCGGTTGGGGCCCAGGTCTTCGGGACGCGCACAGGAGCACGCCATTGGCAGATTCAGCTCTCAGCACGGCATTGGCCTATGCATTGGCGAATGCAACCGAGAGCGCGGCGCGGGCGGCTGAGGGGTTCGTAGGCCGTGGCGACGAGCAGGCCGCGGAAAACGCGGCGGCTGCCGCGATGCAGGCCGCGCTGAATTCCATTTCCATGTCTGGTCTCGTCGTGGTCGGCGAGGCGGAGGGCGCCACGCTCAATGTCGGCGAGAAGGTGGGCTCCGGCGGGCCGGAGATCGATATCGCGCTCGAGGCTCTGGAGGGTGTGACGCTGACGGCGAAGGCGGCATCCAACGCCATCGCGGTGATTGCGGCGGCGCCGCGCGGGGGGCTGCTGAAGGTGCCCGACCTCTACATGGAAAAGCTGGCCATCGGTCCGGGTTTTGATCGAGGCATTGTCGATCTCGATGCCTCTGCTGGCGAGAACGCGGTCCGGCTGGCGCAGGCCAAGGGCGTGAAGGTCGACAAGATCACCGCCTGCGTGCTCGACAGGCCCAGGCACGAGAAGATCATTGCAGACCTGCGCAAGGCGGGCGCACGCATCAGCCTGATCCCGGACGGCGACGTCTATGGCGTGCTCGCCGCCGCGATGCCAGAGACGGGGATCGACATGTATGTTGGCTCCGGCAAAGCGCCGGAGGGCGTGCTGGCGGCTGCGGCCCTGCGCTGTGTCGGCGGGCAGATGCAGGCGCGCTTCATGTTCAAGAGCGAAGCCGAGAAATACCAGGCCCAGCGCATGGGCGTGCAGGATCCGGGGCGTCGCTACAGCCTCGATGATCTGGTCGCGGGCGATACCATCTTCGCCGCCACCGGCGTCACCAAGGGCGAGCTTCTGGACGGCGCCAAGCGCGTCAACGGCCACATCCACACGCACACGCTTCTGATGTCGTCGGCAGACGGCATCGTGCGCACGATCCGCTCGGTCACGCCGGTGAAGAAGTAGCCCCTTGCCTGTAGCTTGTATCTCGCGTTAACCTTGCGTGGGAATTGGGCGCAGGGGGCTCACTTGCATGTCTTTCTTGGCTATCCATTTAAGCTAACGAAAACGCATCGCGACTTCATTAAAGACGTCTGCAAGAAGCGAGGGCTTGGCTTGAAATCAGCCGAGGATCATTTCGCGGCAGAAGGAATTTGGGGACAAATCCAAGACGATATCGACAACGCGTTCTTCGCGATGTTTGACCTCACAGGGTACAATCACAATGTCCTGTTGGAGCTTGGTTATGCGATTGGTCGAGATCGCGACGTCATAATCCTCCTCAACGTCAAGAAATCCAAGCCTAGGCTCTTCGGAGCAAAGGACGATCCGATGGACGGCTTTCCGTCTGATCTCCAGTCAGTGCGCCGGATTCAGTACGCAGATAAGCGCGAGCTCGAACGCAAATTGTTGGAAGCTCTCGACGGGCTTCTCCGAAACAAAACTGCAGACGAGCAGTTTTGGCTGCTTCTGAAAAACTTCTTGAGGGATGGATCGCAAGACACGAAGTCGATTTCCACGTTCATGGAGAAGAAGCTCGAGTTTTCTTATCAAATGACTCGGAATCGCCTCGAGCGGCATCGGCTGGCTGGAGAACTCACAAAGAAGATACAGGGCAAGGTGTCCATCTACGGCTTGAGCCAATCTGCGCTCCACTAAAATCGCGAGCTACTCAGTGGGCAGTCCGAGCTTGTGCTCCAGCCACTCCCTGAATGCGTGGGCGCTTTCGCTTTGGCTGGTGAACATCGCGGCCAGCTCTCGGCTTGATTTCGTCACCAGGTAGATCCACGAGCGGAATTTGCTGCCGCGGCCGCTGCCGTCCCAAGCTTCCTCGATTGTCAGGGCTTCAATGTCCGAGAAGGAAAAGGCCAGGCGTTCCTTGCGTCCGTCCATGACCGGCAGGGAGATCTCGCGTTTCGAGCCGTCGATGATGATGTCGTAGTCGCCGTGCCGCCGCCGTAGGAGGATGCGCGCGGGAAAGAAGGCGAGCGCGGCGATGAGGGCGAGCCAGCAGGCGATTGCGATTCCGAGGGGAGGCTCCATGCCGCCGCCAACGATGATGGTGAGGAAGGCGAAGGCGAAAGGCAGGAAGACGCTGCCGATGAAGGCAGCCTGCCATGGCGAGAAGTTGGGGGACTGCACACGCGTAAGGTCGCCCGTCTCGGATTTCGGCTGGCCGCCGGCTTCGAGCGGGCGGGTGCGGGGCAGGACGAGATAGAGGAAGGCGCCCCAGAAGCCGCCCAGGAAGGCTGCCATACTGGTGAACAGCATGCCCATGAGCAGACTGCCGCCGGTGATGGTTCCCTTGAGCGCGCTCCCGATGAAGCCGACGAAGAGGCTGAGAAGCAACGGCCCGATCGTGTACGTCGCTCCGATCGTCAGCGCGCCCATGAAGAGGATGGTGAAGAGCCGCATGCCGGTCCCCCAGCGACAGCCGTCGCGAGCCAAGGCTCCGGCGTAGGGATAATCGCATGAGCGGGGCGGCGCGCTAATAACGAATTGCAGCCGCGAGGTCGCCCTCGCGGCTGCAGTCAGATTTGCGATCGGCCGACGGAAACCGGCGCCTAGACCATCGCCTTCTTCACGGCGTCCGCTGTGATCGGGATGTGGCGCAGGCGCGCGCCGCAGGCGTTGAAGATCGCGTTGCCGATGGCGGGCCCGACAATGGTCGTCGCCGGCTCGCCGAGGCCCACGGGAGCCTCCGCACTGTCAACGAACGAGATGTCGAGCACGGGCACATCCGCCATGCGCAGCGGCGTGTAGGTGCCGAGATTGGTGGCCTTCACATTGCCCTTCACGAACTCCGTGCCCTCGTGCAACGCCAGCGAGAGACCCCAGAGCGAGGCCCCCTGCATCTGCGAGAGCGCGCCGTCCGGATCGACGATCGTCCCGGCGTCGGCAACGAGCGTCAGCTTCTCGACCTTCACCTTGCCGGTAGCCTTGTCGACATTCACACGCGCAACGCATGCAACCCAGGTCGGCATGTCGCGCTCCTGGCCAAACGAGGTGGCAAGGCCAAGGCCCGTGCCGGCAGGAAGCTGTCCGCCCCAGCCCGCCTTCTGCGCCGCCAGCTTGACCACATTGGCCTGCCGCGAGGCCCCGCCCACCGAGTTGGGCGCAGTCCCCGCGTTCGCCCCTTCGGCCTTCAGCAGCTTCAGGCGGAACTCCACCGGATCCATTTTCTGCTTGTGCGCCGCTTCATCGATGAAGCTTTCCAGCGCCCAGTTGGTGAAGCCCGGTCCGACTGACCGCAGCCAGCCCGGCCGGAAGGTCTTGTTGGCAAGGTCGTTGGAAACCGCCCGCACTTTGTGAGCGCCCACCGAATACCAGTGGTTCGCTCCGTTGATGGCGAAGGGGTCGAACGGCACGTCCTTCTCCCCCTTCGGCATGAAGAACGGCGCCATTACTTCGGTCGGCCAGCCGGCGGCGACATGGTGTTCCATGCCGGTAACATTGCCGTCCTTGTCGAACGCCATCTTCAGCTTCTGCACCGAAGGCGAGCGCACGCTGTCGAAGGTCGAGTCAGCCTCGCGCGTCAGGATCATCTTCACCGGCTTGCCGATAGCCTTGGACGCCAGCGCCGCGCCAACGGCGTAATCGCCATTCAGCCTGCGCCCGAAGCCACCGCCCAGCCGATACGTCTTCATGACCACGTCTGTCTCCGGCACGGCCAGCGCCGTCGCCAGCCAGGGCAGCACAAGGCTCTGCCACTGGTTGCCGGTGTGGATCTCCCACTTGCCGTCCTTCTGGAAGGCCAGCGCGTTGACCGGCTCCATCTGGAAGTGCAGCGCCGTCGCCGTGGTGTAGGTCGCCTCGATCGAGGACTTGGCGGCTTTGAACACCGGCGCCGTATTTGTGTTGCCGGTTGGCAGCACGGAGCCTTTCGAAGCATCCGCAATCAGTTTCGAGCCGTGATCCTGGATGTCCTTCTCGGAGACGTTGGCGGTCGGTCCCGCCGTGTACTTCACCTTGATCAGGCCAGCGGCTTTCTTCGCGGCAGGATAGCTGTCCGCGATCACCATCACCCAGCCGGGCACGGTGCTCGACGGATCCTCGAGCGTGACGCTCTGCAGGTAGCCCTTCACCGCCTTGGCCGCGCTGTCGTCGACCGAGTTGACCTTCGATCCGTTGCGCGTGGGCGGCAGGATCGGGCAGCCATAGACCATCCCGTCGACCTTGGCGTCGATGCCGTAGATGGCGGCGCCAGTCGTCTTCTCGACGATGTCGACGGCCATGACCGGTTTGCCGATCAGCTTGCGGTCGGCGACCGGCTTGAAGGCGATCTTCGCCAGTTCCTCAGGCGTATACGTCTTCTCAAGCCCACCCTTGGCGAGGATGGCGGTGTACTTGATCTTCTTGGAGCCGGAGACGACCTCGCCGTTCGAGGCCTTGCAGCTTGCCGGATCGACACCCAGCGCCTTCGCGCCCGCTTCGATCAGCGCGATGCGGCCGGCGGCGCCGGCCTGGCTGTAGAGCGGATAGGTCTGCCAGACGGACCATGATCCGCCGGTGACCATCAGGCCCCATTTCGGATCGCTATCCACGTGCTTGACGCGCACATTCTCCCACGGGACTTCGAGTTCGTCGGCGAGGATGCGGGCGAGCGATGTGCCGACATGCTGGCCCATCTCGGCGCGGATCACGTTGACGGTGACGATGCCGGCGCCATCCATCGAATACCATTGCGTCGGCTCGAACGGCTTGGCGGTGTCGGCGCTCGCCTCGCGCGTGTCGCAGGCGGTGAGGAAGGAGAAGGCGATGCCTGTACCCACTGTGGAGATAAGGAAGCCGCGGCGGGAGAGATTGGTCACTGGGGTGTCCATGAGATCAGGCTCCTTTCATGGCGTTGGCGGCCTGGCGCACGGCGGCGCGGATGCGCGTGTAGGTCATGCAGCGGCAGAGGCTGCCGGTCATCTGCGCGTCGATCTCGGCGTCCGAGATGTTCGGGTTGTCCTTCAGCACAGCCGCGGCCTGCATGATCTGGCCGGACTGGCAGTAGCCGCATTGCGGCACCTGCAGCGCCTGCCACGCCTTCTGCACCGGATGCTGGCCCTTGGGATCGAGCCCCTCGATGGTGACGATGTCCGCGCCTTCAAGCGCCGCGATCGGCATGAGGCAGGATCGCACCGCCTTGCCATTGATATGCACCGTGCACGCGCCGCACTGGCCGATGCCGCAACCGAACTTCATGCCCGTCAGTCCGACATTGTCTCGCAGCGCCCAGAGCAGAGGGGTATCGCCCTCCGCCTCCACGGTGACTGGTTTTCCATTGACCTTGAAGCTCGCCATTGACCGCACCTCTATTTGGCGGCCGGCTCGCGGGTGTTGTTGACGACGTTGACCCTGCGCGCCGGCGTTTGATTGCGCGCATCGTTGCACTTCGGATTAGCGAGTAAAGCGGGCCCAAGCCCTTACTGGATCAAGCGCATCTACCCGTGAGGCGAATTACGTAGCGATGTGAAGGCGCTGAGCCGACCGCTATTTTCAGCTGCGCATATCGATATTATTTTCGCACGCGGCGCGCCAGCCTGCGTTTTGACGCCGGGAATCGATTTCAGACCATCTCCTGCAGGTTGCGGACAGTCTTGAGCACCATGCCCTTGGGCAGGGTGCGGCTCGCAGTCACCATCATCTTGTTGCGCCCGCCGGTGACGACAACGCGCTTGTTGGAAAGGAAGCCTTCGTATCCTTCCTGCGCCACCGGCATCGACGCCATCACCTTGCTGGTCTTGCCCAGCCGCGTCTTGCCCGTTCCCGCCCGCTCGCGGAATTTCGACTCCGTGGGCCCCGGGCAGAGACAGGACACATGCACGCCCGTGCCGCGCGCCTCTTCCCACAGCGCCTCGGAGATCGAGAGCACGAACGCCTTCGAGGCGTAATAGACCGCCATCAGCGGCCCAGGCTGGAACGCCGCTGTCGAGGCGACGTTGAGAACACCGCCGCGCTTCTTCGCCAGCATGCCCTTCCAGTAGATGTGCGTGAGTTCGGTCAGCCCCCGCACATTGAGGTCGATCATGCCAAGCTGCGGCTCGATCGGCTCCTTGTCGAAGCCGCCTGCATGGCCGAACCCCGCATTGTTGACGAGCACGTCCACCGAGAATCCACGCTGCGCAATCTCCGCCGCGAGCTTCGCCCCGCCGCCAATGGCGCCGAGGTCGCCGGTGATGGGCGTGACTTTCACGCCATGTGCCTTGGCGATGCGATCTGCTACTTGCTTCAATGCCGCTTCGGTGCGCGCCGCGATGATGAGATCATAGCCGCCCTTCGCGAAGCACTCCGCGAGATCAACGCCGATGCCCGCCGATGCGCCTGTCACAAGCGCCGTCTGACCGCTGCCCGGTTTGTTCGCCATACCCCACTCCTCTGTCACCCACCGCAGGCATGCGCCTGTGAGTGCTGACTGGCAAGAAGAGCGGAAGCGTGCCTTAACGTTCGAGGGCCGAACGTCAGGCCTTGAACTTGAGCCCGGCCTGCTTGAGCGCCTCTTTCAATTTCGGAAGGCTCGAAGGCCCCATCCCGTGCAGCTTCATCACATCAGCTTCGCGGCGCAGCGCCAGCTGCTTGATCGAGGTGATCCCCGCATTCTCGAGGGCACGCTTGGCCGGCGCCCCAAGTTTCGGAATGAAGTGCTCGCCCCCGAGCCGCAGCTCTTCACAGCGCGGGCAGGTTGGGCAATCCGTGCTCTTCCAGTATTTGTGCCCGTTGGGGCAGGTGCGTTGGGTGGCGTTGGGCTTGGGCATGGCGTCTCGTGACCGGTTCTGCAGGCAAACTAGCGTGCCATTCGCCGCAGGGCCAAGCTTGATGGCGATTGCTGTCAGCGGCTTGCCGCCCTGAGCTTGAATGAGGCCCTGAAAGACTCCACGTTCACGGCTGATTCCCATGGCAAAGACAGCTCCTCTCCCGGCCCAGCAATCCGCCTATCTGGGCGTGTCCCAGTCACTTTCCGGCCGCCGGTGGCGGCAGAGGGAGACGGATGAGAAGCTTGCGGCAGAGCATGCCCGCCGCCTCGGCCTGCCGGACCTTGCGGGGCGGCTCCTAGCGTCGCGCGGCGTGCAGCTCGATGAGGCGGAGCTCTTCCTCAATCCCACGCTGAAGGATCTGTTTCCGGATCCCTCGTCGTTCGCCGACATGGACAAGGCGGCGGGCGTCATCCTCGACGCCATCGTCTCGGGCAAGCCCGCAGCGGTGTTCGCCGACTACGACGTCGATGGCGGCACGGCCTCGGCGATCCTCTCGCGCTACTTCCGAGCATGGGGCCGCGAGCTGATCCTCTACGTACCTGACCGCCTCAACGAAGGCTTCGGCCCCACGCCTTTCGCGTTCAAGGCGCTGAAGGCGCAGGGCGCCGAACTGGTCGTCACCGTCGATTGCGGCGCCGCGGCGATCGATGCGCTGCGCACCGCCAACGAGATCGGCCTCGATGTTGTGGTGATGGACCACCACCTCATGCACGACGACAACACGCCCGAGATCCTCGCCCTCGTGAACCCCAACCGCCCCGATTGCGGATCGAAGCACGGCTTCCTAGCAGCCGCCGGCGTGGTGTTCGTTCTGGTTGCAGCGCTCAACCGCCTCGCGCGCCAGCGAAAGATCGCGCCGGAAGGCGGGTTGCCCGATCCGATGAAATGGCTGGACCTCGCCGCCCTCGGCACGCTGTGCGACATGGCCCCGCTGAAGGGCGTCAACCGCGCCTTCGTCACGCGCGGCCTCGGCGTTCTCGAGAAGCTGGAGAACGTCGGCCTCAAGGCGCTGTCGGAAGTCTCAGGGATAGAAGCGCCGAAATCCGTCTACCACGCCACCTTCGTCCTCGGCCCGCGCCTCAACGCCGGCGGCCGCATCGGCGATCCGTGGACGGCGGCGAAGCTGCTCGCCACCGACGACCGAGCCGAGGCGATCCTTCTCGCCGAGAAGCTCAACGCCCAGAATGCCGAGCGCAAGGAAGTCGAAGCCGACATCCAGAAGCAGGCCATCGCCATGGTCGAACGGCGGCTGGCCGAAAAGCCTGACACAGGCATCCTCGTCGTCGGCGGCGAAGGCTGGCACCCCGGCGTGATCGGCATCGTTGCCGGCCGTCTGAAAGAGAAATTCCACCGCCCCGCCGTCGTGATCGGCTGGGGCAAAGGCCTCGGCCCTGTCGCGCGCGGATCGGGCCGATCCGTCGCCGGCGTCAATCTCGGCGACCTCATCTCGAAGGCTGCTAAGAAGGGCCTGCTCCTCTCCGGCGGTGGCCACGCGATGGCGGCGGGCCTAAGCATCGAGCCCGAACGCATCGACGAACTGCGCGACTATCTCGAAGCCGAGACCATGAGCGCAACACAGGAACTCGCCGAAGCCCGTGTGCTCGAGATCGACGGCGCACTCGCCCCCGGCGCCGCCGATGCGAAACTCCTCGACCTCATTGAACGCACCGGACCATTCGGATCATCCGCGCCCGAACCGCTGTTCGTCGTCCCGAATGTCCGCGTGCAGGGTGCGCGGAGGGTAGGTGAAAACCATCTGGCGTTCGACGTGATCGGCGAAGACGGCGCCCGGCTTCGCGCCATCGCGTTCCGCGCCGCCGATGGTCCTGAAGGCGAGGCCGTCGCCAAGGGCGTGCGCCTTCACATCGCCGGTCGCCTGCGCGCCGACACCTGGCGCGGCAAGGGCGCAGTCCAGCTGGAAGTCGCCGACATGGCGATCGCGGAATAGGCAAGCGCTGCGATTCGTTTCGCGGCAATTCTCGGCAATAACCCCATCCAGCGTACCAAACGGAACCACGTCCCAGCCCGCGCTTTCTTGGAAAGCAGGGGCCGCTGTTGGAGAACCGCCATGAAGCTCGAATTGAGCTGTGTCGTCATTTCGCTTGCGATGATGTCCGGATGCGCAAGCGCCCCTGAAGTTGAGACAGCGGCCATGTCTAACAAGGGCATGGTTACCGTCGCCGGCCTCTCACCCTCCCAGGCGCTGGCTGCTATCGACACCAGCAAGCTCGTCAAAGGCGCCCCAGAAGGCACGAATTCCAGCACCGCAAGCGACGCCTCAACCGCCCGCTCCGACCTCCCCAACGGCCAGAACGCCATCTCCATCGAAGGCGTCAAACCCTCCGACGTCCTCGCCGCCATCGACACCAGCAAGCTGGTGGATGGCGAGAAGAAGTCCAAGGCGAAGAAACCGTCCTGATCCCGGCTCTGCGGGGCCTTTTCGGGGCCCCGACAGCGGCCTGGCCCGGACGCCAATTCCTGTATTTCCGGTGCTTGCAGGGCCCCCCGCATGCGGCTATATCCGCCCGCTCCTGCCCACGCGGTCCCTTCGTCTATCGGTTAGGACGTCAGGTTTTCAACCTGAAAAGAGGGGTTCGACTCCCCTAGGGACTGCCAGCGGACACCTCCACCGAATTGATAACACTAGTGATTTTCTAGACGGGCTCTGCCTGGTGTTACCGCTGGTGTTACCCAGCTGCAAAACAAGCCCGTGGTTAAAGGCTCGCGCATTGGGCGAGGTAATCGACTTGTCGAATTGCGCAGTTTTGGCGTCGGCTTTTTTAGGCGAGCAGAAAGAGGGATCGGCCCGGCTGGCTGCTCTCCTAATCCCATCCCCGCTCTTTGGTGATTTAGGTGATTTGAGCTGCTTCAGACTTTTCAAATCAGCAAACGGGAAAAAGGGAGCAGGCTGATGCATAGCTGCTGCATCAAGCCCATCTCCTATAGGCAAATCACCGCCAATAATTTCGGGGTTCTCAGACCAGCATTCCGGCAGGCTCGGTTTGCTGCTTCGCGAGGGGCGATTTTTCCAAATCACCAATAGGCCGGAGGTAGGTGCTCTTGTTGCCGCCCTTCCCATTCGTCTCGACCTTGGCGCGCTCGATACGGTTCTGTTCAAGCAGGGCAGCAACTGCGTTGCCAATTTCCTTGTGCGTCAGGCCAAGGCCTTCAGCTTCATTCTTGAGCGAGTTCTGCGTTGGGTAGTAACCAGCATCCACCTTGAACTTGATGAGCTGATAGACAGCCTCGCAATCGGTAAGCAGCCTTGATGACGGGTCAGCCCTCCCTGTGGGCATATGCTCAAACAGGAAGCCTGTACGTCGAATAATGATTTCGCCCTGCTGAGTTACGAATGAGCCCTTAGGCCGCGCGAGGGTCAGCGCCGACTGACCGGGCTCAAGTTTCTTCCGTGTAGCCTTCTCATACTCTGTAGGCGTCATGGGGTGCAGCACGTGCGACATGCGCGCTCCATCCGCGAAGGCCGAGCCGCCGCGACCTGCATATGCATCCTTGACCCGGCCACGGGCATTCTCTTTGCCGGTGTGATGGATGAACAGGACCAGGCAGTTTAGCGCGCGCACGATGCATTGCCCGGCATTCTTCAAGGCTTGCTCGGCGTCGTTCACTCGGCTTTCGCCCACACCGAATGACACGGCAGGATCAAACACCACTACGGCAGGGGCGAAAGTCTGCAGGTCGTCTATGAGGCCAAGCAGCAGCTCATAGTTGGGACTCACCACATCGCGCTCGACTTTCGTAAGGCGGGCGGTCTGGCCGACCACATCGGCAATGCGAACATTCTGCATGACGTGGGCAACCTGCTCGCGGGAAAGGTTTCGAGCCCGGCAAATCTTGCGCAGGCGATAGAGCATGGTCTTGCGGCTGTCCTCTGCCGTCACGATGGCGACAGGGCCCGGCCGGTGAACGCGCTGCCCGTACAGGTCGAGGCCAAGCACGATGCTGACAGCTTGATCCAGCATGAGCGTTGTCTTTGAGACGCCGCCAGGCCCGATGAGCAAAGCAACGTCCGCATAGTAGTGACTGTCCACAATGCAATCCGGGAGGGTTGCCGTCTCCCATTCCTGCGGGGTGGCAGCGAGGAACCGGGAACCTCCTACGTTGGCCGCTGGGGCGTTCGGAGGGGACGGTTGAAGGGATGACACCATAGCCTCGTACTGCCGCTGGGCGGCGCTCGTATCGATGTGGGCGGGTTTCCGGCTCTGGACGCGCGCCAGAGCGGCGCGGATGGTCCCCTCGCGATAGTCGCGGCGGTTCACCTGGGAGGCGTTCGCTACATTGATGACCGGCGCACTTGCTGTCGGTGCGGCTGTGTTGGTGGGCTTGCGTCAGGCAAAGATCATGGCCGAACAGACGGCCATTGCGAACCGGCAGGTTGAACTTGAGGTTTTGAAGCTGAGGTCTGACCTGTTTGATCGCCGTGTGCAGGTTTACGAATCTGCCCACAGATGGCTTGGAACGATACTTCAGACCGCAGCTGCGCCGGAAGGCGACATGCGACGTGAGTACGGGCGCGCGATGGACCGAGCCAAGTTCTTGTTCCGACCGCAGGTCTATGCGCGCATGAAGGAACTTTGGGACTTGAGCGTCCGACTGACTTTGGAAAAGGGGCAGAACGAACACGAACGGGCAGGCGCGACGTTCAGCACGCGCTTGTAGAAGTCGCCATGCTTCGGGTTTTTGAAGTCGCCTTCGATGGTCGCAAACCAGTCGTCCGCGAAGTCCCCGAAGGTGGGCACGGCGGCCGGTTCCAGCCGCTTCGCTTCCAGGGGATTGATACGCATGGCAAGCAGGTCATTGGCCGCCTTGGCCTTGTCGCGGGCCTGCTTCAGTTTCACGGCCGGGTAGCCGCCCAGACCCATTGTCAGGGTGTTGTTTTTGCCGGTGCCCCAGCGGAACTGGAAAACCCAGTGCGCGACGTAGCCGCCTCCGTCCCGAGCCTCCCCGTCCGGGCGAACCCGGAGGTACAATCGCTGCCCATCCGCATGGACGCCGACTTTGGGTTTGGTGGTTCCATCCGGCAGCGTGACGACCGCTTCGCCGGATGCGATAAGCGCGTCTATCCCGCGCGGGGTAAGGATGTTGACCAGTCGAGCCATCTGCGTCCGTCCATAGCGGCGACCATAGCGCCAGACATGGATCATGCCGCACGAGCATCCGCTAAGGTAGACAACTCGCCTCTTGAAACGCTTGATTCATAAGGGTTCTCCGCACGAGTGTGCGCAACGCCAAACACTAGGGCCACGGCCCTAGGGACTGCCAGCGGGCCTCATTAAACACCTGATTTCGTTGGCTGATCGGCTCGCCACTTGGCGTTCATTGGGCCGGTGGCGGCGCGTCCGTGTGCGGCGCCTGGGGCGACGGGGCGGGGCTGGACGGCGCTGTGTCGGGCGGCTCGGCCGCCTTCTCCCGTTCGGCTTTCAGGCGGTCCAGTTCCTCCTTCGTGGCGACCAGGCTGACCGTGTAGCGGAGCGGCAATTTGTCGACGGGCTGCCCGTCGAGCTTCGCCGGTTCGAATTTCGAGACATACGCCATGGCGACGCCGAACTCGCCGACGCCCCTGTTGTAGGGTTTCTCCTCAGCGATCACGCAATCCGTGACGCTCCCATCGGCGCGGATCAGGCAATCCAGCAGGGCCGTGCCCACCGGCGATTCCCCCAGGCCGAACCGCCGCATGATGGCGCGCATGCTATCATCGCCCAGGTCGCCCAGGCGCTTCGGTCGCGTGTCTGCTTCCGGCGTGGGCCGTTTCACAAAGCGCGACTTCGGCTCTCCCTCCATCGGCGCCACAACCGGCAAGGCCAGCGGCAGCTTTTCGAAATACGCCTTCACCGCCGGATCACGCTTCCGCGCCTCGGCGATGATCGAGGTATCCGCCGCCTGGTCGAGTGCTACGGCGGCGACGCCCTTGCCATAGAGCGCGTAAGGATCGTTCGGGCTCTGCGCCAGGATCTCGTCGAACAGGCCCGAGGCCTCCGCCGGCCTGGCCCCCGTCAGCGCGAGGATCGCGACCTGCTGGCGCAGCAGAAGCGACTCCGGCGCCTTGCCGAGTTCTCGGCGGCAAGCTGTTTCAGCGTGCGCCATCCTGTTGGCGTTGACCTGGCCCTGTTTCGCCAGACGGATCCCCTCGAACAGGGTCTGGCATTCTTTCCGCGCCATGACGCGCTGTGCGTCCGGGCTCAGGACCGGCTCGGGCTCGGTCGCCGGCAGCGGCTCTGCGTCCGCGGCAACGGCCGTCTCCCGTGCGGCGTCGGCCTCTCTTTCCACGCGCTTGCGCAGCTCCGCGAACAGGGCGCTTGAAGCATCCGCCGCCGGGCCGGCGCCGGAAAGCGTGATCATGTAAAACAGCGGCGCGTCATTCATGGCCACGCCTTTCAGCGTTGCTGGCGAGAATGTCGAGGCGGTCGCATACCGCAGTGCGAATTCACCGACGCCCTTGTTGCGCGGCGCCTCCCCGAGAATTTCGCACTCGGAGACGCTGCCGTTCGCATCGACCAGGCAATGCAATGCCGCTATTCCTTCGGGCGTCTCGGTCAGCCCGAAGTGGCGCACGGCATCCCGGATGTCCTTCTCGGCCGGCTGCTTGATCCGCTTGGGTGCGGTGTCGAATTGCGGCCTCGGCGGCTTTATCCAGCGCGACTTCGGCGTCTCCGTCATCGGCGTCACCACGGGGAAGGTGACGCGGAGCGCCGAGAAATAGGCCTCGACTTCCGGGTCGCGCCTGATGGCTTCGCTCATCAGCGCAGGACTGGACAGCGCAAGTCCCTTGCCGAAGAGCGCGTACGGATCGTTCGGGCTGAACTGGAGGATCCAGTCGAAATGGTCTGCCGCTTCGTCCGGTTTCTTTCGGGCCAGCGCAATCATCCCGGCGTGCTGGGTGACAAGCAGCGAATCCGGCATCAGGCCCCGCGCGAACTGGCATGCGGTATTGGCGTTGCGAAGGGAGATGAGCAGGGCGGTGTCGGAGGATGCCGTGCGCACTTTCTCGAATTCCCGCTCGCACTTGGCGCGCACAGCGATCATTGACGCATCCTCGAAGCGCGGCTGTGAACTCGGTGACGTACCCGATCGCGACAGGAGCCCGGCTGCGTTGGCGAACGTGAGAATGCCGACCGCAACAATCGCAACCGCCACGATGCCGCTGAGGCTCGAAGCGACATTCATCATCCAGGCGAGCGGGCCGCGCTTGCCCTTCCGCCACCACGCCAGCGCTTCCGGATCGAGGGATTCGATCGCCAGCGGGGCGCGTTGAGTGATGTAGGCAATGAACCGGTCGATGAGGTCTTCGCGCCGCAACGCCCACACGCGCGAAAGCGGCCCCCGGGTGTGAGGCGGCCGCGTCAGCTCCTTGTAGGCGCGGTGGAATTCGTGGCGCTTGTCCTTCACGCGCGCGATGAACTCGGTGGCCTTCTTTTCGTACGGAATCCGGGCTCGCATGTTGACGATGGCGCCCGGGCCCTGGTTGCGGTGATCGCCGACCCGGTTCCACTGGTAAAACGCGATCGCGCGATCGAGCAGGGGATGTGAAGCCGGGGCTGTGCTGGCCAGCACGTGGATCAGCCAGCCTTCCGTTCGATTGTAAATGTCGACATTGGCTAGGGCAGGGGAGGTCAGCACCGCTTCGAGCGCCGCCCGAAGCTCATCGGTGCTTGCCCCGGTCTGCAAGCCTCCACCAAGGCGATTGCAGGCCTCGGCGTGCAGATCGTTTTCATCGGGCTCTAGACGGGCCGGCTCTTCGCGCCGGTCATCCACCGGCAGCGGCGCGGCCGGAACGTGTTGCTGGCGCGGGATGGTCTCGACGGTGATCTGGGGGTCGGACCCGGCTGCCTCGGCGTCCGTCTCGCTCTCGTCCTGGTACGCGTCCGGATACTGCTGGCGAAAGCGCAGGTATTGCAGCGCGCTTTCATAGGCCTGGCGAAGCTCCTTGAAGTCTTCCGGGTTGTCTTCCGGGTGCGTTATCTTCAGCCGCTGTGCGTATGCCTTGCGGATATCCGCTTCGCTGGCGCCCTCCGCCAAGCCCAGCACACGCATGACCTGCGACTGGATCACAGGAAGGCCTGCCCCTCGATCCTGTCGAGTATCTCGCTCAGCTCCTTGCGCGCGGCCTCGCATGCGCGCGGATCCTGCCGCTCCAGCACATTGCCGAATTGGCTGATCAGGTTGCCGATGTGTTCGCGCTCGGTCCCGATGGAGTTCTCATAGCAGCGCCCCGCGCGCGCCATGGTGGCGCGGTTGGCGTCGCTGTCGCGCGGATGAACTTTCAGCTTGGCGAGTTCGCCGCGCCTGCGCTCGATGTCCTCCGGCGAGATGCCCTCTCGATCGACGATGAGCAGCTGGCGCCGCTCGCCCGTCACCGGCACATGGACGTCCACCTCAAGGAGCCCGTTGATGTCGTAGCTGAACCGGCACACCACCGAGACCTCGTGCGCCTTCTTCTTCGGCACCTTCACCTTCAGGGTGCCAAGGGGAATATTGTCCTTCACCCAGCGCGACTCGCCCTGGAAGATCGGGAACTCGACCTCGGGCTGGAAGTCGCGCAGCGTCGAGAAAGTCTCCTCCCGGCTCGCGGGGATCACGCAGTTGCGCTCGATGATCGGGGTGAAGATGCCTTGCACGATCCCGCCCTGCGCGGTCGTCTCGGCCGAGGCGACGCCGAGCGTGTAGGGGCACACATCGGTCAGCACCACTTCCTTGAGGTCGGCGTTCCGCGCCTTCAGCGCCGCCTGCACAGCCGCTCCGCGTGCGACCGCCTCATCGGGATTGACCGATGCCGACGGAAACCGCCCGAACATCCGCGTCACCGCCTTGCGCACGACGGGCATCCGCGTGGATCCGCCCACCAGCACGATCTCGTTGAGGCTGTCGCTGGTGATGCCGGCATCGCGAAGCGAGCGCAGCACCGGATCGCGCAGCCGGGCGATCAGCGGCTCGCACCCCTCCTCGAACTGCGTGGCCGTCACCTCCATCGTCCTGGTCTTGTCCTTCCAGGTGAAGCTGAAGGTTGCGCTCGGATTATCGCTCAGCTGCCGCCGCGTCCGCTCCGCGGCTTCGCGCAGCCGCTGGTAGATCGCCACATTGTCCGAGGCCATCGAGCCCATCTCGGGCTCGAATTTCTTCCGGGCCATGTCGATCAGGAGCTCGTTGAAATCCTCCCCGCCCAGCCGGTTATCGCCCGCCGAAGCGCGCACCTCGATCACGCCTTCGAAGATCTCGAGCACGGAGACATCGAACGTGCCCCCGCCCAGGTCGAACACCAGGAAACGCGTCTGCTGGTCGCGCAGGTGGATGCCGTAGGAGAGCGCGGCCGCCGTCGGCTCGTTGATCAGCCGCTCCACTTTCAATCCGGCCAGCAGGCCCGCGCGCCGCGTCGCCTTGCGCTGCTTGTCGTTGAAATAGGCGGGCACCGTGATGACCGCCTCTTCGACCGTTTCGCCGAGATAGGCCTCCGCATCCGCCTTCAGGCTGCGCAGCATCAGGGCCGACAGCTCCTCCGGCGAGAAGTTGAGGCCGCCAAGCCTCACCTCATGGTTCGATCCCATATAGCGCTTGAAGGCCGTTACCGTCCGGTCCGGATGGGTCGACTGCCGCTCGCGCGCCTGCAGGCCGGTCAGCACGCGCTGCTGGTCGTCGACGCTCACAGCCGAGGGGGTCAGCACCTGACCCAGGCTGTTGGGCACCATCTCGACCTGGCCATTGCGGAAAATCGCACAGGCGCAGTTGGTCGTGCCCAGGTCGATTCCGACAATCATGAGCCCCCGCTCCCGCTTACTCTACCTCACTTGGCGGCCTCTCTGCGCTCGGCTAACTTCGCCAGCAGGTGCTCGCCTCGGGACGAACATGAGCGGCAAAGTCGAAGGACACAAGGGGCCCGGACGCTTCTCGTTTCATGGCCGCGCAGGCCGGGGCGAATGGCTTCGGATTATGGCGGTTTCAACCATACTGGGCGCGATCGCCACGGCCTTGTCGCCGGCCGCCGGCATCGTTCTCAGCGTCCCGTTTACCCTCATGCTGCTGGCGGTTTCCAGCCGGCGCCTGCACGACCTCCAGCTCTCGGGCTGGCTGCAGACCATTCCGATGGCGGTCATGCTCGCCGATGTCGGGCTGTTCTTTGCCTTCCAGCAATTCGGACTCGCCGACTTCAAGCCGATGCTCGGCGGCAGTCTCAGCGCCACCGGCGTCATGAACCTCCCGACAAAGCTGCAGGACCTCGGGTCGGTGACACTGACCCAGTGGATCCCGATCGGGCTCTGGATCGTCGCCATGCTCGGCTATCTCGTGCTTTACGGCGTCCTCATCTTCAGGTCCGGCGATGGCGGCCCCAACGTCTACGGCGAGGCAGACAAGCGCTTATAGCGCAGCGTGGCTCCTTCAATGCGAGCGCGGGGCTGCCCCAAGAGGCTTCGCCTGGCCATTCCCCAAATAGCTGAGCCACGGCGTCGTCTTGGCGAAATCCACGACCGGTTTGGAGTGGTCGCAGACCCCGGTGGGGAAGGTCTTCTGCAGCTGGGCCCACTGCGCCTCGGTGAAGGTCACCGAGCCATAGTCCGAGCGCTTGAGCGGCTTCAGCTGGCATTTCCCCGTGTCGTTGGTGTCGGGCGCACCCGCCAGCGTGCGGGTAAGCTCCAGCGGGCGCGGGCAGGCCGCAGCGGATGCATCCGCGCCTTCGACGATGCAGCGGTCTTGAGCCTTCGCCGGGCGGTTGTCGATCACCTTCTGCGCCTTCGGCACGTTGCGCGTATCCGCCTTGATCGCCTTGATCCAATCCACCATCACGTCGAACGAGTCATCGAACTTCGCCTCGCGCCCAGCGGGCGTTTTCCAGAGCGCGTAGTTGTCGTGATGCCCCTGCGCGCGGTCGAGCCGGGCGCGGACCATCACGGCATGGAAAGGCTGGTGGAAATCCGTCACGGACAGCCGCGTTTCGATGATTGGCGTGTCGGCAAGGTTAGTCTCGGTGTTGGCGACGCCGGTTTCATAGAGCCGCTTGAGCCCCGCGCGATCCGCCTCCGTGCGCCCCGGCGTCGGCTTGAAGTTGATGTCATGCCCGCCGATCGAGGCGTTGAGCTCCACGAACTGCGCCGGCGATATCTTGCCGCTCATCACCGCCTTGAGCCCGTACTGCAGCCCCACATTGTCGAGCCGCCCGAAGGCCGCACCATCGCCGCGGCGGCCGACCTGGTTCGCCTCATAGTCCTGCAGCGTGCAGCGCACACCCTTGGGGTTCTTCACCGGATCGAACTTCTTGTCGTCGGCCACATCGCAGCCGGTGCCGACAGCGGGGTCATAGATGGTAAAGCGCGTCGGGCTGGCGTTGCAGCCGGAGATCATGCCGACCACGGCCACCTTCTGCTCCTCGGTCCAAGCCTCCTTCGCCTTGGCCCAGGCGTCGTAGACGACGCGGCAGTCATAGGCGGCCACGCGCGAGGCGTCGGAATCCGAGAACAGGTGGTTGAGGAGGAGCCCGTCATAGAGCCCCGGATAGGCATTCTGGTCCATGATCTGCGAGATCGCCCCGCCCGACGATCCCGTGCCGAACACATAGTCGAACGGCCCATAGGTTTCCGCCACATGCTCCTTGGCCATCACTGCGGCTTCGGCCTGTACGATCGGATTGCAGTTGATGGTGTTGTGCAGCAGCGCGACCGTCACCACGGCAAAGCCCTGCTTCAGCGCCCTGTCATTCATCGGCGAGCCCGCCGGCTGTTCGCCATAGCCCGTGCCGCATCCCGCGCCCTGCAGCACTAGCACGCCCTTGTTCCACTGCTTCTGCGGCGAGTAGGCATCCCACGGCGCCTGCCTGTCGTCATAGAGCACCGCCACCGAAACGCCCGAGCGGTTCTGCGTGAAGCTCTCGGTGCGGACGATGTAGGGCAGGGTGACGCCGTTGACGTTGATGTTTGCGATGTCGCTGGGCGGCTTCGCGGGATCGTAGGGTTTGAACGGAGAGGCAGCCCGGCCTTCCGCGGCCGGCGCCGGGTTCGCGGGCATGTAGGACCACGCATAGGTCGTCCCCCGATTGCACTGCGCGTCGAACGCGCCTGCAGCGCACGCCCAGGGCTGGATCTGTGGACCGGAGAACAGCGGACCACCATTGGGATGGTTGGTCACGTCAAGCCGCACCGACTTCCCGCCCGAAGTCAGAACCAGCGTGTTCTTGCCATCCGTGAGGTTGCCGACGTGCGCGAGATACGTCTTCGCCCCCGGTTCGGGCTTGAGCAGGCCGGTGAGCTTCGTCCCGCCCAGCGCAACAGGGCCGCCCGCCAGCGGCCCGATCCCCTGCGGCTCGCTGAAGCGCTGGCCGTTGACCGAGAGGACAGCAGAGAGCGGCTCTGCGCCCTCCGGCAGGCTCACTCGCACAAGCACATCGCCGCCCGAGATCAGGTCCGCCCGGTTGCCGACCGTTTCCATCGCCAGGCCGCCCGAGCCGCCATCCGGCGATGGGGCGGTGCCGGCGCAGGCGCCGAGGAGGATTGCGCCCGCCAGCGCCGAACCTGCGAAAGCCAGCCGACCCGTCCCCATGCGTCTCTCCCGATCATCTTTTTCAGGACGATAAGCGTAGCAGGCAGGTCAAGATAGCCCCGCGGCCCCCTGCATTCCGCAGGCTTTCTCGCGCTCTGCGGCAGCCATTCCGGATGCATGGACCCGTCACAGATGCCGGCTCCCGGGCTGTGCGCAAAATCAGTCAAATGCACTTGCCGCGGGGCGAATTAGTTCCAGATCAGATTTGCTTGGGGCAGGCGACGCGACGGGTATCTTTGTAAAATCAAGGCGCATTCCCTCTCGCGGAATGGTGACCGGCTTGAAACCGGCCGGGAATTCGGAGTTGACCGACCATGATGACTGGCATGCGAACCACTGCAGCGCCGTTGACGGACCTTCTGGTGAACCGTTTCAACCGGCTTGAACTTCTGACCGAACATGAACGCGGCGTGCTGCGCCTGATCGAGGCGAGGCCCAAGCAAGCCTGGCGCGCTGACGCGCGGCTGCTGACCGAGCGGAGCGAGATCCGCGCGCCTCAATTCGTCATGACAGGCTGGGCGGCGAGAGTGCGGGAGCTGAGCGACAGCCGACGGCAGATCGTCGGCATCCTGCTGCCGGGCGATGCGATCGGGCTTGCGATGCGCGCCCATCCGTTGGCGCTGAGCCATGTCGTGGCCCTGACGCCGATGCGCACAGTCGATGCGCCCGAGATCGCCGTGGCCTGGCGCGACCGGGAGCGCGTGCCGGGTCTGGCGGCGGCGTTCGATCTGGCTGCCGCCGAGGACGAGTATTTCATGATGAGCCAGGTGGTGAGGCTGGGCCGGCAGACCGCCTATGAGCGTATCGCCAACTGGTTCATGGAGCTGGAATACCGGCTCTCCAGCCGCGGCCTGTCCACCAACGGCTCCTTCCCCCTGCCGGTGACGCAGGAAACGCTGGCCGACGCCGTGGGGCTCAGTGTCGTCCACGTGAACCGCACACTGCAGCAGATGCGAAAGGAGGGCCGGATCGAGCTGACGCGCGGGCGGCTATCGCTGCTTGATCCAGACGCGCTGCGTGCTGCTGGCGAATTCCATCCGCCGGCCCTGTCCGCGCCGCGCCAGCTCGCCGCCGAGGCCAAGGTCGTCCACCACTGACCGCCTGGCAGGCGACGCCCGCTTCTGGATGAGTCTCAGCCGCAACGATTCGGCTTGCCGCTGCGTCCGCTGACCCGCGCGAACGCTCCCAGGGCGCCGGAGGATTGTCCACAGGCCTAGCGCCGGTACGGCGCTGATTGGCCGCGCGCCTGATAGTTAATCACAAGTGGATAATCGCCTCGCGAGCTAGTTGGCCGCCGCATTTGTCATGCTACAGTCATAGGTCTGGGGAGCTGTGGGTGGATGCAACCGCAACAAACGCAACCTGACGACGCTGATTCCGAGCCGGTGGTTCGGGTCGAGGGACGTGTCAAATGGTTCGATCCTGCCAAGGGGTTCGGCTTCGTCGTGCCTGACGCCGCCGCGGCCGGGGCGGGCGTGAAGCGCGATGTGCTGCTGCATATCTCCGTGATGCGGAAGTTCGGGGTCGACAACGCCCCCGAAGGCGCGCGGATCGTCTGCAACGTCGCGCTGAGGGACCGGGGCTATCAGGTCAACGAGGTCCTGGAGCTTTCGGCCAACGAGAATGACGCGGCGCCGGAGGACGGCGGGCCGGTCGAAATCGTGCTGGTGAAATGGTTCAACCGCACCAAGGGCTATGGCTTCGTCCAGCTCCGGGATGACCCGGAGGACATCTTCATCCACATGGTCGTCGTCCGGAAAGCCGGGATCGAGGATCTCCAGCCCGGCCAGCAATTGCTCGCCTCTATCGGCAAGGGCTCCAAGGGCCGCCATATCGTGAGCGCCAAGCTCGCGCCCGAAGGCAACTAAGCCCGAAGGCAACTACGATTGTAGACTCACAATCAGATGACTTGTGGCGGGAAGGTCCAGACGGCAAAACTGGATCATGACCATAACGCTCTACGACCTCAGTGTGCCGACGTTTCTGCAAACCACCCGAGCGATATCGGGCGTCCTCAATCGCGCCGCTAAGCACTGCGCCGAAACCGGCGCCGACCCGGACGACTTCGTCCGCGCCAGCCTCTATCCCGACATGGCGCCCTTCCATTTTCAGATCGAAGCCCTGACGCATCATTCCGTGTGGGGCGTGAAGGCCGCGATGACCGGCGCGTTCGCCCCACCTCCTCTGGTCGGAGCGATGCCATTCACTGGTCTACAGGCCATGGTCCGCCAGGCGGTGATGGCGCTGGAGGCGTTCAGCCCCGATGAGGTCAATAGCTGCTCCGGCAAGGACCTGGATATCGAAGTCTACCGGCCGGTTGACGAGGAAAACGCCTCTACATCCGCTTGGGGCCCGCAGACCCTGGCTCTCACGCCCGAGACTTTCCTTCTCACTTACTCGCTGCCCAACTTCTATTTCCACGCCGTCACCGCCTACGACATCCTGCGCACACAGGGCGTGCCGATTGGAAAGGGTGACTATGAGGGCCGGCTGCGCACCAGGACTGCCTGCTAGGCAATCGTATCGACCACGCCGCCATCGACGCGCAGGGCGGCGCCCGTCGTTGCCGACGCTTGGGGCGAGGCGACATAGACCACCATGTTGGCCACTTCTTCGGTCGTCGCTGCGCGGCGGATGATCGAGCTGGAGCGGTGCTTCTTCACGAAGTCCGCCGCCGCTTCCTCAGTCGTCTGGCCCGTCTTGGCCGTCACGCCTGCCAGCATCGCCTCGACGCCTTCGGACAGGGTAGGGCCGGGAAGCACGGAGTTCACCGTCACGCCCGTGCCCGCCATGCGCTTGGCCAGCCCGCGGGCGAGCGCGATGTCCGCCGTCTTCGTGACGCCATAGTGGATCATCTCGACCGGGATGTTCAGGCCGGATTCCGAGGACAGGAAGATCACGCGCCCCCATTTGCGCTTTTCCATACCGGGCAGGTAGGCTCGCGACAGCCGCACGCCGGACATCACGTTGACCGCCAGGAACCGCTCCCACTCGCTGTCGGGGATTTCGAAGAAATCCTTCGGTCCGAAGATGCCGACATTGTTCACGAGGATGTCGACGTCGGGCAGGGCGCTGGCGATGGCGGCGCACCCTTCCGCCGTTCCCGCATCGGCCGCGATGCCGATCAGGCTGGCGCCGGCCACGTCCTTCTTCAGCCGTGCAATCGCCTCGTCGACCGTCTTCTGCGACCGCCCGTTGATCGCAACCCTTGCCCCCGCGCCGGCCAGCCCCTTGGCGATGGCAAAGCCGATACCCGCCGTGGAGCCGGAAACCAAGGCGGTCTTGCCCGAAAGGTCGATCTTCATGGGGTGCAGCTCCCGCCAGCGGTCTGAATCAGGCCCAAAAATGGCGATGGCCCGCGTCAGTTGCAACGGTTGCGGCCCTCTTGGCTTGAGCGCGCGGGCGCCTTATTCCTCCGCCCATGAGACACACGATGAAACACGCCCTTTTCTCCCTGCTCGCCGCCGCGACGCTCGCGATCTCGGCGACCGCGATCGCCCAGCAGCCGAAGAATCCGGAAGGGCCGACCGATCCGGCCATCATCCTCTCCGGCGGCAAGTCGATCCCGCTGAAGGTGGAGCTCGCCGATACCCCGGCAAAATCCGAGATGGGCCTGATGTACCGCCAGTCCATGCCGAAGGATCACGGCATGATCTTCGACTTCCGCCCGTCGCGCGAAATCGACATGTGGATGAAGAACTGCTTCTTCCCGCAGGACATGCTCTTCCTCGACGAGACCGGCACCGTCATCGCCATCGTTCTCGACGCGCGCCCCGGCTCCGAGCGTCTGATCAGCCCCGGCTTCCCGATCGCCAGCGTGCTCGAGCTCAATGGCGGCGCGGTCAAGGAGTTCGGCATCAAGACGGGCGACAAGGTTCAGCACAAGCTGTTCAACAACCTCCCGAAAAGCTGATGGCGGCTGACCCGCCGTCCTACCCGCCACCCCCACCGCCGCCGGCCGGATTCATCCACGTCCTGCGCGCGCCCTTCATCAATCACGTCGGCCCGCTGCTGCAGGCCGAGCAGAATGAGCTCGGCTTCATGACGCTTGGCCTGTGGGTCGGCGAGGTTCACTGCAACACGCTGGGCTTCATGCACGGCGGCATGATCGCCACGCTCTGCGACAGCGCCATGGCCCGCTCGATCCAGCCCAAGCTGCAACGCCGCACCGTGACGCTCAAGATGCAGCTCGAATACTTCGACCCCATCATGAAAGCCGACTGGCTCGAAGCCCGGGCGCGGCTGGTGAGCGAGGACGGCGAAGTCGCCCACACCGAGTGCGAGGTACGTGTCGGCGACGCGACGCGGGCACGGGGCACGGCGGTATTCCGGTTGCTGCGGAAGGTTTGAGTCTTTCGGAATTCCGCACTTCCTGCCTAACGCGCGCTTCCGCGCTTGATGCCGAGGCGATCCTCATAGGCGTTCAGCACTTTAACGAATGCCGGCCGCTCTTCACAGTGTCTGCGATAAGCCTCGAGGTTGGGGTAGGCATGGAGCACTTCATTCTTCCGCATCTCGCGCAGCACGCATGTGAAGATGATGTCGGCGACGGTGAATTCATTTCCAACGATGAAGGGCTGTGTCGCCAGCATCTTGTCGATCTGCGGGAGGAAACGACCCAGTATGTCGACATGCCAGGGACGCAGCGCCTTGAGATGGGGATTTGCATCCCCCTGCATGTCGGCGAACAGGATCGGCAGCGTGAAGGGCTCGATGTTGTTCAGCGAGGTGATCAGCCAGCGATAGACCTGCGCCCGCCCCTTGAGATCGCCGGGGATGAGCTTTCCTGATTTTTCCGCGAGGTAGAGGAGTATCGCGCCAGACTCCGTGAGGACGTATCCGTCATCGTCGATCGCCGGGACCTGTTTGAACGCGTTGATCTTTGCGTACTCGGCATTGTCCTGCAGGCCGGTGGCCTCGCAGTCGAGGCCGACCGTCTCGTAGGAGATCCCGCACTCCTCCATGGCCCACAGCGCACGGATGTCTCGCGTGTAGCCCCAGAGAAACGGCGGCAGCGATTTGAAAACGTAGACCTTCATGGATCTGACCTCATCGAATTTGGGGATTGTGTTCCGGCCTCACGCAGCCTGCTTGAACCCATCCATCTGGGCGGCCATCGCGCGCAGGTAAGCCGGCCGGGCCATGCAGCGGTCGCGGTAGGCTTTCAGCGTGGGGAAGTCGTTGAGAATCGGGCCGTCGCCGAGAATGCGCAGGACATCCGCCATCATGAGGTCGCCGACAGTGAAGCGGCCTTCGAGGTAGGCCCTCTCGCCCAGCGCCTGCGCGAGCTGGCCGAGGCGATGACGGGTGAAGGCTTCGACCATGGGGCGGCGTTCCTTTGCCCAGGCCGCGTCCTTGTGGAAAAAGTCGATCTCGCCGAGCTGCTGGACTGCGATCTCAATGGAGTTGAGCGCCGCGAACACCCAGGCGATGGCTCGGGCGCCCTGGATGTGGTCTTTCGGCATGAGGGCTTCGCTCTGCTTGGCGATGTAGAGCGCGATCGCGCCGCTTTCGAACAGCGTCAGACCGTTATCCTCGATCGCGGGGCACTGGGCGAAGGGCTGGCGCGCGAGATGGTCGGGCTCCATCCGCTTGTCGTGGCGGACGGTGCGGACCCCATACGGCATGCCCGCCTCTTCGAGCGCCCAACGCACGCGCAGGGCGCGCATGAGCGGCTGGGCGAAATCCGGGATCCATTTGTAGGTGGTGAGCGTGATCATGCGTGGTCGCCTTCTGCGATTGCGATGTTCTCAGCATAGAGCTGTTCCTTGTTGAACAGCGAATTCCAGCCGCCGACATGGCTGTCGCGGGCCTCGACGGTGGAGAATGGCGTCTGGTGGAATGACTGGATCGTCTGGCCGTTCTTCTCCGCGAACGTGACGGTAACGATGGTGTCCATGTCGCGGCCGGATTCCTCGTCCCAGGCGAACGAGAACACGATCTTCTTGCCCTTCACCACCTCCTTGATGACGCCGCTCATCCGCGAGATTTTGCGGTTGAACTCCTTCGAGGCCATCATGGCGCGCCAGGGGCGGCCGGGGGTGAGTTCCCAGTCGAGCTCGATGCAGGTGAAAATCTCCGGTCCCCACCAGCGGATCATGTGGTTGCGATCTTCCCAGAGCCGCCAGACGAGGGCGAGCGGGGCATCGAATGTGCGGTCAATCAAGAGTTCGTCGTCGCGGAGCTTATGAGCGCTTGCGGTCATTGGCGCCTCCTTTGGTGGTTGGCTTGGCTGTCATCTGCGTGAGCAACGCTTCCATCTTGTCGAACGAGCCTTCCCAGTGCTTGCGGTATTTCGAGACCCATCCTTCGACCGCCTTGAGCGGCCCCGCCTCCAGCGTGCAGGGCCGCATCTGCCCATCCCGCCCGCGCGAGATGAGGCCAGCATGCTCCAGCACCTTCACATGGCGCGAAATGGCAGGGAGGGAAATGTCGAACGGCGCTGCGAGTTCGTTGACGCTCGCCTCTCCCTTCGACAGCCGCGCAAGGATGGCGCGCCGCGTAGGGTCGGCGAGCGCCTGGAGGGTTATGGACAGGGTGTCGGGCATGTATATTTAACAACCTTGTTAATTAACATAGTCGTTAAATATGACGGCTTGTCCGGATCGTCAAGCGGGGCCGAGAAATAGTTTAACAGGTCGGTTAAATACGCGGCGCTTGGCCCGATCCCATAGGGTGCATTAGGCCGAAGCCGTAGTGCACCTCTTTCGTGGGATGGCGCGGTGGCGCGATCGCGCTTTCGAAGGCGCCGTCGGTGGTCGCGGCGCGATGGTGCATTACGGCCTCCGGCCTAATGCACCCTACGGGTACGTGCTCGCATTCAGGCCGGTGATCGCCGCCTGGGATGCTGTCCTCCGTTAAGGCGGAGGGCCGGGGACGCAGGATGGCCCTGCGTGTGTTGGCGTCGCTGGTTGCCCAGCGCTACCGGTAGTTCGAAGAAACGCAGCATCCCGCGTCCCCGCGCATCGTCTGGTCGGCGGCCTCGGACAAGGCGATCGTTTCACACCTCTGCCGTGGGCAGCGCCGCCGGCGTGCAGGCTGGGGTCGTTCACTCCCCAGTCCCTGGACATCCCTCTCCCTTGGCGGATCTTCTTTTCCGCATACGGGAGAGCTGAGTTGACCCCGTCACTGTCCCTCTGAGGACTCGGGGGGCTCCACGCTCGATACGCATCGCCTCCGCGCCGTTGAACATCGCGACTGCCCTCCATGCGGAGGCGACGAGGGCATTATCCCTCAGGTTTGGAGGTGTTGAATCTATCGCCGGTGGATAATTTTTTCGGCCGCGTTTTGCTGGGGTTTGAGGGTGGTTCTGACTCAAACCTAGGGTTTTCCCCGTGGGGACTTTGACATTCTCGGGGCCTCCCAACGCTGTCATTCCGGAGGCTGCGCGCAGGGATGATGTTGAGTTGGGGCAATGGCGGCGCGGGCGAAGTAAGTGGTGCTGGCTGGCGCCGCACAGTCTGGGAATTCGAGACGAGCGTGCTAGGATTCCAGCATGAACCTGCTCGATATCCTTTCCCGGCCTGACCGATCAGGCGAAGTCACCGGCGCGATTGCGGCTGTGCGGACGGATGGCAAGCGCGGCGTGAAGTTCACGGCAAGATCAAGCCTGCGCATCCGGAATGCGCATGAGTTCTTTGTGTGCCGCACGCTGGGCGATTTTGGGTGGACGTCGAAGGATGGCCCGGTCTCGTTCAAGGTGATGGCCGGAAACGATTCATATCCGCTGGCGCTGAATGCGGGGTCGCACGAGAAACCAGTCTCGCTGAATTGGCCAGCAGAGATGGTTGGCATCCGGGAGTTCGATATTGTTATCGAAGCCAAGAACGACGCCACTGTCTTCATGGGCCGCAACACCGACCTGCGCGCCCTCGCGGCGTCTCTGGCGAACGGCAGGGGCGTTGAGGTCGGGCCGGGACTCAAGCCAACGCTCAAGCCTTCGCCCGTGCTCGATGTTTCCTATGTCGAGGAAAAGCATCCGAAGGACTGGGAAGAGACCTACCACAAGCAGCATGAGCTTCCGCCCGCCGAGATCTTTGACCGCTATGTGATCGGTAGCGGAACCGTGCTGGAGATGGTCGAGCCGGGAAGCCTCGACTTCGTGTTCTCGGCGCACGTTCTGGAGCACCTGCCCAACCCGCTGCAGGTTTTGACGAACTGGCTGGCGACGCTGAAGCCAGGCGGTTTGATCATCGCGCTTGTTCCCGACCCACGCTTCACTTTCGATTGTCGCCAGCCGCCGAGCACCATGGCGGAAATGCTTGAAGAAGAAGCCCGTGGCGGTCACGCTATTGCGCCGGAGAAGTATGAACGCTGGTGCAAGCATACAGAGCCCCGGCACACGCCCGCCGACCTTCTGCGCCGCAACTATTCGATCCACGTCAACTTCCTGACGCCTGAGGGCGCCTCGGCGGTCGGAGAGCTGCTGGTCTCTCGCAAAGCCGCCTCGCGCTACTGGATCAGGACCGAGGCGAACCACCGGGAATTTGTCCTGGCGATCTGGAAATAGGCAGAGGTCTTTTCACGTCACGCCGGCTGACGGCGATCGTGCATGGCGTGATTGGAGGTGTTGGTCAGTCCGTCGGCGAGGCGGCCAATCACAAGGCGCGGGCAGGGATGAATTCCACGCGATCATTCGTGACATGCAACAGGAAGACTAACCTGCTGAGGTCGGACCAGCCAGGGCGATCAGAATTGCGATCAGAGCGAACGCCCCAAGGCAGCCGCCAACGACCGCCAGAAACTCGAACAGATAGTTGCGCGGCTTCTCATCCATAAAGGCTGGGTAGCAAGCCCCAACACCTGAATCAACACGGTCATCCTCCCGGGTGGCTGTGTCACCGGAACCTCCCGCCAACCGTCCCGGGAGAGTTCTCGGGGGTTGCTTCCGAGACATCCCAGCTGTTCCCGGTTGATTCACGACAAACCCGAACGATTTGACCGAGCTTGTAAGTGGACAAATCCGGCGAAAACGCCCAGAAGGCCCGCATCGGAGTGTGGCGCAGTCTGGTAGCGCATCTGCTTTGGGAGCAGAGGGTCAGAGGTTCGAATCCTCTCACTCCGACCACCCTACGCCCCCAAGGGGGCTTTGGTTGGCAGGCCATCCTGGGGCAGGTCACGAGTTTTGGGCGCTCGCCTCCCGAAGCTCCGAAGGAGCGCAGGGAGGTACATGACAGAGCGCCCCGTCATCCTTCTCGCTGCGCATGGCGAGCGTGGGGGCGCGGCGAACAATGCGCGGCTGGCGCAGATTGTCGAACAGGTCAGCAAGGCGATCCCCGAGGCGGATGTCGGCTCGATCCTCGTCAATGTCGAAGGGCTGGTGGAGAAAACGCTGGCGGCGTGCGGGGATCGGCCCGTGCTGTGCCTGCCGCTGTTGTTCTCGGACGGGTATTTCTATCGCGAGCGTCTGCGGCCGCATTTCACGGCCAAGCGCAAGCTGGCGCCGTCTCTGGCTCTGTGGAGCGGGTTTGCGCCTTTCCTCGCCGACAATCTGGCGCT
Organism: Hyphomonadaceae bacterium; assembly: GCA_035995285.1. GTDB lineage: Bacteria > Pseudomonadota > Alphaproteobacteria > Caulobacterales > Hyphomonadaceae > UBA7672. The sequence continues at coordinate 1,845 of DASYKO010000059.1, read as the reverse complement.
GCGCATGATCTCGCACTCGGCCGATCCGCGCGTGGTTCTGGTGGCGCATGGATCTAAGGAGACAGGACGCTCGGCGGCGTGCGCACGCGAGGTGGCGACGCGGCTGCAGGCCCGCTATGGCCGCGTCACCGTCAGCTTTCTCGAGGAGGCGCCGTTCGCGACGGATGTCATTGCCGCCTCGCAGCAGCCATGGTGCGCCATCGGCCTTTTCCTCGGCGAAGGCCTGCACGGGGGCGAGGACTTCGACGTTCTTGTCTCCAGCGCGCCGAACGCTCCGGCGGCCGCCTTCACGGCGGGGGAGCTGCCTGGCCTGTCGGGTCTGATCGCGGCGGAGGCCCGGCAGAGGCTTTGACGGGAATCACGGGTTTTCGGGCAGATTCGCTGCGCCTGTGCGCCATTTTTCCCAGGTATCGGGGCGGAGTTGAATCTTCACCGGTTTGAGGGCAGATGGGCGGCTCCTACGGAGTCGCAGATGCTCGCGAAGATCTACCGCCCGGCGCGCAACGCCATGCAGTCTGGAACGGCAGGAGCCAAGGATTGGCTGCTGGAGTTCGAGAGCGAGACGCCGCGCACGGTCGATCCGCTGATGGGCTGGATCAGCAATGGCGACACCAACACGCAGCTGCGCATGTGGTTTGCCACGCGCGACGAGGCGATCGAGTTCGCCAAGCGGCAGAGCATCCCCTTCCAGGTGACCGAGCCGCGCGAAGCCAGCCGCGTGATCAAGGCCTACGCCGACAATTTCTCGTCCTACCGCAAGAGACCCTGGACTCACTAAGACTGGGGACGCACTGAGCGGCGAGCGGTTAGGCCGCGATCTGGCCTCCCGAGCCGTTTCCCCTTATAGCGGCACACGTAGCGCCCAGAGCTGATCCCATAGCTCAACTGGATAGAGCACCCGCCTTCTAAGCGGGCGGTTGCAGGTTCAAGTCCTGCTGGGATCGCCAGTTTCAATGCTTCAAGTGAGTCCGCTTCCGGGTCTCTGCGCCTATGGCGTCGTCAGATCCCAGACGTCGCTGGTATCGGTGATGTTGCCGATGAACTTCTCGAACTGCACACGCAGGATGGCGGGTGTGACGCCGCGATTGTCGAGCACGCGGTGCAGATAGAGCTTCTTGTTCGTTTCATCGACATAGAAGACCGCCGGATCGATCTTGCCGTTGGACACCAGAAGATCCAGCCACTTCTTCGCAGGCACGGTCGACAGGTCGGCAACGTCCCCGAGGTTGGCGTTCAAGCCCAGCTTCGTACCATCGGGGCTGATCACGATCTGGACGTACAGGCTCCAGGTATCCCTCTTGTAGGTGATGAGAAAGCCTTTGCTCAGCGCCTTGGTCTCATAGCCCATCCCGTCGAGCATGGTCTTGAGGCCGGCGTCATCCAGCGCCTGGTCCGCGCTTTGCGCCATTGCTGGCTGGTTGGTGAAGCTGGTCGAACAGCACAGGAAAACCGCGATCGCCGCAGCGATCTTTGCAAAGCCCCTCATCGTACCCTCCCGGAAGCAACCCGGCGCGAGGCTAGCTACAGGCAGGAATCCGGTCAATTTGGCAGGGCAGCGGCAAGATGGTCTCCGCCTCTGACACTCGCTGCCCACGGCGACAGGAAACAGCGTACCGAACAAACGGTAGGCAGAGAGCGAGCTTCACGCCGAGAGCCAAGGCGGTCATGCGACCGTCTTCTCATTCTCGTGCAGCGGCGCGAATGGGCCGAGGCTGTGTGAAAACGCCGAAGCAGTTCATGCTTTCCGTGTTGGCGCGGGAGGCTTGCAATGAAGCGGTTCGTCGAAGGTGAAGCTCGCGATCAGGGCGGTTTGTTTCCTGCACATCTCGATGATTTCATTGGTGA
>DASYKO010000058.1:0-5072 GCA_035995285.1 Hyphomonadaceae bacterium | reverse complement strand
AAGCCTCCTGGCCCTTCCCGTCATCGTCGGCGGGGGCAAGCGCGGGGTCGTCTCCACCTGCTGCTACATGGCGCGCACCTATGGCGTGCGCTCCGCCATGCCGATGTTCAAGGCGCTGAAGCTCTGCCCCGACGCCGTGGTCGTGAAGCCGCGCATGGACCTCTATGTCAGCGAAGGCCGTCACATCCGCGAAATGATGCGCGCCCTAACGCCGCTGGTGGAGCCGGTTTCCATCGACGAGGCCTATCTCGATCTTTCCGGCACCGAAAAATTGCACGGCGCCCCGCCCGCCCTCTCGATGATGAAGCTGCAGAAACGCATCGAGAGCGAGATGAACCTGACCGTGAGCGTCGGTCTCGCCTCCAACAAGTTCCTCGCCAAGACCGCCTCGGAGGCCGACAAGCCCCGCGGCTTCTTCGCTCTTTCGATAGAGGAGGCGCCGGAATACCTCGCCAACAAATCCGTCCGCATCATCGGCGGCGTCGGCGCGCAGTTCGAGAAGAAGCTCAATGGCGACGGCATACGCACGGTCGCCGACCTCCAGAAGCTCGACATCAAGACGCTGGTGAAACGCTATGGCGAGACCGGCCTCTGGCTCCACAACTGCTCGTTCGGGCGGCACGACCGGAAGGTGGATCCAGATGGCGAGCGCAAGACCATCTCGTCCGAGACCACGTTCATGGAAGACATCTCCGACCCGCGTACCCTCGAAGACATTCTCTGGCGCCAATGCCAGCGCGTCGCCGACCGCGCCAAGGCCACCGGAGCCGAAGGGCGGGTGGTGACGCTCAAACTGAAAACCGACAGCTTCAGGAGCTTCACAAGGCGCGTCTCCCTGCCCGAAGCCACCCAGCTCGCCCAGGTCATCTTCCGCACCGCCAAGCCCATGCTCCACCGCGAAGCTAACGGCACGCGCTTCCGGTTGCTGGGCGTAGGCATCTCCGAACTCGCCGACGCCCGCGCAGACGGCGCAGACCTTGCCGATCCCAAGGCGCTGAAACGCGCCAAGGCCGAACGCGCGTCGGACAAGGCGCGCGAGAAGTTCGGGGACGCAGCTGTGATGACGGGGCGTGGGGCGCGGATCAAACACGCCCGCGACGAAGACTGACGCCTACTTTCCGAACCCTAGATTCCGCTTGCTTACGAACTTGTCCATGGGGTCGAAAAGCAACATCAAGCTAACGCGCGACACATTCCCGTTCGCTTCGGTGGGCGTCACATTGAATTCGTAGAAGATCGTCGATGCCCCTTCGGGCCCGCCCATCCGGGATGTCGGCTGGCCAAGCGATGCGATCGCCTCCGCCTTCGTGGTCACGCCCGGCACGAACGCCTCTGGCTTTGCAAGGTCGAAAGGCTGCTCTGCCGGCGCGCTCGCGCACGCGGCCAGAAAAATCGCCGCGATTGCCGGCGCCCCCAGGAATTTCATGCGACTCTCCCAACCAACGGCGCAGGCGATATCACCGCGGCCTAACGGCCAACACAAGCGCTGTTTGTGCCCATCGTCTCCCTCCGCTAGAACGCCACAAAAGGAGTCTCCCCCATGTCCATCCTCGAACGCCTGAAAGCCGCCGGCGTAAATCTTCCTGAACCGCGAGCGCCCGTGGCGAACTACGTTCCGTTCGTCATCACCGGCAATCTCCTCTTCATCTCCGGCCAGGTCAGTGCTGCGCCCGAGGGCCTCATCAAGGGGACGCTCGGCAAGGACATGACGCTTGAGCAGGGCCAGGCCGCGGCCAAGATCTGCGCCATCAACCTCATCGCCCAGATGCAGTCGGCGCTGGGAGACCTTGAGCGCGTGACCCGCATCGTGAAGCTCGGCGGCTTCGTCAACGCCGCGACCGATTTCGTGAATATCCCGCAAGTCGTCAACGGTTGCTCCGACCTGATGGTTACTGCTTTCGGCGACAAGGGCCGCCATGCCCGCTCGGCCGTCGCCTGCCCCGTCCTGCCCATGGGCGCCGCGGTCGAAGTCGACGCCGTCGTCGAGTTCAAATGAGAAGTTTCGATCTTACCGCCTTCGCCTACGCCCATCGCGGCCTCTGGAGCAAAGCGGTCCCGGAAAACTCCCTCAACGCCTTCCGCTCCGCGGCGGCTGCAGGCGTCGGCTGCGAGCTCGATTTGCGGATGACGAAGGACGGCGAACTCGTCGTCTTCCACGACGCGACGCTGGAACGCATGTGCGGCCTGCCGGCCCGCATCTCGGAGATCAACTTCGTGGAACTCCGTGGGGCTCGCCTGCCGGACGGATCGAAAATCCCGACGCTGCGGGAAGCGCTTGAGGCCATGAACGGCTTGCCCACGCTGATCGAGGTCAAGATCGATCCACCCCATCGCAAGATCGTCCCGGTCCTGATCGAATACATGCAGCGGGTTGAAGCCCCGGCCACGGTGATGTCCTTCGACGAATGGACCGTCTGGCGCCTCGCCATGCTGCTGCCGGGCTTTCCCATCGGCCAGCTGATCGAGCCAATCGAGGAAATCGGCGCCGACGGCGTAGCGGCAAAAGCCGACCGGGCCCGCGAGGCCGGCTGCGCCTATCTCGCCCCCCACCACACCTCCCTTGCTACCGTCAGAGCGAACGAACCCGGCGAAGAATTCCTCCTCGTCACCTGGACAGTGCGCACCGAGGCCCAGCTTCGCCTCGCAAAAAGGCATTCTGCGGCCCCGATTTTCGAAGGACTGGACCCGCCCCTCGCAAAGCCGTCGTGAACACCGATATACTGGGTTGGGATCAGCACCCGGAACCAAATGGCCGACGATTCCGCAGACCGGATCGAACTTACCCTGTCCATTGCCAAGAGCATGGCAGACGTCGACCGTGCGGCCTGGAACGCCCTCGCCAGCCCGGCGGGCGAGCCCTACGACCCTTTTCTCGACTGGGATTTCCTCGAAGCCGCCGAGTCATCCGGCTGCGCTCAACCATCCACCGGCTGGGCCCCGCGCCACATGCTGGCCCATGATCCCTCCGGCAAACTCGTCGGCGCAGCCCCGCTCTACATCAAGGGCCATTCCCGCGGCGAGTTCGTGTTCGACCATTCCTGGGCCGACGCCTTGCACCGCGCGGGCGGGCGCTACTATCCCAAGATCCTCTGCGCCGTGCCCTTCACCCCCGTCACCGGCCGCCGCCTTCTGGCATCGGGCCCGCGCGCGCCCTCGATCCAGAACGCGCTCGCCCGCGCCATCATCGAACTGGCCGCCGAAACCCGCGCCTCGTCCGCCCACTTCAACTTCGTGCAGGAAGATGTCTGGAGCTCCCTCGGCGCCCAGGGCCTGCTCCTGCGCGAGGACCAGCAATTCCACTGGCTCAACCGCGGCTACAAGACGTTCGACGATTTCCTTGCCGCGCTATCATCCCGCAAGCGCAAGACCCTTCGCCGCGAACGCCGCGACGCGCAGGAAGGCCTCACCATCGAATGCGTGACCGGCAAGGACCTCACGTCCAAGCACTGGGACGCCTTCTTCAAATTCTACATGGACACCGGCGGAAGGAAGTGGGGCTCGCCCTACCTCAACCGCCAATTCTTCTCGATCCTGCATGAGCGCATGGCCGACAAATGCCTGCTCATCCTGGCCTATGACGGCAAGAAGCCGATCGCCGGCGCGCTGAATCTCATCGGCTCGGAAACACTCTATGGCCGCTATTGGGGCCGCACGGTCGACAAGCCCTTCCTGCATTTCGAGATCTGCTACTATCAGGCCATTGAATGGGCGATCGATCACGGCCTCGCCCGCGTGGAAGCCGGCGCGCAGGGCGAACACAAGCTTGCGCGCGGCTACGAACCCACCCTCACCCGCTCCGCCCACTGGATCGCTCACAGCGGTTTGCGCCAGGCCATCGCGGCTTATCTCGACAGGGAGCGCGAGGCGGTCGAGGAAGGGATCGGCGAACTCAGCGAATACTCGCCCTTCCGGAAGGGCGGCCGGACGGATGCAGACCCAGAACACGACCCACAACAAGAAGAAGAGAGCTTTTGATGAGCCTCAAGGGTGAATACGACGGCGGCAACATCTTCGCGAAAATCCTGCGCGGCGAGGCGCCATGCGTGAAGATCTTCGAGGATGCAGACGTCCTCGCCTTCATGGACATCTTCCCTCAGAGCCAGGGCCACTGCCTCGTCATCCCCAAGAACACCACAGCCCGGATGATCACGGACTTCCCGCCCGAACGCATCGGCACGCTCTTCATCGCGGCGCAGAAACTCACCAAGGCCGTCATCAAGGCGCTGAATCCGGATGGCGTCATCGTCCAGCAGTTCAACGGCGCCCCGTCGGGCCAGACGATCTTCCATCTCCACGTTCACGTCGTTCCGACATATATAAACCTGCCGCTGCAGCGGCATCACGCCGGCAAGCCCGCTGACCTAGATGTCCTGCGCGAGCAAGCCGCAAAGATCGCGGCAGCGCTGTAACCCATCCACGAGTCATTCTCGGGCAAGCGAAGCGCGACCCGAGAATCTCTGGGCCGCATGCGCCGGCGGCGCTCCCCGGCTGCGAGGCCTATGCTCGCCGCCCAGAGATTCTCGGCTCAAGGCCGAGAATGACTCGCGGATGGAGACGAGCCCTACGCTACCTTGCTCGCCTTGATCGACTCGATCGACAGCTTCCCGCGCACCAGCTGCGAGTAATCGTCCGCCAGCGAGCCGGTGATATTGCCCGGCCGGTAGATCACGCCCGCCATCTCGGCCACCGGAGTAACCTCCGCCGCCGAACCCGTGATGAAACATTCCGAGAAGGTCGAGAGTTCTTCCGGCGTGATGTGCCGCTCGATCACCTCGAAGCCGCGGGCGCGCGCCAGCTCGATCACGGTCTGGCGCGTGAGGCCGTTGAGGAAGCAGTCCGGCGTCGGCGTGTGGATCGCGCCGTCCTTGATCAGGAACACATTCGCCCCGGTCAGCTCGGCCACGTATCCGCGATAATCCAGCATAAGAGCGTCGGCGAAGCCCTCCGCCTCGGCCTTGTGCTTGGACATGGTGCAGATCATGTAGAGCCCGGCCGCCTTGGCCGCCGAGGGAATCGTGTCCGGCGATGGGCGCTTCCATTCCGACATGGTCACCCGGATGCCCTTGTTCTTG
>DASYKO010000057.1:0-11337 GCA_035995285.1 Hyphomonadaceae bacterium | reverse complement strand
AAGATCGCGCCGGTTTCGGGGTCTGCGGAGATCGGCGCCCAGACGCCGCCATTGCCGGTTTTCTCGGCTGTTCCCGGCGCCCAGGTTTCGTAGCCGGGATCGCCCTTCTGCGGGATGGTGCGGAAGGTCCAGAGGAGCTTGCCGGTGCGCGCATCGAAGCCGCGCACATCGCCTTTCACATTGGCGCCTGTCTTCGGACGGAAGCTGATCGCGTGGGCTGGGCCGACGACGATGACATTGCCGATCACAAGCGGCGGCGACTGCGAGCCGATATCCGGGATGCCCTGCTTCGGCGCGCCGCGCAGGCCCTTCATCAGATCGACAACGCCGTTTGTCCCGAAGCCAACAACAGGCCGGCCGGTCTTTGCGTCCAGCGCTGCGAGGTTGAAGCCGGGCGTGACCGTGAAGATGTGCTTGGACTTGCCGTCGCTCCAGTAGGAGACGCCGCGGCCTGCGCCCTTGCGCGGAGCATTCTCTAGCCGGGCGGGATCTTCCTGCGGACGCCACATCCAGAGCGTCTCGCCGGTGGCGGCATCGAGGGCGACAACGTTGCGGGCATTGCCGGCGGTCGCGTAGAGGATGCCGTCGACCATCAGCGGCGTAGTGATGTTGCGGGACTCCGGCTGCGGCCCGAAATTGGCGCCGCTCCAGCGCCACGCCACTTTCAGGTTCTCGACGTTGTCTCGCGTGATCAGGTCGGCCGAGGAATAGCCAAGGCCGCGGATATCTCCGCGATAAGCGGTCCACTCCATCGCCGGAACCGTGCGCGCCGCCGTGGCGCCGGCGGCTGGCTGCGTCATGCGCGCGCCGCGCCAGGCGGTGTCAGCAAACTGCGCTTCGCTCTGGCCGAAAGGTTTCTGGTTCAGCGACGACAGCATCGCAATGATATCGAGATACCCCTGCGGGCTAGGCTTCAGCGTGCTGAGCGGCGGCATGATCTGGGAGAGCTTGGCGTGGTATTCGCCCAACGTCTGCCCTGCCCCGCGCTCCGCCATCTAGGAGGCAGCCTGCTTCTCGCTATGGCAGGTGGCGCAGTGAGCCGAGAACTGCTCGCGCCCCCGCGCGGCCTGGGCGCGGGAGAATTCCTGGGCCTGCGCCTCCCCTATAGCAAAAGCGCAAAGCAACACGACCGCCGCAAGGCGCATTCGCTCTCCTCCTGAGCCGTGTTTCCCGGCCTCTTCCCGGGATCATCGTTAACAGTCCAGCCGATTCACGTGAAGGCGTGCTAACGGCGAGTTGACACGGCATCCGCTTCCCGGCGACCACCGTAGACCTACGGGAGCTGCACCATGATCACCGTCCACCACCTCAACAATTCGCGCTCCCAGCGTGTGCTGTGGCTGCTGGAGGAGCTGAACGTTCCCTACGAGATCTCACGCTACTTCCGGAACGAACAGACCATGCTGGCGCCGGCCTCGCTGAAGGAGATCCACCCCCTGGGAAAATCTCCAGTGATCAGCGACGGCGACAGGACGATCGCCGAGACCGGGGCGATCATCGAATACATCGTGGAGCGCTATGGCAATGGCCGCCTTATCCCGGGGCCGGGAACGGACGACCGGATCCGCTTCAGCTACTGGATGCACTATGCCGAGGGCTCGGCGATGACGCCGCTGCTGCTCAAGCTGATTTTCATGCGCATGCCGGACAATGCGCCGTGGCTGCTCAAGCCGATCGTGCGCAGCATCGCCAGGCAGGGCGAGGCGCGGCTCGCCGATCCGCAGATCGCCACGCACCTCACCTATATCGATACCGAACTTGCCAAGCACGAATGGTTCGCCGGCAGGGACTTTACGGCGGCAGACATCATGATGAGCTTCCCGCTCGAGGCGGCGAGCGTGCGCGCCCACGCCAAAAGCAAACCGATGATCAAGGCGTTCCTCGAAAAGATCCACGCCCGCCCGGCGTATCAGACCGCACTGAAAAAGGGCGGGCCTTACGACTACGCCAACTGATCAGGCCGCCTCGATCAGGTAGATGTCGGACGCTGGAGCCTGTAGCCGGCGCCGGGCCCCTGCTCCAGCAGCCCGGCCAACCATGGCAGCGCGGCTTCCAGATGTTCCGCCACGCCGAATGGAGCGTTGGCGATGACGATGCCCGCACCCGATAGCCTGCCCTCGCTCTCGATGGCGCGCACCCACAGGTCTGCGACCACCAGCTTGTCCGGCGCCACGCCGCCATCCTCGATCAGCACGGTCGCGAGATCGCTGTCGAAATTCGAGACCTGTTCGATGTCCTTGATCGGGCGCCAGAATATGTAGACGCCCTGCGGCCAGCGCTTCACGGCTTTCTTCGCAGCGCGAGCCATGTGCTCGAAATCGAGCCGGCGCTCGGCCGATCCCTCTTCGAAAGGCGGATCGATCAGCACGAGGCCTCTCCGCTCCGGCGGCGGCAGATAAGCTGCCATGGCCTCATAGCCATCGCGCTCCTCGATCTTGACGCGCAGATCGCGGCCAAGGGCTTCGCGGAGCTGGGCGTTGTCTTCCGGATGCAGCTCGCACAGCCGCAGCGCATCGCCCCTCCGCATCATCTTAGCCGCCATCACGGGCGAGCCGGGATACGCCTTGAGGCCATGGGAATTCATGCCGCGAATGACGTTCAGCCAGGGCGCCAGCGCCGCGCGGACGTCCGCCGGAGCGCCGCGTTCGGCATCCCACACCCGTTGCACGCCCTCGCGCCATTCCGGGCTGCGCTGGGCCTCATCGCTCTCGAAGTCGTAAGCGCCGATGCCCGCATGGGTGTCGATATAGCGGTAGGGCGTGTCTTTGGCGTTCAGCCGGTTAAGACACAGCGCCAGCGCGACGTGCTTGACGACGTCGGCGAAGTTTCCGGCATGGAAGGCGTGGCGATAATTCACCCCGCTCCCTTACTGGCCGCGGAGCCTTAGCACCAGATGCACCGTGGCCTCGTTGGCGATGCTGTAGTCCTCAAGCTTCTTGTCCGGCAGGAGCTGCTTTCCGGCGTAGATGAGCCGCTGCTCCTCGGGCGGGATGCCTTCCTTGTCCTGGATCTTGGTCATGACGCTGCTCACCGTGTCGGTGAGTTTCACTTCGAGCTCGATCGACTTGCCGGTCAGCGTCTTGACCGTGAGCTTTTCAGCGAACGCCGGGGACGCCAGCGCAAGCAACATCAGAACTGCAAGCAGGAACCGTTTCATCCGCCACCCCTCTATGGAGGTGCAATCATCGGGTGGTTCGGGCAGCGAGGCTAGTCGCCAAAACCGGGGTCGGTGTGCTCTGGGTTAAAGCCCAGGCGGCCGACCAGGTCGTGGATGCCGCCTAGCCCGCCCGCACCGCTCATCATCGGTCCGCCATTGGGCCTGAACACGCTGCGCGTGCCGCCTGCCCCGCGCCATGGCCCGGTGTCGCAGCCGACCCTGTAGGGGCAGTCCGGCGTGTACTCGGCGAAGAATTGCTCCTTCTCCGCCTTGGTCATCTGCTCATAGGCCTTGGCTTCGGCCAGGTTGGCGAAAGGCTTGGCGCCGCAGTTCTCGACCTTGAGCCCCGTCTTCGTCTTGCACGGATCATCCATGAGGCTGGCAAGGCCGGCAACGCCGGGCGCCAGAGGCGATGGCGGAATGTAGACGCCTTCGTTTGCCGATGTGGCCGAAGATTCCGGCCTCGGCGCGCTCTCAGTCTCGGTCTTCTTGCGTGACGGCAGGATCGGGGCGCTGTCGGGCTCGCGCTCCGCCACGGGAGGGGTCGGCGGCGGTGTCCGCGTGATCTCGGGCGGCGGCGGCGGGGGAGTGTCTTCCACCAGCGCGATCTCCAGCACGTGCGGCGCGGGGTCAGGGGCGCGTTCGGAGAAGGCTGCGGTTATGCCGATTGCAGCGCCGATCAACGCCACGTGCGCGATGGCGGAGCCGGCGGCGGGGCTATAGGTGCGCCAGTTGCTCCAGTCGGCATGTTCCCAGTTCCAGCCCCACTCCTGGAGCCGGGCCGAGACGGCCTGGCGTATGCTCTGAAACGGCGTCACGGCTGCGGTCCTGCATCACGCGGCATGCCGGGTAAAGCCTCCCGCTGCCCAGGCGCACGGAATCCTGGATAGAGCTCGGCCAGACGCTCATAGGAGGGGGAGATCGTCTTGTCGCCGCGCGCCATCATCGCAGCCCAGTTGCGCGAACAGTCTCCCCGCGCATCGCCCTCCTCCGGATTGCAGGGATCGCTCTCCAGCAGGCTGCGCAGGCCCAGCGGCACGCCCGAACGGGCCGTGGCGTTACCGTAGTAGACGCCGCCCTCCTCGTCAGACTTCGCCCCCTCCCAGGCATCGGAATCGGGGCCTTCATCCTGCGCCAGCTTTTCGCGCTTCTGCTCTGCGAGCAGCACGGCGTCGTCAGCGTCGGGCGCCGGAGCAGGCGTGCTGCGCGCATCGGGTGGAGTTGCCAGGCTGCCCTCGGCCGGCGGGGCTTCGGCGAGGAGTTCGATCTCCACGAACGGGCCGAGATCGCCCATGCGCATTGGGCTCTGTGAAGAGGCGAGCAAGGTGATGAAGGCCGCGCCCAGCACGGCATGGGTCGCAAGGGAACCCGCGGCTGGGCCAAAGCGACCCCAACCAGTCCAAGTCAAGACTGGCCAGCCCGCTACACGCGCGATGCTTTCCCGCAGCTCCATCGCACGCGAATATGCGCGGGGCCGCGGGGAGTTTCCTGCATTAAATCAGGCCGAGGTCAGACGATTTCCCGGTGGGATGTCACAATCTTGCCCACAAGCCCGTACTCCAGCGCTTCCTTGGCGGACATCCAGTGGTCGCGGTCGGTGTCCTTCTTGATGCGCTCGAGCGTCTGGCCGGTCGCTTCGGCGAAGATCTTGTTCAGGCGTTCGCGCATCTTGATGATCTCGCGGGCTTGGATCTCGACGTCCGACGCCTGGCCGCCGACGCCGCCGCGAGGTTCGTGCAGCAGGAAGCGGGTGTTGGGCAGAGCAAAACGGCGCTCACGCTTGCCCGCCGCATAGATCAGCGCGCCGGCGGAGGCGCACCAGCCCGTGCCGAGGATGTTCACGGGCGCTTTCACGAACTTGATCATGTCATGGATCATGTCGCCGCTTTCAACGTGGCCGCCGGGCGAGGACACGACCAGCAGGATCGGCTTTTCGTTCACCGCCGAATAGGCCAGCAGCTGGGCGCAGGTCGACCGGGCGACCTTGTCGTTGATCTCGCCGGTCAGCATGATGGTGCGCGCCTCATAGAGCGCCTTCTCCATCAGCGACGACGTCGGCTCCTGGCTCTTGGCGGCTTCGCCTTCGCCCTCATCATCGTCGTCGTCGAGATGGTAGAAACCCGGCCGATTCGTCATGGAAGCTCCCAAGGGACGTGTGGCGCATTAGGTGGCTGCGCCCATGCGTCCGGTCAATGGGGCCCTAAGGGTGTGCCAATCGTAAACGCCCGGAAACTCCTGAATTATGCTGCCAGATCAGGCTGCAGGCTGCTTCGGCATCTTGTTCAGCCATTGCGGCAGGAGGCGCGAAAAGTCGCCCTCACCGGTGTCTTTGGCCTGGGTCCCAAGGGCCGACAGCCGGCGCTGCAGGTCGCGGCTCGTCGCCATTGCGAAAACGTCGGTGCAGCCGCCCACGAATTCGCCGCCGACAAAAATCTGGGGAATGGTTCCCGATGCCGTCCTGGCCTTCAGAGCCGCCCGGATGCGCCCGCCCATGTCGCCCTTCTGGTAGGCCACCGAGTCTAGATCGACCGAGCGGTAGGGGATCGAGAGCGCCGCAAACAGCTTTCGCACCGCCCAGCAGAATTCGCACCATTCGAGTGCAAACATGACGACGGGTTCCTCGGCGACCACCTTGGCGACGAACGCCTCGGCCTCGGCATCCCGCGGCGGTTCGGCCGGCGCCTGCTCAGGTGCGGGCGGAGGCGGGGCGATGTCGAACCGGGCCATGGGCGTGGATTTGGAGATATCGATCTCCTCGTCCGTCATGTCGGCGGGGATATCCTCGAACAGCGGCGTCGAGAGATAACGCTCGCCCGTGTCGGGCAGCATGCAGAGGATGGTCGCGCCCGTAGGCGCGGACTTGGCGACCTGCAGCGCGCCGGCGAGGGCAGCGCCTGCGGAGATGCCGACGAAGATGCCCTCCTTCTGCGCCAGCTCGCGCGACAGGCGCAGGGCGTCCGCGCCGTTCACCGGCACGATCCGGTCGATCCATTTTTCATGCAGCGCATCGGCGGCCAGCTTCGAGATGAAGTCGGGCGAGGTTCCTTGGATCGGGTGCGGGCGGAAATTGGGGTGACTGGTGATCAGTGGACCGGCGGGCTCGGGCTGCGTGATACCGCTGCCGAGGATCTGCGAGTTGTCGGGCTCGGCTACAATGATGCGAGTTTCCTGGCGCGCCGATTTCAGCACTCGCGAGACGCCCTTCAGCGTGCCGCCGGTGCCGAACGTCGAGACCCAGTAGTCCAGCTTCTCGCCCTCGAAGTCGGTGAGGATTTCCTGCGCCGTGGTGGCCGAGTGGATGTCGGCATTGGCGTCGGTCTCAAACTGCCGCGTCAGGAACCAGCCGTGTTTCTTCGCCAGCTCTTCGGCCTTGGCGAGCATGCCCGAGCCCTTCTGCCAGGCCGGCGTGAGCACGACCTTGGCGCCGAGGAAGCGCATCAGCCTGCGGCGCTCGACGCTGAAATTTTCCGCCATCACGATGACCAACGGATAGCCCTTGCGGGCGCACACCATGGCAAGGCCAATGCCCGTGTTTCCGGAAGTCGCCTCGATCACGGTCTGTCCGGGCTTGAGCGCGCCGGTCTCTTCCGCCCGCTCGATCACCGCGAGCGCCAGGCGATCCTTCACCGAGCCCATCGGATTGAAACTCTCGATCTTGGCGTAGATCGAGACATGCTTCGGCGCGAGCCGCGAAAGCTTCACGACCGGCGTACGGCCAACAGTTTCGAGGATGGAATTATACTTCATGGCGGTTCGCCCAGCCTTGTTTCACGCGCCTCTCATGGGCGGCTTAAGGGCTAGATGGTCGGGCCAGCCCCGAAGTTCAACGCCCTTTTTGGCATGACCCGCATGACCTGGCTATTTTCAAGCGGGATCAGTGCCCTGCGAACCACACCAGATAGCTGACCTCGATCCCCTGCCCAGCCAGCTTTGTGTCGCCCTGCAGTTCGGGGAGGCAGACGAGGAAGGCTGCCCCGGCGATCTTAGCGCCAGCCTTGCGCAGCAACTTGATGGCGGCCATGGCCGTGCCGCCTGTGGCGATGAGGTCGTCGACCAGCAGCACGCGCTCGCCCGGCGTGATCGCATCGGCATGCACTTCCATCGCGTCGGCGCCGTATTCGAGTTCATAGCTTTCGGTGAGCACGCTGTGCGGAAGCTTGCCCTTCTTGCGCAGCGGCACGAAGCCGGCGGAGAGCTGGTGCGCCACAGCCCCGCCGAGGATGAAGCCGCGCGCCTCGATGCCCGCGACCTTGTCGATCTTCTGCCCGGCCCATGGCTGGACCAGCTCGTCCACCGCCTGCCGGAAGGCGCGCGGATTGCCCATCAGCGTGGTGACATCGCGGAACTGGATGCCCGGCTTCGGGAAATCCGGGATCGTGCGGATCGTGTCTTTCAGTTCCATTGTGGCAGTTCCATCAGGCGTCTTCCTGCAATCTGTAGGGCCGCAGCTTTGCCGGGGTTTCATGACTAGGCAATGTCGGAGCGTGGCAGCCGGCGTGTTTCCCTGTTGGCCGCCTCGATCCAAGCCGCCAGATGCGGCTCGGCCAGCATGACCTGCATGTAATTCTCCGCCCCGGCCGAGCGCGGGATCGCGTAGGTGACGAAGCGGGTGATTACCGGGGCGTACATCGCATCCGCAATCGACCACTGGCCGAACAGGAACGGCCCGCCGGATCGGCCGAGCCAGTCGTTCCACAGCTGGTCGACCTTCTGCGCATCCGCCAGCCCATCCGGCGTCATCCGGCTCGCATCGGTGCGGCGGCGGATGTTCATGGGGGCGTCGTTGCGCAGGTGCGGGAAGCCCGAGTGCATGATGGATGCAGCCGTACGGGCGAGCGCCCTCGCCTTTGCGTCCTTCGGCCAGAGCGACGGGCTCTGCTCGGCGGCCCACTCGCAGATCGACAGGCTCTCGGCGATGGTGACGCCGTCCCACTCCAGCGCAGGCACACGGGCATTGGGGGAAAAGGCGCCGAAGCTCGGCTTGCCGCCGAGCTCGGGCAGTTCATGCAGCACTTCCTCGAACTCGATCCCGCCATGGCGCAGCGCCAGCCACGGGCGCATCGACCAGGAGGAATAGTTCTTGTCGCCGATATGCAGTCTGGGTTTGGACATGAGCTGTCTCTTTGGATTTGGGAGGCTCGCCGAGGCTGTGGGATAGCGCAACCAGCAGCGCCAGCGCCATGAAAACTATTCCCATGCCGCGCTCGAACCAGGCGCGAATGCGCGGGCGGGAGAGGAAGCGCGAGAGGTGGCCGCCAGCATAGACATAGAGCCATTGCACCGCGACATCGATGATCGTGCCGACGACCGCGATCGTCATCGTCTGGGCGAACACATCGCGGTCTTTGTTGATGAACTGCGGCAGCAGGGTGAGGAACCAGATGATCGTCTTGGGGTTGCCCATGCCGATGGCAAGGCCGTCGAAGAATGAGCCGTGGCTGGCGCGCACTGCGGGAATGGCGGCGACGGGGGCGGGCGCGTGCTGCTTGAAGGAATGCGCGAAGGCGAAGACGCCGAGGATGGCGAGGTAGAGCGCGCCGCCCCACTTCAGTATGTCGAACACCATCTCGGATGCGGCGACGAGGCTCGAGAGCCCGAAAGCGATCAGGAGGAAGTAGACGACGTTCGAAACCTCGATGCCGAGGCCCGCGAAGATGCCGGCGCTCCGGCCCTTGAGGGCGGCCTGAGACATGACGAACATCGTGTTCGCCCCCGGGGCCAGCGACACCAGCGTGGTGAGCCCGATGAAGATCAGGAAGTTGTCAGGAAACATGGCGCTCCCGACCGAAGCATCGCGCCGAAAAGTGTGCAGCGGTTTTCGGCAAAGCGATGCGACCAATCAAGAGCCTAAGCATCAGCTGAGCACTCTTCCGGCTACCGCGTCCAGTCTTGCGACTGCCATGGGGTCGCGCGCGTCCTTGGGCGTGATGATCGCATGGTCGAGGCAGGTGTCGATGCCGTCGGGATCGGGCGTGCGGGGAGTGGCTGCCAGCCGTTTGGCAAGGAGCGAGACAAGCTCCTGCGCGCGAGCGGCGTTGGCGTGGAGGACCTTGAGCACGTCTGTCACCGACACAGCCTCGGTCTCTTCGCGCCAGCAGTCATAGTCGGTGACCATGGCGATCGAGGCATAGGGCAGTTCAGCCTCTCGAGCGAGCTTGGCCTCGGGCATGTTGGTCATGCCGATGACGTTGCAGCCCCAGGACTGGTAGAGCTTCGATTCCGCGAGCGTCGAGAATTGCGGGCCTTCCATGGCGAGGTAGGTTCCGAAGCGGTGCACGCGCACGCCCAGAGCTGTTGCTTCCTCGAACGCCATGGCGCTGAGGCGGGTTGAAACCGGATGGGCCATCGAGACGTGGGCGACGATGCCTTCGCCAAAGAAGCTTTTCTCGCGCGCGAAGGTGCGGTCGATGAACTGGTTGACGATGACGAAGTCGCCGGGCGCCATGCTCTCCTTCAGCGAACCGCAGGCGGAGAGCGAGATGAGGTCCGTGCACCCTGCCCGCTTCAGCACATCGATATTGGCGCGGTAGTTGAGCTGGCTCGGGCCCAGCCGGTGCCCGCGGCCGTGGCGGGGCAGGAAAACGATATCCGTGCCGTTGAGTGTGCCGCGATAGAGCTGGTCGGACGGCTCGCCCCACGGCGAGGCAACCGCCTCCCACCGGGCGTTCTCGAGACCGGGGAGCTGGTACAGCCCCGATCCCCCAATCACCCCCAGCACCCAGCCCGGCATTCTTGTCTCCTCGCCGGGGAATGAAGCCGTTGGGGAGGCGGATGGCAACTGTGGCGGGTTCAGTCCCTCCAGAACCGCTTGCGCATCGTGGTGGGTGGCGGAGTGAGCGGGTTGACGGTGTGGAGGTGGACATCGTCGGCGAGGACGTAGCCGAGCGAGGACCAGAAGCGGATGAGGCGGGGCTGGTCGGCGCGCACGCCGAGCTGGGCGCCTGCTGCGCCGCGGGTGCGGGCCTCGGCTTCGAGGGCGGCCACGAGGGGTGCGCCGAGGCCGAGCTTACGGTGGGTGGCCAGAACGCCGATGCGCTTGAGCTCTACCCACTCGAGAGGATCGCCTGTGGGGCCCGGGACAGGGTGGAGGCGGCCGCAGCCGATGACGGCGTCTCCCTCGAACAGGAACATGGCCGCGCCGCGCTCCAGCTGGGCGTCAATGCTCTGGGGCGTCTCGCGGTAGGCGGAGGAGTTCTCGGCGACTGTGCCGCGCCAGCAGCGCAGCATGGTTTCGTGCAGGAGGGCGGCCTCCTCGCGGCGTACGAGGCGGATGTGGAAGCCTGACGGGAGATCGGTGGGAGGCATCAAACCAAATCCGGGATCCGTGCCGCCAACAGCCCCGAAGGCGGCAGCGGATCCCGGTATACGCCCTTGCGGGTGTATCGCCGATGGCCTCTTAGCAAGACGGGCCAAAGGCCCTCTGGCGTTGGCGCGGGGTTATCCGCCAAGGCCTGATGTCTTGAGATTCAACGGAGAGAAGCGATGCACCCGCCGCGCGTAAATCGCGGCGGGATGACGCGGCGCGGTTAGTGTTCGACGTTCCGCCAGATCGCCTTGTAGGAGAGGAAGGCGAACAGAGCGAGGACGAGCAGGTAGCCGAGAACGGCGATGCCCATCTGCTTGCGCGTTTCCATCTTCGGATCGCCAGCCCATTGCAGGAAGACGGCGACGTCTTTGGCCATCTGCGCCTTGGTGGAGGGCGTGTTGTCGTCGAACGTAACCATGCCGTCCTGCTTCAGAGGCTCGGGCATCGCAAGGAAGCCGCCCGGCGGCTTCTGGCGCGGATCGCCCGCCCAGGCGGCCGACGTGTCGCCCGCGAAGTAGACGTTGTAATGCTGCGTCGCCGAGACGGTGAGGCCCTGCGGCGGCTCGTGATAGCCGAGCATCAGCGAATAGACATAGCCGGCCTCGCCGTGGCGGGCCTTGGTGATCACCGAGAAGTCCGGCGGAAGCGCGCCGCCGTTTCCGGCGCGGGCTGCAGCGTCGTTCGGATAGGGGTTCGGGAAATGGTCCGAAGGCTTGCCTTCGAAATCCATCGGGTCGCCCGTTTCCGGATCGATGCCCTTGATCTGATATTCCTTGGCGATCTGCTTCACGACCGGGTTGTCGGCCGGGTTGGGGAAAGCCGCGTCGTAGAACGGGCCGCCCTTGTCGCCGAGATTGCGGAAGGAGAGCAGCTT
>DASYKO010000056.1:0-7940 GCA_035995285.1 Hyphomonadaceae bacterium | reverse complement strand
GTCTCCAGCTGCTTCATCGAGAAGCGTGAGCCGGTCATCGAGAGCGCCTTCACCTTCTCGATCTTGCGCCGGATCAGCGGCACTTCGTCTGCCGTGCGGGTGTAAGCCTCCGACGTGAACAGGCCGACGAAACGCGTCTCGCCCGTGACCTCGCCCCTGGCGTCATAACGCTTGACGCCGACATAGTCGGCATGGGTGCGACGGTGCACATGGCTGACGAAGCTCGCCTTGGCGACGATGATCGGCGATGGCTCATTGAGGAAAGTGCGGATCGCGGCGGTGAGCACGGTCGGCTCGGCGGCGCGCGAGAGCACGTTGCGCGATGGATCGCGCAGGATGCCGAGGCCTGATCCCGCCTCCACCTCCGGCTCGTCATTGGCGAGATAGCCGGCACCATCCCTGGCAAACACATAGTCACGCGCGCCGAGGAAGGTGAAATTCTCCGCCGCCAGCCAGGCGAGAAATTCGCGCGCCTCGCTTATTTCTTCCTGCGTACGCTCAGCTGTCACCTTCAGCCCGGCAAGGCCGTCGGCCGCATTGCGCATCTTTGTCTGCATAGCGATGTGGTCGGCATTCACAGCCGCTACGTCGCTGAACGTTTCTTCCAGCCGCTTCTGCAGGGCCGCGAGCTGTTCATCGCTCACGGCAGGCATGTGGATCTGGATCGTCGAGCGTTTTCCGGTGGGGCCATCGACGATCGGGTGCAGCACGGCGCGCACTTCGATGCGGGCGTCCTGCATGGCGGCAATGGCGCTGTCGACCAGGAAAGCGAGATCCGGCCCGACAATCTCGGCGACCGCCATCTTCAGCGGCTTGCCGTTGGCGCCTGTCACGCGGCGGGTGCGGATCGAGCGCTCGGATTTCTTCTCGCTGGCGGCGTTGAACGCCCAGAGGTCGAGCGCCAGCGAGGCTGCGTCTTCCAGCGTCAGCTGCAGGAAGTCCTCGAGAAAGGCGTCGGCCAGATACTGGTCTAGGAAAGACGTCAGCGCATCGCTCTGGGGCGCGTCTTTCCGCTTGGCTGCGAGCGGTTTTATTGCGCCCAGGAAACTGTCGCGGGAAAAGGCTTGTTCGGTGGACGGGTTCACGCGGTCTCCGGAGGCATCTGAGAAAGCCGTACTTTGGACAGCACTGGGGAACGCCGCACTCGGAAAGACGAGGCGCGGACGAGAGCTAGACCCGCTCAACCCTCCGGGGCAAGCGCGAGATGAAAGCGAGGTCGCGCTGCAGCGCTTTAAGCGCAAGGGGAGCAGGAAAAATCTGGAGAAGAGCGCCCCGGTGGGCCGCCGAACGGGGACTTGTCCGACGGCCCTCAGGCGGACCCGCAGGCTGGGTGGGGGACGCACGCGGACGCCCGGACGGGGCCACGCTAGGCGTGCCCCCGACGTAAGCGTTATGCTCAAGACGCGACGTCACCGCAACACCAAATCGTGGTGAAAAATTCGCTAGGCTTCGCTGTAGCGCTCGCCTCGGCCTTCGAACACTTCATCGTGTTGCTTGGCGGCGTACTCACCAGGGTTGCCATCGGCCGACATGAGCACGGCGATCCAGCGCGTCCCGGGCAGTTGGGCCAGAACAATCATGATCAACACCGACAGTGGCGCCGAAAGAAACATGCCCGGCAGACCCCAGAGCGCGCCCCACACAGCAAGTGAAAGCAAGACCACCAGGGCCGAGATGTTCAGACTGTTCGCGGTCATTCTTGGGCTTACAAAGTTACCAATGGCAAACTGCCAGAGGCTGACTCCGAGGAATACCGCGACAGCGCACCACAATGTCTCGTTAGGCATGTAGGAGGGCCACTCCGACTGCACCACGGCAAACAGCGCCGGCAGCAGCGTCGCCGCAATCGAACCCACGGTCGGAATGTAGTTAAGAACGAAAATCACCACCGACCAGAACAGGGCGTTGTCGAGGCCAAGGGCGAGCAGGGTCACGTAGGTGAGAGCCGACGTGATGATGGAGAGAGCGGTCTGCACCCAGAGATACTGTTCCATCGTGCGGCGGATCTCGGCGCCGATCAGGCGGGCGCGCTCCCGGTCGTGCGGCTGCACGAAGATGCGGTCGAGCTTTCGCGAGAAGCCGGACGAGGTGACGTACAAGAAGCCGACATAGATCATGATCAGCACCAGGTCCCCCGCCAGCGACTGAACGGCGCCGAGGGCAGGCTCGATGATGCGCGGGGCGGCGTCCTTGGAGAAGAGCAGGCCGGACAGCGTGGGCGCATCGTGCAGGCCCACCATGTTGTAGACCTGCAGGATCATCCCGTTGATGTTCGCCTCATAGAGGTCAGACTTGCCCGCGAACTCGACGACCGCATTGCGCAGCACCGCAATGAATATCACAGCGGATACCGCAATCACCGTCATGGCTATCGTATGGGCCATCCAGTTGGGTAACGAGGGGAACGGCTTGCGTATCGCCCGTGCGAACCCCTCCATCACCAGCCAGATGAAGATGGCGAGCGCAAACGGCGCCAGGATGTGCGCGCCCACATCCAGCACCATGCCTATCGCGACGGTGGCGATGATCCACACCCCCGCCGTCATGTAGGTCCGGTTGCTGGCGACCGCCCGCTGTTCCTGAGTGCGCTGTTCGTGCTGCTGCATGAGAGAATGCTTATTCGCTTGGCGCGCGTATGCAAAGCAGGCTCGCGCGCCGGTAGTTTGGCCCGGAAGGTAGGGTGAAAGCCGTTTGGAACGGCTATGTCCCTGAAGGCGGGCAGTTTGCGCGCCAAGGTCAGGGTCTGCTAGCCTTTCGGCAGGCCGCACGACGGCTATTCGGAGCACTTCATGACCGATGCGATCTTCCTGGGCGGCGGCGGGCCGGACCATAAGGCGCCGCAAACCCTGCTGCTGGCCCGTGCGAATCGCCACGGCCTGGTGGCGGGCGCGACCGGCACGGGCAAGACCGTCACCCTCCAGATCATGGCCGAACAGTTCTCGGCCGCCGGCGTCCCCGTCTTCTGTTCGGATGTGAAGGGCGATCTTTCGGGCATCTGCGTCGCCGGCGATCCGGCAGCCAAGGTATCCGAAAAGCTCCAGGCCCGCGCCGCCGACATCGGCATACCGCCCATCCAGTTCGGCGCAGCCCCATGCGTGTTCTGGGACATCTATGGCGTGAAAGGCCATCCGATCCGCGCAACGATCTCGGAGATGGGACCGCAGCTGCTGGCCCGCCTGCTGCAGCTCAACGAAACCCAGGAAGGCGTCCTCACCATCGCCTTCCAGTATGCCGACGACAACAAGCTGCTCCTGCTCGACTTCAAGGACCTGCGCTCGCTCCTTGCCCACATCTCGACCATCTCCGCCGATATCCAGAAGACCTATGGCAACGTCTCGGCAGCCTCCGTCGGCGCCGTGCAGCGCGCGCTTCTCATGCTGGAGCGGGAAGGGGCCCCGCAATTCTTCGGCGAGCCGGCCCTCGAGCTCTCCGACTTCATGAAGACCGCCCCGGATGGCCGCGGCATCATCAACGTGCTGGACGCCACCACGCTGATCAACTCGCCCCGTCTTTATTCCACCTTCCTTCTCTGGCTGCTGGCCGAGCTGTTCGAACAGCTCCCCGAGGTTGGCGATCCCGAAAAACCCAAGCTCGTCTTCTTCTTCGACGAGGCCCACCTTCTCTTCAACGACGCGCCCAAGGCGCTGACCGACAAGATCGAACAGGTCGTCCGCCTCATCCGCTCCAAGGGCGTCGGCGTCTATTTCGTTACCCAGAACCCGCGCGACCTGCCGGAAACCGTGCTGGCCCAGCTCGGCTGCCGCATCCAACACGCCCTGCGCGCCTACACGCCGACCGAACGCAAAGGCGTCAAAGCCGCGGCCCAGAGCTTCCGCCCCAATCCCGCCATCGACACCGAAGCCGCCATCACCGAACTCGGCACCGGCGAGGCCCTGATCTCTACGCTCGATCTCAAAGGCGCGCCGACCATGGTCGAGCGCACGCTGATCCGCCCGCCAGGCTCACGCCTCGGCCCCGCGGGCGACGCCGAACGCGCAGCGGTTCAGGCCGCCAGCCCCTTCGCCGGCAAGTACGACACCACGATCGACCGCGAATCCGCCTACGAGCTCCTCAATGGCCGCGAAGCCGCAGCCTCAAAGGCGGAAGCGGACCTCGCCAAGGCCAAGGCAGACGCCGCCCAGCAACAGAAAGCCGAAGCGGCAGCCGCCAAGGCCCGCATCACCCAGGTCGGCTATTCGCCTTATACTCAGACCGCGCCAAAAGCCGCGCCAAGACCCACCGCTCCAAAGGCGCCCGCCGCCCGCAAGTCCACCCGCCAGACACCCGTCGAAGCCGCCACCAGCACGGTGATGCGCACGGCGGCGCGAGAGCTGACGCAGTTCGTCTTCCGTGGAATCTTCGGGGGGCGGAAGCGCTAGTCGATGTGCGGCAAGTTCACTCAGCTGGTCCGGTGGGAAGACGCGGCCGAATTCTCGGGCGGCCTTCCGGTGATAGCGGATGACGAGCCCTCCGTCTTCGCAACGCCCATGCGAAGCGCGAAGATCATCCGGCTAGGCGAGGATGGCAGCCCCGAACTGGTCCCGATGCGCTGGGGTTTCTGCAATCCGGAAGCGGCGGCATTCAAGCCGGATCACATGCACGCACGGGCTGAAACGATCGATTCCAGGCCGACTTTTGCGGGCGCCTTCGCCGAGCGGCGCGGCATTCTCCCGGTCGAGACCTTCAACGAGGCCGAAGACCTGCCCGGCGGCAAGCGCAGGCAATGGGTGATACGCCCGAAAGACCGCAAGCCCATTCCCATCGCCGTGATCTGGGAAGACTGGGAAGGGCCGGATGGCTCCTTCCCCTGCTTCGTGATGGTTACCGTGCCGCCGAACGAGCTGATCGCACGCGTCACCGACCGCATGCCCGCGATCCTTCCGCGCGAAGACTGGCCTGTCCGGCTCGGCGAGACCGAAGCGTCCGCGCAGGAGATCAAGGCGCTCCTGCGCACCTTCGAGGATGGCGGCAACTGGGAGATGGCGGAACAACAAGCTGCGAAGAAGAAGGCAGACGCGCCGCCGAAGGCGAAGGCGAAGGCCAAGCCGCAGATGGATTTGTTCTGACTCGCATCGCGCGTCGTGTAGTGTGATCCGACGCGACTCACTCGCTCAAAATATTTTCGCGCGAAGACTCATCGAGTCGTTTTTCGAAACCTTGCGTTCAGCATCTTCCGCGAAAAGAGTCCTCAAGACACCTCACGGCCGTGAGCGATCGCCTCGGCCGAACCCAACACGAAGACACTGGAGACTGACATGAAGACCTCTGCCCTCAAGACCTCGAAGATCGCTCCCATGATGACCGCCCCGATGCCGGCGCCGACCAACGTCATCGAACTCAAGCCGGTGATCACCGCCCCGGCACCCGCGCCCGTCGCCGCCAAGCCCGCTCCGAAAAAGGCGCCGGCGAAGGCCGCCGCCCCGAAAGCCAAGGCTGCCGCGAAGCCCGCCGCGAAAAAGGTCGTGAAGGCCGCCGCTCCAAAAGTCGTCGCCAAGGCCAAGAAAGCCGCGCCGAAAGCTGCGAAGAAGATGGTGAAAGCCGCCGCCCCGAAAGCCGCTGCGAAGAAAGCCCCGGCCAAGAAAGCCAAAAAGGCCCCGGCGAAGAAGAAGTAAGACCCTCTTCACCTTGAGATACAGAGCGGCGCGGTCCCACAAGGATTGCGCCGTTTTCGTTTTGGCGCGTCCGGCTGTTGCGCCTGCGATTGGACGACCTGCTGTCGTCGCGGATGGCCGCCGAAGCGGTACGATTCCGGCTAGTCTGAATCTGCTGCGATCCGGCTGGCGATTACCGCCGGCAGATCGCGGGCGCCATGAACGATGGTTAGAACCTCCACCGCTTCAGGGGTGATCCGGTAAAGCAGGACGTAGGGCTTTTCCCAAAGTCCTCGAATGCCCTCTCCGAACTCGGACCGAGGTCTCCCGAGGTCTGGATGAGCGCCGAGTGCTACACATCGTTCACGCAGCCTCTGCACAAAAGACAGCGCCCGGTTCGGATCGTACTCCGCAATGTAGGTGGCAATCGCGAGAAGATCGGCTTCCGCTGCCGGGCGGAAGGTGACCGGCTTCATTTCCGGGCGATGGAGCGGACCAGCTCCTCGGCCTTGGCAAACGCGTCATCGGCCGGAACCGAAGGGCGAGGATCGGCCAGGGCCTTTTCGATGCGCTCGCGAATAGCCGACAGCCGCCGCGCGTCCTCGGCTTCAAGGGCCGCCAGGCCTTCGCGAATAGCCTCCACCGCATCCAAGGATGCGCCGCTGGCAACGCGGTCGTTCAACCGCTCAGCCAGATCATTGGGGAGTTCGACTACGGACCTTTGAGCCATGTTTCACCCTATCATTCCGGACGCGTATCACAAAGCCCCGGGGTGACACGGTAAGCCAGCGTCCGGCTGCGCTAGAACCGCTCGAACCACAGCCACCAGATGGCGGCGAAGGAGGCTGCGCTGATGGCGACGCCAGCCAAGAGCCAGGCCCAGCCCGTGGTCTGCTTCACCACGACGGGGGGAGGGGCGGGCGCCGCGGCCATGTTGAGCGCCGCATCCAGCTTCGTCAGCGTTTCAGGCAGCTTGCGCAGCCTGCCGAGCACTTCGCGCGCCGTGTTGAGGGCAAGCTTGCGGATCCCCTCCGGCCCGAACTCTCGCCGGCTCCAGCGGTCCACCACCGGCTTGGCCGCCTGCCAGATATTGTGTCCGGGGTCGATCGATCGGGCGACGCCCTCGACCTGAACCATGGTCTTCTGCAGCAGGATCAGCTCCGGCCGCAGGTGCATCCCGAACTGCCGGGTGATGTCGAACAGCTGCAGTAGCACGCGCGCCATCGAGACTTCGGTCGCGTCCTTGCCGAAGATCGGCTCGCCCACCGAGCGCAGCGCCTGCGCAAAATCATCCATCGAATGGTCGGCCGGCACATAGCCTGCCTCGAAGTGAACCTCCGACACGCGCTTGTAGTCGCGCTCCAGGAAGCCCTTGAGGATCTCCGCCAGGAACAGCCGCTCGCCTGGCCCGATGCGGCCCATGATGCCGAAATCCACCAGCACCAGCCTCCCATCCGGCGCGAGGATCATATTCCCCTCATGCAGGTCGGCATGGAAGAAGCCGTGGTCGAGCGCACAGGCGAGAAACCCCCGCGTGATCCGGTTGGCGAGATCAATGCGATCTACCGAGCCGATAGCACCCGGGTCCGTCAGCGAGCGTCCCTCGATCCATTCCGTCGTCAGCACGCGCTGGGATGTCCGCTCCCAGTCCACCTTGGGGGCATAGACATAATTGTCGATCGCCGCGATCTCGGCGAACTCGGACGCAGCCCCCGCCTCGAAGCGCAAGTCCATCTCGCGCGTCAGCGAGCGCGCCATCGTGTCGATAAACGCAGCCGGCTCCATGCGTTTCACTTCCGCCGGCCCGTGTTTCTGCGCCGAATAGGCAATGCGTCGCATCGCCCTCAGCTCAAGCTCCATCTTCCGCTCGATGCCGGGGCGGAGGATCTTCACCGCCTTCACGCCCTGCGGCGTCACGATCTTCTGCACCTGCGCCACGGAGGCCGCCGCCACCGGATCGGAAATATTGGGAAACAGCACCGGCGCATTCTCGCCGAACTCTTCGCGCAACGCCTTTAGCGCCTGCGACTTGGGGAAGGGCGGGATGGAATCCTTAAGGCGCGACAGATCCGTCGCCGCCTCAACGCCGATCACATCCGGCCGCGTCGCCATGAACTGGCCGAGCTTGATCCAGGCCGGCCCCAGCTTCTCCAGCGCCCGCGCAAACCTTTGCCCCGGGCGGCCGCCCCCGCCGCCGCCGGGAAGAATGCGCAACAGCGTCCCGGCGAATCTCGCCGCCCACGGCATGCGCGAGCGATAGGCCTGCGGGATCACCACATCGTTGCGGATCATCACCATGCCGGCCCGGGCAAGCCGCATGTAATCCGAAAGCGCTTCGAACATGGGGCT
>DASYKO010000055.1:0-5107 GCA_035995285.1 Hyphomonadaceae bacterium | reverse complement strand
AGTGTCAGGAATGTCGTGCGCACAAGCTGCATCGCCACATAGGCGACAGCGAAGGCGAGGCCCTTCTCGCCGAACGCCTCAGGGATGGAGGAGGACAGCACCAGCCCCGCCGCCATCATCGCGAAGAGCAGGATGCGCACCGGCGTCGATTGCGGATTGAGCCAGTTGGTCGCCCACGATGTGTAGATCCATACCCACCACACCGCGAGCGTGAGGAACGCCGTCTCGGCGAGGCCGATGGGCGTGTAGTGGTGCAGGAGCGAGTGGGACAGCTGCGTGATCGCGAAGACGAACACCAGGTCGAAGAAAAGTTCCACGAACGTCACCCGCGCATGGGCGCCTGGGACGTGCTGACGGAGAAGGGCGGAGGGTTTGGAGGCGTCAATCATGCAGCGCTTTCAGCACATTCCGTCAGTTGAGTTCAACCACGGCCTTGCCCATTCCGAGCTCGACTTCGATCCGGTCCCATTCTGCTTCAAGGCGGGCGATCAGAATGCGATTCTGCGTGTTGCCGACCTTTACCAACAGGAGCTG
Organism: Hyphomonadaceae bacterium; assembly: GCA_035995285.1. GTDB lineage: Bacteria > Pseudomonadota > Alphaproteobacteria > Caulobacterales > Hyphomonadaceae > UBA7672. Next base: position 4,573 of record DASYKO010000055.1, on the reverse strand, counting down.
CAGGTCCGGATCAATTATCGTGAGAAAGTCGGCATCCTTGGAAACGATAACTGCGCCGCGTCTGCGCGCCAGCTCGGCGATGCGCTTGTCCGCGGTCTGCAGCCCTTCAACAGTCCGGATGTGTTCGGCTTCATATCCTTTGGACTTCAGCCACTCGGCCACGCGGGGCGATAGCTGTTCGTCTACGATGAAGCGCATCACTCGGCCGCGGTTGCGCGCGCCGCATAGGACAATGCGGCGGTGATGTCCTCATCCTTGAGGTAGGGGAAGTCCGTCAGGATTTCGGCGCGGGTGGCGCCGCCGGCCAGCATCTCCAGCACGTCCATCACGCGGACCCGTGTGCCCGCAATGACGGGTTTCCCGAAGCAGACTTCGGGGTCGACTGTGATGCGCGGGAAGATCTCTCTTGCCATTTTCAGAGTATAGCACGCTTCGAGGCGGGCCGTGAATTCCCTACCGATCCTTCGGATCCAGCGCGTCCCTCAAGCCATCGCCGATGAAGTTCAGCGAGAACAGCGTCACCACCATGGTGATGGCGGGGGCGAAGAGCATCCAGGGGTTGCCGAGTTCCTTCTGGCCGTCGGAGATCAGGCGGCCGAGGGAGGTGAGGGGCTCCTGCACGCCGAGGCCGATGAAGGAGAGGAAGCTCTCCTGCAGGATCACCACCGGCATGGTGAGCGTGACGTAGACTGCCACGGGGCCCAGCAGGTTGGGCAGGATGTGGCGGATGATCAGCTGGATCGGACGCACGCCGGAGGCGCGGGCGGCCTCGACGAATTCCTTCTGCTTCAGGGCGAGCGTCTGGCCGCGGACGATGCGCGCCATGGTCATCCATTCCACCGCGCCGATGGCGATGAAGATCAAGAAGATGTGGCTGCCGAACACCATGGTCACGAGGATGACGATGAAGATGAAGGGCATGGCGTACATGATGTCGACAATGCGCATCATCAGCTGGTCGACGCGCCCGCCCGCAAAGCCCGCGATGGCGCCCCAGGCGACGCCGATGACGAGGCTGACGGTGGTGGCGATAGCGCCGACTGCCAAGGATACGCCAAGGCCCGCCATCACGCGTGCGACCATGTCGCGGCCGTAGATGTCGGTGCCGAACCAGTGCATGCCTTCGAGCGTGGGGGCGAGCTCGCGCAGCTCGCGGTATTGCGTGGCGTATTTGTGCGGCCAGACCCACGGTCCGACGATGGCGATCAGCACCATGACGGCGAGCACGACGAAACCGGCCATCGCCGCCTTGTTGGAGAGAAGGCGCCGGCGCGAGTCATCCCAGAGCGAGCGGCCCTTCACGGCGGCGCGCTGGAGCGTGTCTGCGGTCTGCGAGGGGGCTGCCACGCTGGTCATTCGTAGCGGACCTTGGGATCGAGGATGGCGTACATGATGTCGGCGATCAGGTTGAAGACGATGATCAGTCCGCCATAGAGGATCACCGTACCCATGACGCGCGTGTAGTCGCGGGTGACGGCGCCGTCGATGAAGCTCTGGCCGACGCCGGGGAGTCCGAACACACGCTCGACGACGACGGAGCCGGTGATGACGCCGACGATGGCGGGGCCGAGATAGCTCACGACTGGCAGGAGCGCCGTGGGCAGGGCGTGGCGCAGCATGATGCGTCGCTCGCTCAGGCCCTTGGCGCGGGCGGTGCGGATATGGTTGGAGCGCAGCGTCTCGATCATGCTCGCCCGCATCAGGCGCGAGATGATGGCGATCTGCGGCAGGGCCAGCGTGATGATCGGCAGGGTGAGGTTCTTGGGGTTCATCTGTCCGAGGTCGAGACCCGCCACGGCGAACCAGTTGAGCCACAGGCCGAAGACGAGGGAGAGAAGAGGCCCGGTCACGAAAGTGGGGATCGAGATGCCGACCATGGCGACACCCATCGCCCCATAGTCGGCCAGCGAATTCTGCCGCGTCGCCGCGATGATGCCGAGGCCGACGCCGAAGATCAGCGCGATCGAGATCGCGAACGCCCCGATGGTGACGGACACGGGTAGGCCCTCGCCGATCAGCTCGGACACCGTCTTGTCCTTGTTCTTCAGCGAGGGGCCGAGATCGCCTGTAACGACCTTGCCGAGATATTCGAAGTACTGCTCATGGATCGGCTTATCCAATCCCATGGACGCCTTGAGGTTGGCCTCCACCTCCGGCGGCAGCTTCCGGTCCACGGACCACGGGTTGCCCGGCGCCGCGCGGATCATGAAGAAGGCGATGGTGATGATCGCCAGCATGGTGGGGATCGCCGCCAGGATCCTGCGAGCCGCGTACGCCCATGGAATGCGCGCAAAGAGACGCCCAATGCTCGACGAGGTTGGGGAAGACGAGTTTTGCGGGGCCGAGGCTACCTGTTCAGGCACTTAAGTTTACGTCCTCCGCAACTCCGGGTTTATATGACGCTCAGGAATCGGCGTCACGCAAGCGGGCCTTTTTGCCGCGCGATCGCGCCCAGGATGAACGGAGCCAACGATGGCCGACATAAGACGCGTAACCGAGAGTTTTGCAGTCGCCCCTCAGCTGAGTGTGAAGGACGTGGCCGACCTGAAAGTGCTCGGCTTCAAGACGCTCATCAACAACAGGCCCGACGAGGAGGCCCCCTACGACGCCCGGGCGGAAGCGATGAAGAAGGCTGCCGAGGAGGCGGGCCTGGCCTATGTTCACGCCCCGTTCGTGGGCCAGCCGACCGGACAAGCCATAGAAGCTGCGGCAAAAGCAGCGGGTCCGGCGATCGCCTACTGCCGGTCCGGCACGCGATCCGTAACGGCATGGGCCATGGCGCAGGCGCAAACAGGCCGTCTGAACCCCGATGCGATCATCGATCTGGCCCGCGGGGCCGGCTACGACCTCGCCCCGCTGAAAGACCTTTTGCGAAGCCTGGGTTCGAAGTAGTACTCTGCTCAAATCGCAGGCGGCTGATGCGGCAAACATCAGCTCTGCGGAACGAACAGGGGGCTTTCTCTCCGGCCCTCCCGCTACTGACAACCTTCGAAGCGGGATCTGAGCATTGCAGGGGCATGGGACGGTACACGGGGAATAATCCCGGACCGGCGTCATGAGCACTGAGCCGGGAAAGGCGCGTAGAGATTTGGCGAACAATTGGCTTTGGACGTCCGACTTCGTCGTCGAGGACAATATCGTCCTGGTGAAGAAGACGGGGCATCGCTTCGCGCTGGACCTCAAGCTCTGGCACGACATCTTCACCTGGTTCTGTTTCTTCACCGCCGCAAATTTCTGGCGCATCTCCCGCCGGCTCTCCGGCCACCCCCAGCCCACCATCGCCTTCCTGCCGGACCGTCCGCGGCCCTGGTATCTCATCTGGCCGGTGATGCAGTGCGCAGGCGCGCGGCAGATCGAAGACGCATCGCAAGCGGACATCGTGATGCAATTCGATGACTCGACTTTCTGCACGCCGCAGGTGCCGGACTTCTCAGGCCGTACGCGCAAGGTGCGCTCGGTGAATTTCAACTGCCGCGACATTTCCAAGTCGACCATCTCCGCCGCGTTCGAGCGCGTCTCCGGATATTCGCTGGCTGTCGATCCCACGAAGTATGACGGGCCCATCGTCGACAAGTCCGAAGTGAACGCAGCCCATGACGGCCGCATCGTCATCGGTCCGATCGAGCGCGTATCGGGGCGCAGCTATCAGAGGCTGATTGATAACGAAGTCGAGGGCGGCCTGGTCGAGGATCTGCGCACCTGCACGGTCGCAGGGCAGGCGGTGATCGTGTTCCGCAAGCGCCGGCCGCTCGGCCGTCGCTTCGCCAACGAGAATGTCGAAGTCGGCTGGACCAAGCCCGAAGACGTGTTCAGCCCCGCGGAGATGGACCTGATCCGCCGCTTCTGTTCGGAGATCAAGCTCGATTGGGGCGGGGTAGACGTGCTGCGCGACCGGCAGGACGGGCGCATCTATATCGTCGACGCCAACAAGACCGACATGGGCCCGCCCGTGGCCATGCCGCTGGCCCAGAAACTGCGCGCCACGCGCCTGCTGGCCCGGGCCTTCGGCAGCGCCTTTGCCCCGTAAGGCCAGTGCAAGGCTTGATTGAGCCCGCAGCGAGGGTAGAGGGATAGGCCATGGCTGGCATCCCCTTCGTGCGAGAGCTTCAGTTCAAATACGGCGAGGCGGCGCAGGCCAGCCCGCTGATCCGGCGCGTCATTGCCGAGAACCCCGGGCCGTTCACCTATCTGGGCACAGGCGTCTATATCGTGGGCCGGCCCGACAAGGGCGCCGAGGTCGCGGTGATCGATCCCGGCCCTGTGATCGAGCAGCATTTCGAGGCATTGAAGCGGGCGGTGGATGGCCAGCGCGTGACGCACGTGTTCACGACGCACACGCATCTCGATCATTCGCCGCTGGCCCATCCGCTGGCGAAGTGGGCGGGGGCGAAGGTCTATGGCCGGCCGGATCCCAACGCCACGCACTCCGAAGTGCAGATGGAAGAGGGCGGCGAGGCCGGCTTCGTTCCCGACGTGCTGGTGAAGGATGGCGATGTGTTCGCCGGGCAGGGCTGGACGCTGGAGGCGATCACCACGCCGGGGCACATGTCGAACCATGTCTGTTATGCGCTGA
>DASYKO010000054.1:0-3545 GCA_035995285.1 Hyphomonadaceae bacterium | reverse complement strand
GAAGGCGTCTACGCCTTCCCCCTGCCCGAAGACGCCGCCGTCGACACCCTCCGGGTGATCATCGGCGACAAGTTCATCGAGGGCGATATCAAGGAGCGCAAGGAAGCCCGCGTCATCTATGAACGCGCGGCAGCCAGCGGCCAGCGCGCCGGCCTGGTGGAGGAAGAACGCCCCAACCTCTTCACCACTTCGCTTGCCAATATCGGCCCGGGCGAGACGGTGGCCATCCAGATCGAGTTCCAGGACAAGGCCCGCCTCGACAACGGCGTCTGGTCCACCCGCTTCCCGATGGTGATCGCCCCTCGCTACATCCCCAAAGCCGCCCCGGCGCTTGTTGCCGACGCAACGGGACGTATCGGCGTAGGCAATCCCCGCGTGCCGGATGCCGACCGCATCACCCCGCCCGTGATGCATCCGAACGTCGAACCGGCAAACAGCCTGCGCCTGCCCGTCAATTTCGACATCTCGCTCGAAGCCGGCGTGCCGATCGCCAACATCACCTCGCAGTCCCACGACCTCAAGATCGAGCGCCCTGACGCTGACACCGCCCACATCTCCCTGAAAGACGACGACGTCCCCGCCGACCGCGACTTCGTCCTGAGCTGGAAACCGGAGCCCGCCAAGGCCCCGCAAGCCAGCCTCTTCCGTGAGGAACGCAACGGCGAGAACTTCCTCCTCGCCGTCATCAACCCGCCTGTCCTGAAAGTCGAAGGCCAGCGCCGCGACCGGGAAACCGTGTTCGTGATCGACAATTCCGGCTCCATGTCCGGCGAGTCGATGGAACAGGCGAAGGAAGGCCTCCTCCTCGCCCTCGACCGTCTCGCCCCCACGGACGAGTTCAACGTCATCCGCTTCGACGATACGATGGACATGCTGTTCACAGCGGCAGTCCCGGCGAATGCCCAGAACCTCGCCACGGCCAAACGCTTCGTCTCGCGCCTGCAGGCCAATGGCGGCACGGAAATGCTTCCCGCACTGAAGGCGGCCCTCATCGACAACGACCGCAACAATACCGAGGAAGTCCGCCAGGTGGTCTTCATCACCGACGGCTCGATCGGCAACGAGGAAGAACTGTTCAAGGCCGTCCACGATGGCCTTGGCCGCTCGCGCCTCTTCACGGTCGGCATCGGTTCGGCGCCCAACGCCTACTTCATGACCCGCGCCGCCCGCCAGGGCCGCGGCACGTTCACCTACATGAACGACGTGACGAAAGTCGCCGAGCAATCGGCCAAGCTCTTCGCCGCCCTCGAAAACCCGGTGATGACGGATCTCGAAGCCGTAACCTCTTCCGCCGTCTCCGACGCCTACCCCTCGCCCCTCCCCGACCTCTATTCCGGCGAGCCCGTCACGATGGTGGTGAAAGCCAGCGACCTCAAGGGCGACCTCAAGCTCTCCGGCCGCCTCAACGGCCAGGCCTGGTCGACCACGCTGAAGCTCTCTGACGCCGCGCCCTCAAAAGGCATCGCCCAGCTATGGGCGCGCGCCAAGATCTCCGGCATCGAGGAGAGCCGCTATACCGGCGTCGACATGGCGGCGGTGGATGCGGGCGTGCTCAAAACCGCGCTCGACTTCCACATGGTCTCGCGCCTCACCAGCCTCGTCGCCATCGACAAGACGCCGGTGCGGCCTGAAGGCGAGCGTCTGGATACACGCCAGATCGCGACCATGCTGCCCAAGGGCTGGGATTTTGCCGCCGTCTTCGGCGACCGCGCAGAGATGCGCGCCCAGCGTCTCGACCAGCTGCCGCCCAACGTGCTCAAGGCGATCAACGCCCGCGACACGCGTGAGCAGCCCCAGGATGACGCCAAGACGCTCGACCTGCCCCAGACGGCCACTGCCTGGGAAACGACTCTCGCCTTCGGTCTCACGCTTCTCCTGTTCGGCGCCGCGCTGTTGCGCTCGGCACGTTCCGCCATCGGTTTCCGGGGACGGGCCCCTTCTTCCTTGAAGGCTGGGCTCAGTGACCCGATGCGCGTAACGCCCAAACGCAAAGGCGCCTAGCCGGCGGCCCGCCCTCCCGAAATCCGCTTCCGGGAGGGCGGGCTTCTAGTTCTGAAAGACAACTGTGGAGTCTTTTATGGTTCTCGCTCTTCTGACCATCATCCGCCCCCTGCAAGTCCCGCCCGTCTGGTCGGTGCAGAAAGCCGCCGCCGATCGGATCGAGACGCGCAAGAGCAATCTGCGCCTCGTGCCGCGTGACACAGCCGACCGCGCCCAGCCAAGGCAATTCCTTTGAGCACGCGGAAACCGATCCACGTTTCCACGCGTTCCCTGACCGCTCTCGCATTGCTGGTTGCGGGCGCGCTCATCGCCGCGCAGGCGTTGTTCATCCCGGCCAAAGCGCAAGTCGCCCAGGTTCTCATGAGCAATGCCTGGGAGCATCAGCTCTCAACCGGCGATCCCGCGCGGCCTTGGCCGTGGGCTGATTTCTCGCCCGCGGCCAAACTGCGCTTCGTCAGCCAGCACAAGTCGGTTCTCGCCCTCACCGACGCCTCCGGCGAAAGCCTCGCCTTCGGCCCGACGCTCATGGCCGCCTCCGTCCAGCCCGGCCAGCCCGGCGTCGCCGTCTTCGCCGCCCACCGCGACACCCACTTCTCTTTCCTCGACAAGCTCGAAAAGGGCGACGAGGTCGATGTCGACCTGCCCACCGGAACCCGAACCTTCCGCGTCACCGGCGCCGAAGTCGTCCGCTGGGACGCCTCCGGCATCCACCCTCAAGATGGCGGCAAACCCCGCCTCGCGCTGGTCACCTGCTGGCCGCTGGACGCCAAGATGCGCGGGCCGATGAGGTATGTGGTGTGGGCGGAGCTTGTTCCGACAACAACAGTCGCCTCGGCAAGCTGAACCACCCCCCACCTGTCCGCCCCCCTTCGGGCGGGCGGGACCGCGTGTCGCGAATTGGACAAAGAACGATCTGGGTAAGCAGCAGCAACAAGGTCCCGCCCGCCCGAAGGGGGGCGGACAGGTGGGGGGTGTGGAACCTAGTTCCGCTGATGGCGATCGGCACTCGGCCCTACTCAGGCTGCACCTTCAGCTTCCACGCCGCTTCCGGCTTCAGCCGGCGCTTCGCGGCCGCCTGCACATCCGCCGGCGTGATGCTCTGATAGTCGCTCTCTTCCGTCCGCAGATCCTCCAGCACCTTCGGATTGGTCTGCGCCCCGGCGAGGCTGCCGAGCCAATAGCCGGGGTTGCTCGCCCGCTGGCGGCGGTTCAACTCGATCAGCGGCTGGACGACCCGGTCGATCTCCGATTTCGGTTGCACATACTGGGCGAGGCCATTGGCGATATCGACAATGCTCGCCTGCACATCCGCCACCTGCTCGGGCGGCACTTCCACCGCCACGCCGATATAGCCGTAGTTCGGCAGGAAGGGAGAGAAGTCGACCGTCGTGTCCGGCGAATACGTCGCCCCGCCCTCGCTGCGGAATTTCCGCGTGGCGTTGTCGCGGATCATCTGGCCTAGAATGCCGCCGATGCGCGAAGCCTTCAGGTCGGCATACGCGCCTTGCCCCGTCGGCCACGCAACCAGAGCATAGCCCTGATCC
>DASYKO010000053.1:0-4107 GCA_035995285.1 Hyphomonadaceae bacterium | reverse complement strand
TTGCGTACCTTTGGGGGACCGCCATGCCTGGCAGCCAGGACTTCGCCGCCGACCCGCGCAATAGCAGCCTCAAGGTCTGGCTGAACGGGAAGCTTCTTCCGAAGGACGAGGCCAAAATTTCCGTCTTCGACGCCGGCTTCGCGCTCGGCGACGGCGTGTGGGAAGGTTTACGCCTGCACAAGGGCGCGCTGCTCTTCCTCGATGAGCATCTTGAGCGGCTTTATTCCGGGGCGAAGGAGATCGAACTCGATCTCGGCCTTACGCGCGATGAGATGAAGGCGGCGACCCGCGAAACGGTCGACGCCAACGGGATGCAGTCCGGGGCTCACCTTCGCCTGATGGCGACGAGGGGCGTAAAGTCAGCCGTAAACCAGGACCCGCGCAATGCGCTGGGGGCTGCGACCATCGTGATCGTGGCGGAGTATAAGGAGCCCTCGCCTGAGATTGCTTCGAAGGGGCTCAAGCTCGCGACATCGTCGATACGCTGTACGCCGGCGGACATGTTCGACATGCGGATCAACTCGCATTCGCGGCTGCCGCTGATCCGGGCGCTGCTGGACGTTATAAAGAGAGGCGCGGACGAGGCGCTGATGCTGGACCCGGGCGGGTTCGTCTCAAGCTGCAACGCCACCAACTTCTTCTGGGTGAAGGATGGCGAGGTACGCACCTCGACAGGCGAGTACTGCTTCAACGGCGTGACGCGCGGCGCGGTGATCCGCCTGTGCGACGCCAACCAGATTCCCATCCGGCTGGATTTCTTCCCGTTGCGCGACGTGCACGCAGCGGACGAAGCCTTCGTCACGGGAACCTTCGGCGGGCTGACCCCGGTGAGCGAAGTGGACGGGAACGTCCTTCCGGGCGGCACTCCGGGGCCGGTGACGGCTAAGCTGCGCACGCTGTACGAAGCGCTGAAAGACGAGCAGGCGCTGTATGCGCAGCTGAAGGCGAGCCCGTGAGCGCTCCTTATATACTGCACTATTCCCCCAGCACGGCGAGCATGGCGGTGCACTGGATGCTGATCCATCTGGGCGCGCCATTCGAGCTGGAGAAGGTGGATATCGATGGCGGGGCGCAGAATTCGGCCGCGTATCGCAAGCTGAACCCTGCGGGGCGCGTGCCGACGCTGATCGTGGACGGCAAGGCCTATGGGGAGAGCGCGGCGCTGCTGATGCTGCTGGCCGAGCGGCATCCCGAGGCCGGACTCGCGCCTGCGCCGGGATCGCCGGACCGGCCAGCGTGGATGTCGGGGATGATCTATCTCGCCAACGTTCTGTTGCCGGCATTCCGCGATTGGTTTTATGCGGAAAAAGATGGCGCCGGCGCGGGCGCGGATTCCGTGAAGGCTCTTGCGCGCGTACGGATCGAAGGTGTGTGGGACAGGATGGATAGGGAGCTGGCCGATGGGCGGGCCTATTTCCTGGGCGACAGGCTGAGCACGATCGACTTCCTCGCCACCACGCTGATGCGCTGGTCACGCAAGATGCCGAAGCCGGCGACGGACTGGCCGAACATTTCGCGCTATGTTCAGCGGATGCGCGCCCTGCTGAGCTTTATCGCGCTGTGCGACGCCGAGGGGCTGACGGAGTGGCGGAACCCATGAGGATAGGGCCGTGAGCGGATACAGCGAACAGGAGCTCGAAGACATCCAGCAGCGCTGGAAGCTGCGCTTTGCGCCGGATCTCGTCGATATCTACCGCAAGCGGCGGAGCGTCATCGACGGCGGTTTCGACTGGACGAAGACATCTCGCGACGAAATCCAGCGGATGATGGATTGGCCGCTGGAAGGTCTCCTCGACGACGTAAGGGAGGGCTTCTGGCTCAACGCTTGGGGCGAGAAGCCGGCGAGTGCTGAGACCGCCGAGGAAACTGTGCGCGCAGCCATCGCAGCGGCTCCGACACTGATCCCGATCTATGGCCACCGCTATCTGCCCGAGACGCCGAGGGGACGCGGCAATCCGGTGTTCTCCGTCTACCAGAGCGAGGTCATTGTCTATGGCCCCAATCTCGATCTCTATGTCGCGCGCGAGGTCAACAACACGGAGCGCGCCATCGCCGCGCGGCGGATCCCGTTCTGGACGCAGCTGACTGAAAATGACGGCTGACCCGATCCGAATAGCCATGTGGTCGGGGCCGCGGAATATCTCGACGGCGATGATGCGCTCGTTCGGGGCGCGGCGGGATACGTTTGTGGTCGATGAGCCGTTCTACGCCGCCTATCTGGCGAAGGCGGGAGTGGATCATCCGATGCGGAGCGAAGTTCTCGCCTCGCAACCAAACGACTGGCGGGATGTCGTGTCGAGGCTGCTGGGGCCGACGCCGCAGGGGCAGGCGATTTTCTACCAGAAGCACATGACGCATCACATGCTGCCCGGCTTCGGCCTCGTCTGGATGGCGCATGCTCGCAGCGCCTTCCTCATACGCGAGCCGGAAGCAGTGCTCGCCTCCTACACACAGAAGCGCGGGGAGGTTGAACTCGCCGACGTCGGCTTTGTGCAGCAAGGCGAAATTTTCGCGCGGGTGGCGGATGCGCTGGGGCGCGCGCCGCCGGTGGTCGAGGGGATAGATGTGCTGCGCGATCCGGCCGGCGTGCTGTCGAAGCTGTGCGCGGCGCTGGAGATTCCCTGGGCGGACGAGATGCTCGCCTGGCCCGCTGGGCGGCGCGACACGGACGGCGTGTGGGCGCCGGCCTGGTATGATGCTGTCGAGCGATCGACGGGGTTCGAGCCCCCGCGGGAAGAGAACAAGCCTCACCAGATTTCTGGCCTGCCCGATCATCTTCGCGCCATCGCAGAGGCCGCTCGCCCGCATTACGAAAATCTCGCGAGATGGAAGATCGCATGAACGAGCAAGGCTCTCCCAAGGGCACGTACTCCAGCCGCGGCGTGGGCGGGCCGTATGCGCATCTGGTTCCGGGGAGGCGCTATCGCGTGGTGAAGGCGTTCAAGGACTTCGACAGCCAGGAGCATCCTGTTGGGGAGACCTGGACCTATATCGGCACGGCCTTCCTTCCCTATGACGATGGCCGCTCAATCTTCGTCTCGCTTGATGGCGAGCGTGAGTGGCACATCCGCATGCAGGACCGCGAGGAGGAACAGCGCGGGATACTGGATGATTTGAAGAGTTATGTGGCAGCGGAATCGTAGGGTGCATGCAGCGCAGCGAAATGCACCATCCCACCACGCCCGCGAAAGAGGTGCATTCCGCTGCGCTGCATGCACCCTACGGCCGTGGCGGTAACGGCAGCTCGTAATAGATCAGCGGCACCTGGCGGAACACCACGCGGCCCATCTCGTGGTAGCCGGCCTTGGCGTAGAAGTCTCCGGCGCCAGCGTCTGCGTCGAACGCATCGAGACGTATCGCCTGCCCGGGCCAGGCGCGCACCGCCGCGACAGCAGCATCCAGCATCGCGCGGCCTATGCCCTGCTTCTGCTGCGCGGGGGCGATGGCCATGCTGGTGAGATAGACCGGCGTCTTCACCTTGGTGAAATAGGCCGTGTCGATCGCCCAGGGCTTGTGGATTGAGAGGGTGAGCGTGCCGACGATCCTGCCGCCGTCTTCGGCCACGAGAACGCGGCCATGCTTGATCGCATAAAGCACGGCCTTTTCGGTGGCGTGCGAGGACCAGAAGCCCTTGCCGTAGCGCGCGGTGAGGTCTTCCGCCGCCGCGACGCGCAGCGCGGCGATGTCGTTCGCATCCGCCATCACGGCTTCGCGGACCGACAGCTGCACGTGTTCTCCCTTCCGACCGGCCCGTTCGCCTACTAACGTGTATGCTTATCCCGTCTCGCCAACACTCTGTGAGGGACCATGCGCGATTTTATTTTCCTGATGCACACCGACGCCAATGAAGATGTGGCGCAGGACTGGGACGGGTATCTTTCCAAGCTGAAGGCGACCGGCCGCTTCGAGGGCGGGAGCGGCGTCGGGGCTGGCGCCTGTTATCGCAAGTCAGGTGCAACGCCTCCGGTGACGGACCATATCGGCGGATATATCCGCGTTTCGGCCAAGGACCTCCACGAGGCGGCGGGTCTCCTGGACGGCAATCCTGTCTATGAAGCGGGCGGGACGGTGGAGATCAGGGAATTGCCGAAGAGCTGAGCTTGACCC
>DASYKO010000052.1:0-13673 GCA_035995285.1 Hyphomonadaceae bacterium | reverse complement strand
CGAGTTCTCCCGCCGTCCGGAACTGTTCCGCGACTTCATGAACGGGCTGATGCCGCCTAAGGCGGCCTAGAGGCAGCTCTACCCAAATTCCGCCGGTATTGCCTGCATCCTTCCGGACCAGTCCGGGGATGAATTCATGCGTGCGTTTCTGACGATTCTTGTCTTGGCGTTTTCAGCGCCCGCCCTGCCCGCGCTTGCGCAGGAAGCACCGGTCCAGACTGCATCAACCCAGAATGACGAAGACGCAGCCAGGGTGAAGGCGGTGATAGCCGACTGGTATCGGCGCGTCGGCCAGGCGAAGGCGGACGCGCCGTGGGCGCTGATGGCGCCGGGGTCGATCGACGACGGGCCGGGTTATTCCGAACCGCTCGACCTCAACAGCGGCTCGGCTGTGATCCGCGGACCGTGGATGAACAACGAGCTTGCGGCGCGGGCGATGAAGTTCGCATACGATATCGACGCGCTGGTGGTGGACGATCACCTCGCCAAGGCGCGGGTGTGGGAGCGCGGATACTTCTTCGCCTGGGCCGCACAGAAGACGTACGAGAACGCCGCCTCGACGCTGTTTGTGTTCGAGAAGCAAGCTGACGGCGAATGGAAGATCCTGGCGCACGAGGCGAACTCGATCGGCATACCGCCCAACAAGATCACCAATCCGATGCCGAACCTGCGGGACATGTACTATCAGGGTCCAGGCAAGAGCCGCGATCCCGTGAAGGATGCCGAGGCGGCGAAGGTGTTCTGAACACATCGGCGTGACGGCAAGCGCCGCCCTACTCCCCAGCCATTGACCTCAAGCGCTGCGGCGCTGGAAGTTGCGCGCATAACAATAGCGCTTCGGGGAGACGTGCCATGACATTGATGACTGACCGCCGCTTGTTCCTTGCCGGGCTGGGAGCGACGACCGCCCTCACCGGCTGTTCGAGCCTGGGCGGAGAGGCCGCGCCCACCGGAATGCCGCGTGTGGCAGACGTGCCGCCGGCGGCGCCGCAGAGCGTCGGTATGTCGGCGGATCTCACCACATCCATCAACGCAATGATGAAGGGGCATATCGACGCCGACCGCATCACGGGCGGCGTCACCGCCGTGGCGCGGAAGAACAAGCTGGTCCACTTCGCGGCGCACGGCATGTTCGACCGCGAGGCGGGAACGCCGATGCGGACCAACGCCCTGTTCCGCATGATGTCGTCGACCAAGCCGGTGACCGGCGTCGCGCTCCTGCAGCAGCGCGAGGCGGGCAAGCTCGATCTGTCCGATCCGATCGCGAAGTTCATTCCCGAACTGAAAAACATGACGGTGTGGAAGCCGGAGGCGCAGGCGGCGCGGGCAGCGGCCCGGCGCGCCAATCCCACACAGCGCCCATCCCCGCCCTCGCCGGACGAGGTTGTGCCTGCCAACCGGGAGATCACGCTCACGGACCTGGCGACGCACACTTCGGGCCTCAACGGCACGGCGTCCGGGTTCTCGCTCGATGGCGGCGGCAGGACGCTGGCGAACTATATCCCGCGCCTCAAGGACACGCCGCTCGACTTCCAGCCGGGCACGCGCTGGGCATACTCCGCCACGACTGGACCGGACGTGCTGGCGCGTGTGATCGAGATCACTTCGGGCATGCCCTACGACAAGTATCTAGAGGCCCACGTCTTCAATCCGATTGGCATGAAGGATGCGCGCCACAATCCGAACGCCGAGCAGCGCTCGCGCCGCGTGCCGCGCTATGCCAAGCCCAGAAATGGTGCAGCAGGGGGCGGCGGGGCGGGCTGGCAACGGGCAGAGACATCCGACCAGCCGGAAACGACGACATACTTCGCCGGCGCCTACGGGCTTTCGGCGAGCGCGATGGATTACCTGCAGTTCGAGCAGATGCTGCTGAATGAGGGGACCATTCACGGCAACCGCGTGCTGAAACCGGAATCGGTTCGGCTCATGCGCTCCAACCTCGTGGGCGATCTCTACAAGGGGATCGAGAATACGACGCGGGGCACGGGCTTCGGCGTGCTGGTGCGCGTGGTGCTCGATCCGGCCACTTGCGGCTGCGGGCGTTCGACCGGAGGATTCGGCTGGGGCGGCGCTTACGGCACGATGAGCTGGACCGATCCGGAAGAAAAACTCACCGCCGTGATCATGATCCAGCAATCGGTCGACCAAGTGCAGCGCGACTTCGAGAGCGTGATCCGCAGGGCGATCGTGGCGAAGGCTTGAAGCAAGGCCGGCGAGCACGGCCTCGTGGTTCGACGGGCGGCCGCTATCGCGGCCTGCTCATCATGAGGCCTATCGTAATTCCGCGGCTGGAAATGTAGCCCTCATGGTGAGCAGCGTGGCGACAGCCACGCGTCCGTCGAACCACGAGGGCGTACGTCCCTACTCCCCGTCCGAGACATCCACGCCGGCGAAGATGGCTTTCTCCGGAGGCTGCGGGCGGCCTGCGCGCTCAAGCGTGCGCGCGCCACCGAGAATGCCGGGCAAGGCGTAGTTGCCTTCGTGGCAGGCGTATTCGTAGAGCGGCTCCTTCGAATGCTTAAGCGACATCTCTCCGCCCCAGGCTTCCTTGTAGAGCGTCGGATCCTCGACCTTGAACGAGTAGAAGATATCGCCATCCGCCCAGCGCGTGTAGCGCTCGGTGACCTTGCCGGAGGGGCCGATGTAGGAGCGCTGCTTGGGGTGCGAGTTGATGGTTTCGACCACCAGCGTGTCGCCCTCATACCAGCCGACGGAGTCCCCGCCCCATTTCGGGATGTTGGTGGGACCGTGCGTTCCCTTGATCGGGATCACGCGAACGTCGTGGATCATCTCTGTGAGGATCATCACGGATGTGGGCGTCTGCACGATCTGGTAGGTGTTGTTGTACATGCCGTTGTTGAGCACCGGGCCGGCGCCGCCGGTGAAGCTCATGAGGCAGCGTTCGGACAGCGGACGCGTCTCGAAGTCGTCATAGGTGGCGCCGCGCGTGTTCGCCTGGATGCCGCGCTCGCTGTAGGGGATGTGGCCGTCCGCCGGGAAGGTGATCCATGAGGAGCGGAGTTCGCCCTTCACGGTGGCGTAGCCCGAACCGGGATCCATCCAGAAGCGGTTGTAGGCGCGGTTGGAATTCTTGTCGGAGAGAAGGTCGGCTGAAGATTTGGCGTCGACCTTCGAGGCGCCCGCTTCTTCGCGCTGGGCGGCGGCGTAGACGTTGCGGTGGGCGAGCTTGTCAGCCTCCTCCGCGTTCATCACCAGCTTCTCGGCGCCTTGCGGGCGCTGCATGCCGGTGAGCGAGGTGTTGGTCCAGAAGCCCTGAAGGTCAGGGACGCCCCATGGCGTTTTCGGTTTCACATAGCCGGGCGCAGCATCGCCCGCCGACTGGGCCAGCGCGGCCGGCGCGATCAACACTGCAGCTGCGCATAGCAGCGCAACTCTCCAGCTCTTGGACATGGTCTCTCTCCTCGGCTCTCCGTCCGGAAGGGTGTCAAACGGCGGCAAAATAATCAATCCGCCCAGCCGGTTTGTAGCGGGCGATAGGGAGCCTGCCCGTAGGTCAGAGGCCCGGTCTCACTGCTTCGTGTTGATTGGATTGGACGGCAGGGCCCCGGATCGGCGCAGGAAGCGCGAGCCTAGCGCAGGGCCGCGAGCGAGGACGAGGGGATCGAGGCCGCGCCGGCTTCAGCCGTTGCAACGGAGACCACCGCAGGAGCATCCCTCAGGAGCGACTCGCTCTGCAGGTTGGCGAAGAGAAGGGCCGCCGCGGCGCAGAGCAGAAGAGCTGTCAGAAATCCTTGCATCGTTGCCTCCCTTTCTCGAGTGGCTGGCCTGAGTGGCCGGTTAGCTGTTGGCCGCAGCCGCCATGGCGACTTGGGCCGGGGTGAGAGCGATCTTGGTCTTGTGAACCAGCTGCGGGGCGCAGGCCCCGGCCATGACCGCCAGGATGAGCGCTGCAACGACGAGTTTTGCTCTGGCGATTTCGAGTTTTGCGTCCTGAACCGACATCTTGGCCTCCTTGGGTCCTGCATTGCCTGTATGCACCTAGGACGCGTGGGCAGCCGCGTTTGCGACATCGCGGCCCCGAAAAAGTTCGAAAATTTTCGCCGCGACGTGAAACCGCTTTTGCTGGGTGGAAAAAGCCCTGTAATCGCAACCGGATGAGCCGGGTCGATCAGCTTTACAAACAGAGGCTAGCCGACGGCGTCCTGGCGCCGGACCCGGCGCAGGCGGATGCCGTGGCGCGCCTCGATGCGCTGGAGAAAGCGCTGGTCGGCAGCCAGGGCTGGTTCGGGGAGAAGAAGCACAAGGGGCTCTATCTCTGGGGCGGGGTCGGGCGCGGCAAGTCCATGCTGATGGACCTGTTCTTCGAGGCGGCGCGGGTGAAGGAAAAGCGGCGCGTCCACTTCCACGACTTCATGCTGGAGACGCACGCCTTCATCTTCGAATGGCGCAAGCTTTCGCAGGACGAGCGGCGCAAGCATCCCGCCCATGTGCGCGGCTCAGGCGATGATCCCATGCCGCCGGCGGCGCGCCATATTGCCGATCATGCGCAGCTGCTGTGCTTCGACGAATTCCATGTGAACCAGATTGCCGATGCGATGATCCTCGGCCGGCTGTTCGAGCAGCTGTTCGACCGCGGCGTCACCGTGGTGGCGACGTCGAACCGCAAGCCATCCGACCTCTACAAGGACGGCATCAATCGCCAGCTCTTTTTGCCCTTCATCAAGCGGCTGGAGGACGAGCTCGATGTGGTCGAGCTGAAGGCCGCGCGGGACTATCGTCTCGAGCGCCTCACTGTGGCGCCGGTCTATTATTCGCCGCTGGGGCCAGCAGCGTACAAGGCGATGGACGCGGCCTTCGCGCGGCTCACTGCAGGCGCCGCGCCCTCCCCCGACACGCTTGAGGTGCAGGGTCGGAAGGTCTCCATCCCGCAACAGGCGATGGGAGTTGCGCGTTTCGAGTTCGACGCCCTGTGCAAGCAGCCGCTGGGCGCCGCCGACTATCTCACCATCGCGCGGCACTATCACACCGTGCTCATCGACCATGTGCCGAAGATGATCACCGACCAGCGCACCTGGGCGGCTCGGTTCGTGACGCTGATTGATGCGCTGTATGAGTCCAAGACCAAGCTGGTGATGTCTGCGGATGCGCAGCCGGATGATCTTTATCCGGCAGGCGATGGCGCGTTCGAATTCCAGCGCACGGCCAGCCGGCTGCACGAAATGCGCTCGGACGACTATCTCGCCTCCGAGCGCGAACATACTCATCGAGAAGAGCCTCAGCCCAAATGACAAGCATGAAGACATCCGACGATCCCGTCATGCAGCGCATTTCGGAGGCGCTGGAACTCTACAATGCCGGCCGCCGCGCCGAGGCGCGCGAGGCGTTCGCTGCGATCTGGGCTGAGATCGAGGAGGGCGACGCTTTCCACCAGTGCGTGCTCGCCCACTATATGGCGGACGCACAGGACGAGCCGAAGGACGAACTCGAATGGGACCGCCGCGCGCTCGCCGCGGCAGACCGCATCGTGAAGGAACGTCCGGATGCGGCGGGGCTTTCGGTCCTGAGCTTCTATCCGTCCCTGCACCTCAATCTCGCCGACGTGATGCGCCGTACCGGGGATATCGACGGGGCTAAAAAGCATCTGCAGCTGGGCCGGCAGGCCAGCGACGCGCTCGCGGACGACCATTACGGCAAGATGATCCGCGACGGCATCGAGCGTTTGGCAAAGCGGCTGGAGCAGGCGACTTGATCTGCGGCATGCGCTGCTGCGCTGCAGAATAACCCTCGGGATCCGAGGGGCGATCGCGAACTCATCACAACGCCGGCAACCGGGCGCGTTCACATGCGTTGCTTTTTACGCGTGTCAGTCTCACACGCGCTCACATGTGTTGGGTCCCATGCCGCACAACATTCCTGCCTTCTTCGAATCCTACGCCAACCTCTACAATCGCGGGCTTGCCGGGGAGAATGTGTTCGCCGACCTGGCCAGCCGCTTCTCCCCGAAATTCATCGCGGCGGGTCCGGACGGGGTCCAGACGGGCAAACAGGACGCAGCCTTTCGGCGCCAACTTGAAAAGGCCTACCGCTTTTACCGCCAGATCGGCACGAAGAAGATGACGGCCAAGCGCGTCGAGACGACCAAGATCGACGAGCGACATTCGATGGCAAAAGTCCACTACTGCGCCGATTACGAGAAGCCGGACGGATCGCCGCTGAGACTGGAATTCGAGGTGACGTATTTCCTCGACATGTCGACAGTGAAACCAAAAATCTTCGGCTTCGTTGCGGGAGACGAAATGGGCCTCTACCGCCAGCACGGCCTTATTCCGCACCGCTTGGTTGGCCGACCGCAGCCACGCCCGCGGCCGCGCGTGCCGGATCATGAACGGACACCGGAACGCTACCGCCTGCACTGATCTGGCCGCATTGACTTGGCCCCGGAATGCCCGGCACTTTCCGGCCCATGATCAGAACCGCTGTAGCCATCGCTCTCCTGTGCTCATCCGCACCTGCTCTTGCGCAGGCGACGCCGGCGGCGCCGGATGCGAAAATGGTGCAGCTGGTCGAGGACGCGGCTGACGACGGCGCGAAGCTGGTCGGCGAGATCAAGACCGGCAAGCTTGCGGATGGCGACCTCGCCACGTTCTCCTTCACCATCGAGCCGGGCAAGACCTACTGGGTCTATGGCGTGTGCGACCAGAAGTACTGCGACGACCTAGACCTCGAGGGCAAGAATGCACGCGGCTTCGTGCTCGACACGGACGACACCAAGAAGGACGCCGACCCGGTGCTCCTCATCGCCGACAAGGTCGCCACCAAGCTCAACGTGACCGTGATGATGGAAGATTGCGGCGCCAAGACCTGCGCGTTCGGTATCGGCCTCTATGAGCAACCGCTGGTCTGGCCGGACGGGCCGCCGAAGCAGTAGCGGGGACTTACGGGGAATCGGGAGGGCTGGATGAAATTGAGAACACTGCTCCTTGCGGGGCTGGCGATGCTTGTTCCGGCAACGGCGCATGCCGCCAGGCTGGACACCAAGGCGATCGCCGAGATCGACAAGCTGCTGAAGCTCGTCTCGAACGGCGACACGGTCGGCCAGTACCGCCATGGCGAGCTGGCGACGGGCGGCGTCTTCCGCTTCCAGATCGTGGGCGACGAAAAGTTCAAATACTATTTCAACGCCATCTGTGACGACGACTGCACCAATCTCGACCTCTTCGCCTTTGATGCCGAGGGCAAGGAGCTCGACACGGACGATGCCGACGATCCCTTCCCCACGCTCGAAATCCAGTCGATCTACGACTCAAGCGACAAAGCCCGTCCGCGCCAGATCACGGTCGAGGTGCGGATGGTTGCCTGCAAGGTGGAAACCTGCGCCTGGGGCGCACGGGTTGGGGCATTCGAGGACTAGGGCGAGGACCAAAACGCCCGGCGGATCACGCGTTCGGCGATTCCCGGCTCACTTCCGTGTCCGCCGCATTGCCCCCTGCCCCGCCTTGCGCTAACGCTCCCGCGTTTTCCCATTCGGCGCCCGCCGCAGCACACGCAGGAGACTTCATCCATGGCCCGCAAGAAGATCGCCCTTATCGGCGCCGGCATGATCGGCGGCACACTTGCTCACGTCTGCTCGCGTGAGGAACTCGGCGACATCGTGATGGTCGACATGAAGGGCGGCATCGCCAAGGGCAAGGCGCTGGACATCGCCGAGGCCGCGGCCGTCTACGGCAAGGACGGCAAGCTCTCGGGCGGCTCTCTGGAAGAGTACTCGGTGATCGCCGGAGCGGATGTGATCATCGTGACGGCCGGCGTGCCGCGCAAGCCGGGCATGAGCCGCGACGATCTCATCGGCATCAACCTCAAAGTCATGAAAGACGTGGGGTCCGCGATCAAGACGCACGCTCCGAAGGCCTTCGTGATCTGCATCACCAACCCGCTCGATGCGATGGTGTGGGCGCTGCAGAAATTCTCGGGGCTCCCGACCAGCCACGTTGTCGGCATGGCCGGCGTGCTGGACTCGGCGCGCTTTGCCTACTTCCTCTCGGAGAAGACCGGCGTCTCGATCGAGGACGTGAAAGCCTGGACGCTGGGCGGACATGGCGATGATATGGTGCCGATGGTGCGCCACTCCTCGATCGGCGGCATCCCGCTGCCGGATTGCATCAAGCAGGGCTTCTTCACGCAGGAAGAACTCGACGGCATGGTGAAGCGCACCCGCGGCGGCGGTGGCGAGATCGTTGCGCTGCTGGAAACCGGCTCGGCCTTCTATGCTCCGGCTGAGAGCGCCGTGGCGATGGCCAAGTCCTACCTGCTCGACAAGAAGCGCGTGCTGCCCGTGGCCGCACACCTCTCGGGCCAGTACGGCGTCTCCGACCTCTATGTCGGCGTGCCGGTCGTGATCGGCGCCAAGGGCGTGGAGAAGGTTCTGCAGTTCGACCTCAACGGCGACGAGAAGGCGATGTTCGAGAAGAGCGTCGGCGCCGTGAAGGGCCTGCTGGATGCCTGCAGGAAACTGGATACGTCGCTGGCGTAAGGCGCCAGAGGTTGGGGGCGTTTCCACCAGATACGATTGTCGGACCATTCACCGCGCGGGTGCGGCTCACCAAGACGGGCCCTGTCGCGGTGGTGAATGAGTCCGGCGCTCGCGTTTACATCGTGGAAGGACTGGACACCGAACAAGCCGCGCTCGCCGCCGCGGTCGCCTGGGCCGAAACTCAGGCTGCATCAAGACGCGTGGCGCCTCGCCGTCCAGCAAAGCCCAGGGCGATGCCGACGGAGCGGATTTCCATCGACCGGCTGGTCGAAAAATTCCTCAGATACTTTCCCGATGGCTTCGAGGACGCTGAGTATCTCGGCGAGAAGAGCGAGCGCGTCTACAAGCTGGCGGCCAAGGCAAAGCTGGATGCAGCCGTCACGGTAGAAGCAGCCCTGTTTGCCGATCAGGCCCAGTGCGACAGTGTCAAAGCGGTGTTCGGAACCAACATGCTGTCACGGTTCGAGAATGCCCGGGCGCGCGAGGTTCTGGCGAGCGCCGAAGGCCCGGCCTATCTTCGCGGCGCGGCCCAGCTCGTGCGCGGCGACGTTGCCGGCGGCCTTCAGACGATCAGAGACGCCGTCGCTCCGCATGGAAATGTTTCGTGGCCCTTGGCAACCTTCCTGCCTTCGCTGTGGGATACGGACCGCCAGATCTTTTTGAAAATCGAAGCGACCAAGAGGGTCGCCGGATGGCTGGGGCATAAGTTCTGCGTGCAGTACGCCCCACAGCTTGAGCCGGCAGTGCACGCCTCGCTCATGGATTTCGCCGACCAGACACGAGCCTCGATCGCCGGCCTGAAGCCAAGGGACATGATCGACGTGCAAAGCTTTATCTGGGTTGCCGCAGAGTACGATTGAGCGGCAGCCGGGCTAGTGCGCGGGCGCCTTCTCTTCCGCGATCACCTTCTCCAGCGCGACCTCGACGAGCAGCGGGCCGGGGGGGACGTTCTTGGGATCGTCGGTGGCCAGCGCGGGCGGCATCTGGATGAGCCAGCGGTCGCCGGGGCGCATCAGGCGCATGGCTTCCGAAAAGCCCGGGGTGAGAGCGTCGATCGGGAACGAGACCGTCTCGCCATTGCGGAACGAGGATTCGAGCACGCTTCCATCCCAGCCGGCGCGCATCTCGAAATAGAGCTCGACCGACTGGCCTTCTTTTGCGGGCGCGCCGCTCGACGGGCCGCTCTTGAGCACGACGTATTCGAGGCCGGTGCCGGTCTTCTTCACGTCAGGGCCCGCGCTGTTCCAGGGGGCGTATTTTGTCCACGCGGCCGCATCCGATTCCAGCGGCGTCTTGATTGCCTTCATCTCGATCTCGAAGACGAGGTCGGAGTTTGGCGGAATGTCCGCCCCATAGCCCTCTTCGCCATAGCCGAGCTTCGAGGGGAGATAGACCAGCCACGCATCGCCCGGCCGCATGAGCTTCAGCGCCTCGCTGAAGCCGGGAACGACGCCGCCGACCGGGAAGGTCGCAGTCTCCTTGCGCTCGAAAGAGGAATCGAACTGCTTGTTCGTCTTGTTGAAGCGGCCCTCATAGTGGACCTCGACGGAGCTGTTGGGCTTGGCCAGTTCGCCCGAGGCCGGGCCGGTGGCGAGGACGATGTATTCCATGCCGGTGCCGGTTTTCTTGACCTCCTTGCGCGCCGAGTCCCAGGGCACGAATTTGGCCCACGCTTCGGTGTCGGCGGCGTTGGGTACGGTTTTGGGGCCGCCTGTCAGGCCGCAGCCGGACAGCATCGCCAGAGCTGCTGCAGCCATTGCAATACGAAACATGAATCATCCCTGTTGAACCGCGCCTGCCGAGGACGCATCCCAGCCCTAGCGCAGCTTTGCGGCTCATGCGAGACGAAAGCTCATGGCCCTTCGCATCGCGTGCATCGGGAAAAACGGGCAGACGGCCCAGGCGCTGGCGGCTGTCGCGGCGGGCGAGGCGGACATCGCGCTCGTGCAGGCCTCCACTGCGGAGGCGGATCTGCGGGATGCGGCAAGTCTCCGGCGCTTTGTCGAGGCGGCGAAGGCGGATGTGCTGGTCAACACCGGGGCCTACAACTTCGTCGACAAAGCCGAGACGGAAACGGCGCTGGCGTTTGCGGTCAACGAAGCGGGGCCACGGGAACTGGCGAGGACCGCACACGCGCGCGGAATTCCTTTCATTCACATGTCGACCGATTGCGTGTTCGACGGGCGTGGGAGCGAACCTCATACCGAAGACGAGCCGCCCTCCCCCTTGTCCGCCTATGGCCGATCCAAGCTCGCAGGCGAGATCGCGGTGGCGGAGGAATATCCTGAGGCGCTGACGGTTCGGGTGTGCTGGGTGTTTTCCGAATATGGCGACAGCTTCGTCTCCAAGATGATCGAGTTCGCGCGGACGCGGCCGAAGCTGCGTATCGTAAACGACCAGTTCGGGCCGCCGACCTATGCGCCGGATATCGCCCGCGCGCTGATCTCCGCGGCGCGCAAGAAGGCGGCTGGGGCGAGCAATCTTTCCGGCATCCTGCATGTCGCCTCCTCCGACGTCATCGACCGGGCGGGCATGGCGCGAGCGGTCCTGGCGGAATCGAAGGCGCGGGGCGGGCCGTTCGCGGAGGTCGAGGGCGTGACCTCGGAGGAATTCAACGCGCCGGCGAAGCGGCCGCTGAATGCGCGGCTGTCGAACACGCGAGCGGTCGAGAAACTCGGGGCGGCGTTCACGCCCTGGAGCGAAGCGTTGCGCCGCTCCGTCCAGGGCATTCTTGAACGCTCGTAGAGCAACCTTCAGTGGACGGCCACCATCTCGATTTCGAAGACGAGGTCGGCGTTGGGCGGGATGACGGGGGCGCGGCCTGCCGCGCCGTAGCCGAGATTTCCGGGCACGAAGACGAGCCAGCGGTCACCGGGCTTCATCATCTGCAGCGCTTCGGAAAATCCTGGGACGACGCGGGCGACGCCGAAGGTTGCGCTCTCGCCCCGCTCGAAGGCGGAATCGAACTTCGTGTTGTCGGAGTTGAAGCGGCCTTCGTAGAAGACCTCGACATCCTGGTCTTTCGTTGGCGATTTGCCATCGGCCGGGCCGCTGGCGAGAATCACGTATTCCATTCCCGAGGCGCTTTTCTTCACATCAGGATGAGCGTGGTTCCACGGGACATATTTGGAGAAGGCGGCGGCATCGACCGCCTTGGCGCCTGCGGGGGCGGCGGGCGGAGGCGTTGCTGCGGTTTCCGCCGGGGCGGCAGTCTCGGCCGGCGCGGAAGCGCCATCGGTTGCGGGTTTTTCACCGCAGGCGGCAAGCATCAGGGCCGTGGCGGCCAGAAGGGCGATCCGCATCCAAAAACTCCTCTTTCGGTAGGTCTGCTGGTTCAGGGGCCGGACGCTATTGGCGTTCACAGGCCATGTCGATGTGTATCGTTTCGGAGACGCTGTTCCTTCTGTCATGGAGCGGCTGTAGGGTCCTGGAAGTTTCAGGCGCCGGGGGGTAGCTGGGGAAGTCGGGCAATGCCCTCTCGTCTCGACACAGTCATCGAAACGCCGCGGCTGATCCTGCGTGTGCCTACGCTGGAGGAATTCGCGCCCTGGTGCGAGTTCATGGCCGACGAGGAATCGTCCCGCTATATCGGCAAGGTCCAGGCGCCGAGCCAGGTGTGGCGGGGCATCTGCACGATGGCGGGGTCCTGGCAGCTCGAGGGCTTCGCCATGTTCTCGATCTTCGAGCAGGACACGGACCGCTGGGTCGGCCGTGCAGGCCCGTGGCGGCCGGTGGACTGGCCGGGCAACGAGGTCGGTTGGGGCGTCATCAAGTCCGTCTGGGGCAAGGGCTATGCCTTGGAGGCCTCTGCCGCGTCGATGGATTTCGCGGTGGATGTGCTGGGCTGGACCGACATCATCCATTCGATCCACCCGGAGAATGTGAATTCGCAGAAGCTGGCGCAGCGGCTGGGCTCGGTGAACCGCGGGCCGGGCAAGATGCCCCCGCCCTACCAGAACGATCCCATCGACATCTGGGGCCAGAGCGCCGCCGAATGGCGCGCGCGCCGGGCGGAGATCTGGGCGCGCATCACCCGCTAGGCGACGATCCTGGCAGCGATGCGATCGGCGCGTTGGGATCGTAGACCGGCGCTGCTGGGCGCGGTGGAGGCGGGCCGAGCGGGTGGATGAAGCCCTGCGCGGTGTAGATGCGGCCGCCCCAATACATGCCGGGCACGTACCAGACACGGACCTGCGTCCAGTCGTTATAGGGCGAGACATCGATCACCGGTACGTCGAGCTGAACCTCTTCGCTGTGCAGCCAATTGGCGTGATCGACGCGGATGACGCGCGAGGAGAGGATGGCTTTGACGACAGCCACGTGTCCCCTCTTCTCCTCGTTCCATCCTTTCAGCACGAGCACCGAGCCTTCGGCGGGTTTGGACGAGCGCGGATATTTTCCCTGCGCCTGGTCCCACCAGGTGTAGGCGTCGCCCCAGATCTGCACGCCCGAGATCAGCCGCGCGAAGGGCACGCATTGCGATGTAGCCTGCGTGTAGTCGATGCGGGGGAAGGTGTAGCTGTCCCAGTAGGGCGTCGAGAGATCGATGGGCGGGCCGGGCGTCTGGATCGGCGGGAACGGGGCTGAGGTCGCCCGGCTCGCGATAGGCGCAGGCCGGCCGCCATAGACGATGGGCGCCGAAGTCGAGGACGATGCGCAGGCCGACAACGACAGCGCGATCAGCCCGAAAACGAGCGCCCAGACCCCGACCTTCTGCTTGCGTTTCATGGGGTGGGAGACTGGGGGTGAGACGATGAGCGGTAGATGAATGGGCATGGGTCATGTGCAGAAAGGCCGCGGACATTGGGCATGGGCTCGCATTCACGCAGGTTAAGAACTGCGGGTTGAGATGGGGCTGATTGTCTGGGTGGAGCGCGTAGGGTGCATGCAGGCCGAAGGCCGGAATGCACCATGCCGCGAGCACCAGCGCACGCGGCATGGTGCATTGCGCTGCGCTCCATGCACCCTACGGCGGCGCGCGGACGCGCAGGCCGGCGCGGTGCGCCAGCAGGCTTGACGGGGCGGTCAGACAGAAAAGGAGGATGGGGGATGTGGCGGCGTTGTGCTCGCCGCGCGATGTGGCCTCGCTGATGAGCGTGGCGTGCGCGGGCTCGTCGAGCTGGATCTCGGATGGCTTCAGCAGTGGTTTCAGCTTCTCGGCGCGGCGTCGGGCCAGCCGCTC
>DASYKO010000051.1:0-1606 GCA_035995285.1 Hyphomonadaceae bacterium | reverse complement strand
CCTGACCCGCTTCGCTTTCGCCTCGGCAGCCTGCCTGGTCGCCGCCTGCAGTAGCGTCCAGACGCCGCCTCCGCGGACAGATGACGACACGAAGGCTTGGTGGAGCATCACCGGCGATCTCTCCGCCGACGACATGGAAGGCCGCGACACCGGCTCGGAAGGCCACGCCAAGGCCGTGCGCTATGTGATCGACCGCATGCAGAAGGCCGGCCTCAAGCCTGTCGGCGAGAATGGCGGCTGGACGCAGACGCTGCCGCTCAAGGAAGTGAAGATCGAAAAGGACGGCACGTCGTTCGAGATCGCACGCGGAGACAAGTCCAGCGAGACCCTGCGCTTCCTGCACGAGATCAATGTCCGCGTCAGCGCCGAATTGCCTGAATCACTCGAGGCCTCACTGGCCTTCCGCGGCTATTGCTCGGATGCCGAGATGAAGGACATCAAAGGCAAGGCCGTCATCTGCTTCGGCGCGCGCCGCACAGGCCTGCCCAATGGCGGCGGACGGCTCCAGAACGCGTTGCAAGGCGGGGCCGCGGCGATCCTCAACCTCGACGATGTCGGCTACACGCTCGAGCCGATGCGCTGGCCGGATGCCTATGCGCGCTCCGTCAGCTTCCCGGATGCAGGCCCGCCCGCCAACCCGAAATTCCCGGTCATCCGCCTAGCGCCCGACGCGCTTGCCAAGGTCATCAAGGGCGCCAACCAGGACGCAGCCGCTATCCTGAAAGCGGGCGCCGCAGGCGCAGCGCTGCCGAGCTTCGATATCCCCTCCGTCCTCAAGGCGACGTTCCGCACCTCGCAGCGCAATCTGTCGTCCGACAACGTGCTCGGCCTGTTGCCTGGGACTGATCCCGCCCTGAAGGACCAGGTGGTCATCGTCTCCGCCCACCTCGACGGCTATGGCTATGGCGAGCCGGTGAACGGCGACAATCTCTACAACGGCGCCTTTGACGACGCGGCCTATGTCGCCAGCCTGATCCGCCTCGCCGAACAGCGCGCCGGCAAGGGCTTCCGCCGCAGCGTGCTCTTTGCGGTCTACACCGGCGAGGAAAAGGGCCTGCTCGGCTCCACTTACTTCTCTACGCACCTCACCGTGCCGAAGCAGAACCTCGCGGCGGTCATCAATCTCGACCAGTTGCGCCCGCTATTCCCGCTCAAGATCCTCACCATGCACGCGATCGACGACACGACGCTGGCCAACAATGTCCGCCGCATCGCCGGGCCGATGGGCATTACGGTGCGGCCCGATCTCGAGCCCGAGCGCAATCTCAATCAGCGTACAGATCACTGGCCCTTTCTGCGCATCGGCGTGCCGGCCACCAATTTCGTGTTCGGCTATGATCCGGGCACAGACGCAGAGCGGCGCTATCGCGAATGGTACCAGATCCGCTATCACCGCCCGCAGGACGACATGACCCAGCCGATCGATTTCGACGCCGCGCGTGACATCAACACGTTCTTCTATCGGCTCACCGAAGACGTCGCCAACGACGACAAGCGCCCTGCGTTCTTGCCTGGCAGCCGCCAGTAGGGCCATGCTAGCCATATTGCGCGTAACGCGCCTTTGGGAGGGGCCAATGAAATCGAAACTGATCGGCTTGAGCCTTGG
>DASYKO010000050.1:0-18758 GCA_035995285.1 Hyphomonadaceae bacterium | reverse complement strand
CGAGTTGTTCGTAGGTCGTCATGGCCCAATCCCTCGTGACTCCGTGGAGTTCACAGGAGCAACCCTCAAGCCAGCCCCCTAACTTTTTGGTTAACGCCAGCGGGAGGTGGCCAAGCTGACGCAAGGTCTTGTGTTATTTGGGCGGAAAATGGGTATTGTATGGGACATCCCGCCGCGTATCCGGGGGTTCAGAGGCAGGGCGAGTGCTCAACCGCAAGGGTAATTCCGAGACAGTACCTGCCCCGGAAAGGGAATCCGACCAGCTTCCCGGGCGAGCGGCCGACCGATTCGAAAAGCGCCGGGCGGACATCATTGCGGCTGCCATTCCGGTCCTGAACGGGCAGGGTTTCAAGGGAATGCGGCTGACCGAGGTCGCCGAACTGATCGGCCTACGTGCTACCGGCGTCACCTATTATTTTCCCCGGAAGGAAGAACTGGCGGTCGCCTGCCTGGAATCCGGGATGGCGGTTTTCCATGAGATGCTGGACGTGGCCGAGACCGAGGCCAGCGCCCGGGCGCGGGTGAGCCGTCTGATCCAGCTGTTCGTCGAGCGGGATGCGGCTGTCCGCCGGGGGGAGGCGACGCCCCTGGCCTCCTTCTCCTCGCTCCGCTCGCTCGAGGGCGATCACTTCAAGCGGGTGAGCGAGGCCTACAAAGTGATGTTCCGCCGCGTGCGGTCGCTGTTTGAATCGCCCGAGCTTGGCCATCTCGAAAAGCCGCAGCGTTCGATACGCACGCTCATCCTGCTGGAGCAGCTTTACTGGGCGCAGGTCTGGCTCGGCGATTACGATCTCGACGAGTTTCCGCGCCTGGCCAAACGGATCGAGGAGATTGCGGCCAACGGCCTTGTCGGGGATGGCGAGCCGCCTCCTGGAATGATGCTGGATTCATCGTCCGCCGCGCGCGATGCCTCAAAGGAAAATTTCCTGCGCGCCGCCACGCAGCAGATCAACGCCTACGGCTATCGCGGCGCGTCGGTCGATCGCATCTCGGCAAGCCTCAACCTCACCAAGGGCGCGTTCTACCACCACAACGAGGCGAAGGATGAACTCGTCGCGGCCTGCTTCCGCCGCAGCTTCGGCGTGATACGCGAGGCGCAGCGTCTGGTGCGCGGGCAGGGGCCGAGCGAGGCGGCGCGGCTCAAGGCCGCCGTGGCGACGCTCGTGCGTTTCCAGATCAGTGGCGAAGGCCCGCTGCTGCGTACCTCCGTGATGTGGTCGATGCCGCGTGAGTTGCAGGCGGAGATCATGGGCCTGTCCTACAAGGCCAGCCGGCAATTCTCCTCCATGGTGGCGGACGCCATCACCGACGGCTCAGCCAAACCGGTGGATGCGGCGGTGGCCGGCGCGATGGTGCACGCCGCCGTCAACGTCGCTTCCGACCTGCTGACCATCCGCGGCGTCCAGAAGGACGAGGCGCTGGTGCGCGAATACGTGCGCGTGCTGTTCGGCGGGCTGCTGAGGGCTTAGGCGGGCACGGCGATCTCAACGCTGGAACAGGCAGATTCTTTGGGTAAGATGGACCCCCACCTGTCCTCCCCCTTGCAGGAGGGAGGGGCCCTGTTGCGCTTGCTTACAAACGGTCTGGCATGGTGGACACTAAGCCCTGAGCTTCAATTCCTGAACTTCAACGACAGCGCGTAGTTCGCGCCTTCCTCTGGGAAGCCGTCGACGAGGACGTAGTTCTCGTCGGTGAGGTTCTTGCCTGAGAAGAGGATGGAGACGTTGTCGGTGAGGTCGTAGTTCACCGACAGGTTCACAAGGCTGTAGGCGCCTGTCTCGTAATACTGGATAGGGCTGATCAGCGAGGACGACGTGGCCGTATAGCGGCTGCCTGCGACCTCCAGCGAGGGGGTGATCCGGAGCTTGGGCATCGCCTCCCAGTCGGCAAACAGGAAGAGCCTGGATTCCGGAACGCCTTGCAGTTCGAGATTGAAGTTGTTGGCGTCGAGGTATTGCGGCGGGATCTCGAACTCGCGGTGGATCAGCGTGAGGTTGCCGCCGGCGGTGATGGTGTCGGAAAGGGCCGTGGTGATCGAGATTTCGCCGCCCCAGTAATCCGCATCGCCGACATTGCGCGTCTGGTTCACCACGCCGAACGGCGCGCCGAGATTGACGGGAACCTGGATCAGCGCGTCATCGAAATCGGTATAGAACGCCGCCGCCTGGACGTTCGTTCCGCCCATCTGCCATTCGCCGCCCAGTTCCAGGTTGAGCGCGCGCTCGGGCTCGATGTCGGGGTTGGGGATGGCTGTGCCGAAGCGCGAGGAGAAGCGCTCGAACAGCGTGGGGAAGCGGGTGCGCGATGAGGCGGTGGCGTGAATGCTCGCGTTCGGCCCGGTGTGCCAGATGAGGGCGGCCTGCGCGTTGACCGCATCCATGTCCTTGAGCGGATAGTTCACCGGCGTGAACACGATGACGGAATTGGCGATCGTCGTGCCGGTGACGGAGACGTTGACGTCGCTCGCCTTGGTGAGGTTCGTCCATTCGTAGGAAGCGCCGACGACCAGGTCGAGCTGGCCGGTGAGCTTGCGCACATTTTCGAGTGCGATGGAGAAGGTTTCTTCCTCCGTGCCCTGCCACGGCTCCGAATAGGGCGCGTTGGCGGATGGGTTGCCGGTGGCCGGTGTGCGGATGAAGCCGTCCTGCTGCTCGTTGTGCTCGTCCTTGCGGTAATGGAAGGCGGCAGTAAGGCTCTCGCCCTCGGCGTACTTGTTCTCGAAGGTGAGGTTACCGCCATAGGCGGTATCGTCGTAATAGCTGTCGAACGCGCGCGGCAGGGTCTGGGTGTTCTGCGCAGCGTTGTCGAAGGACGAGAGCAGGTTCTGGAAGGTGTTGTAGTAGACGCGGCTGCGCATCTGCCAGTTGCCGCCGAGCTGCGTGCGCGAAAGGAAATAGACGCTCTCGATGTCCCAGTAGGGCCATGTCCAGAAGCGCGTCGAGGCCGTGTCGGAGGTGTGGTAGGGCGCGTTCTTCTCGCCGGAGGATTTGATGTAGCTGATGGCGTATTCGTCGGTGGCGTTGGGCGTCCAGCCGGCTTTCACGTTGACGCGCCAGTCTTCGCTGGCGGAATTGGAGCGCTCGCCACCGTCTTCGAGCGTGGGCTGGGTCGGGCGGAAATCATCCGATAGAGACCAGGAGTCCCGGTTCTGCCAGGCGCCGGAGACCTGCGCGTAGAACGTATCGTTCGCCGTGCCGAGCAGGCCGGAGGCGGATTCGCCGTTGGCTTCCAGGCCCTTGTCTGCTGTGACGGTGGTGACGAGTTCGGCTTCCAGTGCCTGGGTCGGCTTGCGGGTGACGAGGTTGACCGCGCCGCCGATGCCGCCGGGGCCGTTGAGAACGGAGACATAGCCCTTGGAGACCTGCACCTCGGCAAGGTCCGCCGACAGGAAGCGGCCGAAATCGATGCGGTTGTCGGCGGGCAGGAAGACGCGCACGCCGTCGATCGTGAGCGTGGTCTGGAACCGGTCGAACCCGCGCACGAAGATCAGCCGCTCGTTGCGCGAGCCGCCGGTGTTGGAGGAGTTGGCGCCGGGAAGAAGGTCGATGGCTTCATCGACCGAGGCGCGGTCAAACTCGCGCATCGCATCCGCGTCGATCGTGGCCTCGTTGATGACCTGCCCGTCCGAGCCCGAGATGTTCTCGATGCGGCCGAGGACGAAGACTGTGTCGTCGGCCTCTTTCCCGGCGGGCGGGGCCTGGGCAAAAGCCGGGGCGAAGGCGGGAGCGGCAATCAGTCCCGCAAAAAGAGCCATTCGGCTCACGCCAGCAAATTTCATGATGTCCTCCCCGGACGTTATTTTCCTGCGAAAATAGCGCTAGGGCGGTCGATATATGCCGTCAACTATAACGGTGGTGCGCGCGCAATTGCGGCGGGGAGGTGTTGCGCCGATGCTTCAGCCGTCGGAGGGCGCAAAGAAAGAGGGCGCCGGTTGGAACCGGCGCCCTGCAGTCGAGAGCATATTTTCGTCCCGTCCAGGGATCGTCGTGGCGGGGATCAGTAGTGGAAGAGGAAGTCCACGCCCGCCATGCGAGGGGCCGTGTAGGAGAAGGTCTGATACCGCGCGGCGTCCGTCACGCGGAACGAGTTCGCAGAGATGCTGGTCGTCTGCTCTTCGTCCGTGAGGTTGCGGACCCAGAAGGTGAGGCCGAAGTGCTCGTCAGCCGACTTCCAGTTCAGGCGGGCGTCGACGTTGTCGAACGCGGGCGATTCTTCGTTGGCGTTGTTGAAGAACGAGTCGAAGAACTTGTCGCGCCAGGAGTAGCTGACCGTCGGCATCCAGTAAGAACCGTCCTGCATGTCGATGCGGTAGGACGCGTTGAGCGCGACCTTGTTTTTCGGCGTCTGGGACAGAGTGTTGCCCACGACCGAGCGGCGAGCCGTCGGGTCCGTCGAGCCACGTGACGGATCGACATAGATGCCCGATTCCGTGATCTCGGCGTCGAGGTAGGCGTAGGTGAAGCCGATGTTCAGCGGATCGATCGGGTTCCAGGTAGCCTCGAGTTCGAAGCCTTTGGTCTGGACTTCCGGCAGGTTGACGAACTGCGTCGACGCGCTCTGGAGACCGGTCGTCGGGTTGGTCGTGATCACGCCGAGCGGCGCCTGCGCATCGGTGTAGACGTAGAAGAACGCCGCTGCGTTGGTCGTCAGGTTGAGGCTATCCCAGGTCTGCTTCCAGCCGCCCTCGTAGGAGTCCACGAACTCCGGGTCCGTGTACGGGTTGAGAGCAAAGCCGAGGTTGTTGAAGCCGCCCGCCTTGTAGCCGCGCGAGTATTTCGCGAACAGCAAGGTGTCATCAAGCGGGCGGAATTCGACACCGGCTGTACCGGTGACCGCTTCCCACGAGCCGTTCAGACGGCGCACGCCATAGCCGCGGGCGTCGAGATCGGCGTCGTAGCCGACGACTGCAGGATCGGCGTCCAGCACAGCGGCGTATTGTGACCCTGTGATGTTCGTGTAGAGCGCGGCGCCCTGCGCGGTGCAAAGGATGTAGCAGGCGAGGAAGGCTTCTTCCTTCGACTCCTTCAGGTCCTTCGAATAGCGCAGACCAACCGTGAACTTCAGCTGCTCGTTCAGCTCATAGTCGAGCTGGCCATAGAGGCCGTAGGCGTTGAACAGGCTGGTGTTGGCGAAGTACTGATAGATCCTGTTCGGGTTGGCGATGATGGAAGGGGCCACTGCCGGTTCCTGAGCCGTGGCGGCGCGGGGCGGCATCAGATAGGCGCCTGCGAGCGGTTCGTTCGGAAGCGTCTGGACCTGACCAGGTTGTTTCGAGTTCTCCTGGTACTGGTAGGCGCCGACGATCCACTGCAGCGGACCGTCCGTCGTCGAGATCAAGTTGATCTCGTTCGAGAACAGCGACCGGCTTTCCGCGTAGGTGTTCAGCACGCTCGGATAGATCGTGCGCGGCGCGGCCGTATAGCAGAAGCCGGCCGGAACCGTGGAGGGGAAGGTCGAGACCGGGAAGCCGACAACGGGCGGCAGGGCCGCGCCGCCGCCGCAGAGCGGGCTGGTGCTGACGGTCGCGAGCGAGTTGTACGTGATCGACTGGATCGGCGTGCCGTCGCCGTCGCTGTCGAGCTTGTAGTCGTAGAACGTGTAGCCGCCGGTGTATTTGATGTCGAACCAGTCGGTCGAATAGGTCGCTTCCGCGATGGCTTC
This sequence comes from Hyphomonadaceae bacterium, assembly GCA_035995285.1. Taxonomy (GTDB): domain Bacteria; phylum Pseudomonadota; class Alphaproteobacteria; order Caulobacterales; family Hyphomonadaceae; genus UBA7672. The sequence goes on along the minus strand of DASYKO010000050.1, from coordinate 13,097 downwards.
GTCATACTGGTCAAGTTTCGCCGTGGAGGCGTAGTTCGTGTTGTAGGCGTGCTCGCCGTTCGTCGCGAACGGGTTGTCGCGGCGATTGCCGACCTGGGTGAACGAGATCACCGACGGGTTGGAATAGGCGAAAGCCGGGTTCGGGCCGGCGTTTCCGGTCGGAGCGAAGTCAGGCAGGAAGGGCGCGGTCGAGAACGTGGCGGTGCGGCCGCCCGGAGGACCGGCCTTGTTGTAACCCGAGTCAGCAACCTTGACCCACCAGTTGAACCGGTCGCCGATGTCGCCTTCGAGCTGGCCTTCGAGATAGTAATCGTCGATTTCCCAGCCTTCTTTTTCACCCGTGCCGTAATTGTAATCGATGCCGTCGCGCTTTTCCTTCTGGCCGACGACGCGATAGCGGAGCGAGTCATTGATCGGTCCGGACACCGCAGCGACGATGTTGTTGTAGCCGTAATCGCCCAGGCCGTATTTGAAGTCGGTCGTGAAGTCGTTGCTCGGGCGCTTGGAGATCGTGTTGATCGCGCCGCCGATGGCGTTGCGTCCGTAGAGCGTGCCTTGCGGGCCACGCAGGACTTCGACGCGCTGGATCAGCGTCGGGTCCTTGCCGGCCATGACGGCGAACGGCGTGTAGAGGCCGTCATTGTAGTTTGCGACGCCCGGATCGGCGCCGAAGGAGTTGGTGAGACGGCCGATGCCGCGAAGCGTGACGCGCTCGTTGCCTGGCGTGTAGGACAGGCCCGGCGTGACGTTCGTCAGGTCCGTCACCGTGATGACGCCCATCTCCTGTTTCGTTTCGGAGGTGATGGCCGTGACGGCCACTGCAACGTCCTGAACGGATTCCTGACGCTTGTTGGCGGTGACGACGACAACGTCGCTGGCCCGGTCGTCGGCCGGCGGAGCTTGCGGCGCGGGCGTTTGTGCAAACGCCGGCATCGCCATGCTCAAGGCAATAAGACTCACGAACGGAAATTTCTTGATAGGCGTCATAAGACGCGCCTCCCTATGGACTTGGTGCTCCCGGACAGCGCCTGTTTTTATTATATCGGCGCCGGCGTGACGGGGCCTTACGGCCTCTGCATCATGCGAATCTGAAGGTGCGGTTTGGCGCCGCGAACGTCAACAACCTTGTGATGTCAACTTTCGAGATTTCCGCTGAATCGACCTGAAAGACACGGCGAATGCCGCAGGCGCGCAATTGCTTTTGCGCTGCAACCAAGCAGCGGCAGGGACATGTTTCGAATGAGCGGTATGCGCAATAGGTCGATAAACCGGTCACATGGCCGGTATTTCCGAAGGTTTACAAAGTCATGTTCCGCGCGGCTTTGCGCGGCTGGTCGGAGAGGCGGTTGCAGGGTCTTCCGGCCAGTCGTGCTTCGGGTAACGGCCTTTCATGTCCTTGCGCATGTCGTGGTAGCCCGCCCGCCAGAAGCTAGGCAGATCTTTGGTCACGGCAACGGGTCGCTGCGCAGGAGATAGCAGGGCAAGTGTAAGCGGAACGCGATCCTTAACGATCGATGGATGCTGAGACGCCCCGTAAGCTTCCTGAACCTTCAGTTCGGCGCGCGGGCCGCCTTCGGCAGTGTAGTCGATGGCGACGCGCCGGCCGACCGGCGCAGTCCATGAGTGTGGCGCCAGTGCATCAAGTTCCCGCGGCAGAGGCCAGTCGAGCAGTGCGGCTGCTGCGTGGATGACAGCGCCATGATCGAGCGCATCGAACGAGCCGGCGGATTCCAGAAGAGGACCGAGCCAGTCGTCGAGCCGATCAATAAGTGTGGCGCGGAAGTTTGCGGGCCAAGGTTCGCTTAAGTTTGCATACAATAAGTCGACGCGAGCGATCAGCTGGTTCAGGTCGCCAGCACTGGGAAGGATGTCGAAGCCGTTTTCGCGGACGGCAGCAACCAGCCCTTCGCGCACCAGCTCTCGCTTCGGAGACGGCAGCGGGGTTTCTTCGAGGATGATCGCGCCGATGCGCTTCACACGACGGCCGCGCACGCGGCGGGCGACGGGATCGTAGCGGACTTCTTCCTTTGTCTCTGCTCCGCCGAACTGGAGCGCATCGTCTTCCGACAGGCGCGCGGCGAGGGTGATGCGCAGGTCGGGGCCTGAGCCGATCATGTCGGCGACGGCCAGCCATTGTTCGCGGGCGAGCGGATCGGTCTCGTCGAGCATCACGCCGCGCCCGCCGGAGAGCACGAAGCGACCGGGCGCGCCGCCTCGGGCCTTGGCGATGCGTTCCCGGAAAGCCAGCGCGAGGACTGCGCCGGCGCTGGCGCCGGAGGGGTTTCCGCCGCCTGCTGATCTGGCCCAGCGCTTGGAGAGGTCGCGCATGGCGCGGGCGCGCTGGCCGTTCTCTTGCCTGAAGCGGTTGAGGCGTTCGTCTACATCGGAAGAGCGGCCGCCGAGTTCGCGTTCGCTCATGAGGGCGGCGATGTCTGCTGCGAGTTGCGCTTCGCCGAGTTCGGAAGCGCGCAGGACCATCAACGCAAGGCGCGGCGGCAGGGCGAGGTCGCCGAGACGTTTGCCCAGCGATGTGAGTTCGCCGTTGGCGGTCATCGCACCGCCGTGGGTGAGGACGCCGCGGGCGTGGCGCCAAGGGGCTTCGCGTGGGGGATTCAGCCAGCGCAGGTCGGCAGGCGATTTCGCGCCCCAGCGCGCAACATCCAGTGCGAGGCCGGTGAGATCCGCATTGTCGATCTCGGGCGAGGGAGACGCTGCGAACCCGCGCATCTCGGCTTCGCGCCAGAGGCGGTAGCAGACGCCGGGACCTGTGCGGCCGGCGCGGCCGCGGCGCTGGTCGGCGTTGGCGACTGCGAGGCGCACGGTCTCAAGGCGCGAGGCGCCGAGTTGCGGATCGAAACGGGGCACGCGGGCAAAGCCGCTGTCGACCACGACGCGCACGCCTTCGATGGTGAGCGCGCTTTCGGCGATGTCGGTGGCGATGACCACTTTGCGCTGACCGGGTTTCGGCGGCGCGATGGCTTCGTTCTGCTCCTGCGGGGAGAGAGCGCCATAGAGCGGCGTGATGTGGACGTTGTCTGCCACCGGGCCGATACGGTCGGCTGTGCGCTGGATCTCTGCAACGCCGGGGAGGAAGGCGAGGATGGAGCCGATTTCTTCGCGCAGGGCGCTGCGGATGGCGGCTGCGACCTGGTCTTCCATGCGCTGGCGCGGCTCGTAGCCGAGATAGCGGGTCTCTACTGCGTGCGCGCGGCCGAGGCTTTCGATGACGGGGGCTTCGAAGAATGCCTGGGTGAGATTGCCGGGCAGGGTCGCCGACATCAGCACGATGCGCAGGTCCTCGCGGATGACGGCTTGTGAGTCGAGTGCGAAGGCGAGGCCTTCGTCGGCGTCGAGCGAGCGTTCGTGGAATTCGTCGAAGATCACGGCGCCGATGCCTTCGAGCGAAGGATCGGAAAGGATCATGCGGCTGAACACGCCCTCGGTGACGACTTCGATGCGGCTGTCTTTCGAGGTGCGCACGTCGAGGCGCGAGCGCAGGCCGATGGTTTCTCCGACTTTTCCGCCGATGGTGGCGGCCATGCGCTCGGCGGCGGCGCGGGCGGCGATGCGGCGGGGCTCGACGAGGATGAGTTTGCGGCCTTGCGGCCAGGTCTCTTCAAGCAGGGTCAGCGGCACGCGCGTGGTCTTGCCGGCGCCGGGCGGGGCGGAGATCACAAGGCGCGTCTTCTCCCGCAGCGCTTCGAGAATCTGCGGGATCACGTCCTCGATTGGGAGATCAGACTTCTCGAGGGGACTCTGGGGAAGCATGTCTGTCGGATGCTTCAGGCCGGGCCGGCAGGCAAGAGCAAACCCGAGTAAGTTCCTATCTGCTTTCGTCCAGGGTGGCGCTCCAGACGGCGCTGCCTTTCTCGTGTTTGGCGACGCCGTCGAAGAATGCGCCTAAAACGGCATTCATGTCGAAATCCTCGCAGTCATCCCATTGCAGCAGTTTGGGCCTGTGGACGCGGAAGGCGCCGGTGCTCTTGGGCGTGTACGGGATCGCCAGGGTCGCCTGCGAACTAGGAGAGACGTAGGCGCGCAGCTCCACGATGACCGCGTCGAGTTTAATGCCCTCGATTGTTACGAAGCCATCGTAAACCAGCGCCGCGTCTTCGGCGTTGTCCGGATTTGCGTTGAGCCTCTGCTTTCCAGCTTCGACGGCGTCGGCGACTTGGTCGTGTACGAGGCGCGTCATGTCGCGCTGGTTGCCGCGCTGATGCGCCACCATCGGCGTGAGACCATCCTCATCCGAAAGGCACCAGATCGCGTGCGCGGCGAAGAAGCCCGCCAACTCGCTTGCAGTGATCAAGAATGCCCCCTCTGCAACAGTGTCATCCGGCATAATGCATGGAGCGTCGGCAGAGAAGAAGTCTCAGCCGCCGAGCCACGCGCCAAATGCGTGATGGTCGAACAGCACTTTCGCGCCGATCACGATGAGGATGATGCCGCCGATGATCTCGGCATTGGGGCCGATGACCCTCGATCCGGTGCGGCCGATCCAGACGCCGGCAAAGCACGTGGCGAAGGTGATGAAGCCGATGGTGAGGATGCTGACGACGATCGGCGCGCCGAGGGCCGGGAGCGTGATGCCGGCGGCTGCTGCATCGATCGCGGTGGCGACGGCGAGCATGAGCAAGGACCAGCCGGCGGCAGGCTTTGTCTCTTCGGCTTCATCCGTCTTCGGCTTGGCGCCTTCCCAGATCATCTTGGCGCCGATCAGGGCGAGCAGAGTGAAAGCGATCCAGTGATCCCATGCCTCGATCAATCCGGCGAAGGCGACGCCCAGCGACCAGCCGAGCAGCGGCGCCACGGCCTGCGCCACGCCGAAAGCGAGGGAGACGGTGATGGCCGTTCGCCACGGATGCACCTTCGCGGCGGCGCCCTGCGTGATCGACACGGCGAAGGCGTCGGCGGCAAGGCCGAAGGCGAGAAGGATGAGTGAGACGGGCATTATCTCTCGAGGGCGGCGACGATCTCGATATGGGGGGACCAGAGGAATTGGTCGATAGGGGTGATCCGCTTCACTTTGTAGCCGCCGTCGATCATCAGGCGCAGGTCGCGGGCGAAGGTGGTGGCGTTGCAGGAGACCATGGCGATGCGTTTGACGCTCGATTGCGCGAGCTGGCGGGACTGATCCTCGGCGCCGGCGCGGGGCGGATCGATGACCACGGCGTCGAAACGCTTGAGGTCGTCCTTGATGAGGGGACGGCGGAAGAGGTCGCGTTTTTCGATGGTGATGGGTTTGAGGCCCAATCCTGATTGAGAATGGGCTTTGCGCGCCGCACGGTCGAGGGCGGCGAGTGCGGCTTCGTCGGACTCGACGGCGTGGATGGTGGCGGTGGAGGCGAGCGGCAGGGAGAAGGTGCCGGAGCCGGAGAAGAGGTCGGCGATACGGCGGGCGTCGCCGACGGCTTCCTTCACCAGCGAGAGCATGGCGGCTTCGGAAGGCTCGCATGCCTGCAGGAAGCCACCGGGAGGCGGCGTGAGATAGGCGGCGCCGGCGCGGAGCGTTGGCGCCATTCGCTCCATCACGGCCTCGCCATTGATGGAGAGGCGGGCGAGGCCGAGTTCGCCGGCAAGCTGGACAAGCCTCACGCGCGTGTCGGCGGAGAAGCCTTTGGGCAGGCCGGCGAGGGCGATGTCGAAGCCGGTGACGGTTTCGGTGGCGGTGATGGTGAGCGCGTCTTTCGGCGGGGCGGCGATGGCGGCGAGGCGTTCGAGCTTCGGCAGCAGGGCCTGCAGGCCGGGCGTGATGACGGCGCAGTCGCGGATGGGGATGATGGTGTGGCTGCGGCGGCCATGGAAGCCGACGTGAATGGCTTTGCCTGCGCGGTGTGCTGCGAAGACGGCGCGGCGGCGGGTTCGGGGCGGGACGGGGACAACCGGATCGACAGTCGCGTCGATCTTCTGGAAGGAGAGCGCGGCAGCGACCTGGGCCTGCTTGAAGGCGAGGTACTGGGCTTCCGGCGCGTGCTGCAGGGCGCAGCCGCCGCATTCGCCGTAGTGGGAGCATTTGGGCGGGGCGCGGTCGGGGGCGGGTTTCGTTATCTCGATGACGCGGGCGCGGTCGCCGGAGAGGTCGGCGGTCACGGTTTCGCAGGGAAGGGTCAGGGGCACGAAGACCTTGCGGCCATCGTGCGTCGCGACGCCATCGCCCTGCGCGCCGAGGCTGTCGATGGTCAGGGTTACGGGCATGGGCGGGGTGAAGCAGGTTTGCGGGGCTGTGTCATCCCCGCCATCCGCCCCCGAAGCGAGCGTGCTTGAGCGCCGCTGCAGGCCGGGCTAGGTCGCAGGATGCTGAGCGCTGAGGAATGGCGGATCCTGGGGACGAGCCTGGGGGTGGCGGGACGGGCGGTGATCTTCTCGCTGCCGATCGCCATCGCGTTCGCGTATGCGCTGTCGCGGCCGAGATTTCCGGGTAAGCCCGTGCTGGATGTGGTGGCGCACCTGCCCCTCGTGCTGCCGCCGGTGCTGATCGGCTACTTGCTCCTGCAGGGGTTCGGCCGGAGGAGCGCGATCGGCGGGTGGCTCGAGAACGAGTTCGGGGCAAAGCTCGCATTCACGGCCGAGGGTGCAGCCCTGGCGACGGCGGTGATGGCCTTCCCGCTGATGGTGCGTGCGATCCGGCTGTCGTTCGAGGCGGCGGATGGCGGGTTGTTCGAGGCGGCTTCCGTGTTGCGAGCGGGGCCGTGGGACCGGTTCTTGTCGATCGCGTTGCCGCTGGCGTGGCCGGGCGTGCTGGCAGGGGCGGTAACGGCGTTTGCGGCGGGGCTGGGTGAGTTCGGGGCGGTGATCACGTTCGCCGGGAGCAAGGCGGGCGAGACGGAGACGCTGCCGCTGGCGATCTATGCGGCGCTGCAGGTGCCGGGCAAGGAGGCGCTGGCGTTGCGGCTGGCGAGCATCTCGCTACTCGCGGCGGTGGCCGGGCTGGTCGCGGCGGAGCTGATCCAGCGCTGGGCGCGGCGGAGGCTGGAAGCGTGAGCCTCGTTGTCGCCGGAGCAGTCGTGCGCCGTGGCGCGTTCACGCTGAATGCGGAGTTCGAGGCGCCTGCGCAGGGCATCACGGTGGTGTTCGGGCCTTCGGGCGCGGGCAAGTCGATGCTGCTGTCGATGGTCGCGGGGCTGCACAAGCTCGAAGCAGGCAAGGTCAGTCTTGGCGGACGAGTGTTGGAGGATGTGGCGGCGCGCGAGCGTGTGCCGGCGCATCGGCGCGGCATCGGACTTGTGTTTCAGGATGCGCGGCTGTTTCCGCATCTGACGGTGCGGGGCAATCTTCTCTATGCGGAGCGCCGCAGGCCGGCGGATCGCAATACACCCATTATCGATGATGTGGCGGAACAGCTGGATATCGTGGGGCTGCTGGATCGTGCGGTGAAGAATCTCTCCGGCGGGGAGAAGAGCCGGGTGGCGCTGGCGCGGGCCATTCTGTCGGCGCCGGAACTGTTGCTGCTGGACGAACCGTTTGCGGCGCTGGATGGGAAGCGGCGGCGTGCGTTCCTTGCGATGCTTCGGGATGTGTCGGCGAGGGTGTCGCTGCCGATGATGGTGGTGACGCACCAGATCGAGGATGCGGCGGAGCTGGCGGATCATGTCGTAGCCCTGAAGGACGGCAGGGTGATTGCGCATGGGACTGCATCAGGCGTGATGCGGCGGCAGGAGTTCGTGGCGCTGCTGGATCGCCGCGATCTGGGCAGCCGGATCGATTCGAGTGCTGTGGCGGGCGGCAAAGCCGGCGGTGTGTGGGTGAGGGCCGACAGCGTGATCCTGGCAACGGAGCCGCCGAAAGGGCTTTCGGCCCGGAATGTGTGGCCGGGACATATCGCAAGCATTCACACGGAGGACGACGGGTCGAAGCTGGTTTCCCTTGCCACGGAAGCGGGTTATATTTCATCACGGATAACGCCCGAGGCGCTTGCCGAACTTGGTCTCAAGGAAGGCGCGCAGGTCTGGGCGGTGGTGAAAACGCACTCGCTCTGAGGGACTCTTCATGCTGGCGATCAGGCGCTCTGTTCTGGCGGCGATGCTCTCGCTCGCGCTTGCTGCATGTGGCGGGCAGAAGGAAGCGGAGGCGCCGGCGGCGCCAGCAGCCGCGCCGGAAGCTGCGGTTCGCGTGTTTGCTGCCTCAAGCCTCACCGATGTGCTCAAGACGATTGGAGATGCTTATGCCGCCAAGGGGCATCCGGCGCCTTCGCTAAGCTTTGCGGCCTCGTCCGACCTGGCGCGGCAGATCGAGCAGGGGGCGGAGGCGGACATGTTCCTCTCCGCCGACGAGCAGTGGATGGATTACCTGGCTGAAAAGAACCTCATAGATCCGGCAACGCGTGCGAGCCTGCTGACCAACAAGCTCGTTCTGATCGCGCCGGCGGACAGGCCGATCACGCTCGAGATCAAGGACGGCATGAACCTCAAGGCGGCGCTGAAGGGCGGCACGCTTGTTATCGCCAATCCGGACGGCGTGCCGGCGGGCAAGTACGCCAAGGAAGCGCTCGAACACTTCAAGGCATGGGCGGGTGTGGAGAAGGATACGGCGCGAGCGGAGAGCGTTCGGGCGGCTCTGCGGTTTGTTGAGACAGGGGAAGCGGCGGCGGGAATCGTTTATGCGACCGACGCCAAGGCTGCTGGCGACAAGGTCGTGACGGTCGGGGAATTTCCGGCGGACAGCCACACGCCGATCACCTATCCGGCGGCGATCGTCGCCGGAAAGGCCGGGGGACCTGCCAAGGGGTTCAGGGAATACCTGTCGAGCGAGGAAGCGAAGGCGGCGTTCGCGGCGGCTGGATTCGGCGTCTCGCCCTAGGTCGCGTCGGAGCAGGGACGGCGCGTCAGACGGCTGCGCGATCGCTGAGGCGTTATTCTGCAGGCAGAATTACCATTCTCGTCTCAAAAGGCGTTGGCTGCCTTGATACTGCTCAACGGATTCAAGGGCTTCGCAGTGTTTCCTCAGGCGAAAGAGGTCGTGCTGCGAGCCGATTCAGGGGCTCCGATGTGCATCTGCCGTTTGCGGAAACGGACGGGTACCTGCCGCTTTTGTGAAGATTTTTTCTGCCTTCCCGTGACGGCTGCCCCTGCGGCGCCTAGTTGCCGCGAACGGAAACGAGGTTCATTGTCCGCGCGAATTCAGGCACTGTCTGCGAAATCATAATCGCAGCTGGGAGGGTAGGATGAAACGGTCTCACAAGATTGGTTTGCTCGGCGCTGGCGCGGTTTCCGTGCTCGCGGCGATTGTTGCAACGGTCGCTACGGCGGCGCCAACGGCTCCTAAGCTCGTCGGCTCGCGCGTCGGCAACTTCATGCTCGCCGACCAGACGGGCATGGGCCACGAACTCTACTACTACAAGAATTTCGACGCGGTCGTCGTGGTCTCCTCCGAGCAGGGCGACGCCACCTCCGCCAAGGCGCAGGCCGCCCTCGGCAAGCTGCAGGATCAGTACAAGGGCAAGCGCGTCCACTTCATGATGCTCGACTCGGGCGCGAAGTCGAACTTCGGCGCCCTCGTGGGCCGGCCCGGCTCCGCCGATGTCGCTGTGCTCTCTGACAACCTGCAACTCGTCGGCCAGAAGCTCGGCGTGGAAAAAACCGGCGAAGCCTTCGTGATCAATCCGAAGACCTGGACCGTTTCCTACCACGGCCCGATCGACGGCTCGTTCGCCGAGAAGAAGAACGACAAGGCCAGCGTCTCGGCCGCGGTCGACGCGCTGATCGCCGGCCAATCTCCCGCGATCACCGAAGCCAAGGTCAACGGCGCGAAGATCGACTTCGTTGCGCGCAAGCAGGCGGCGACCTTCGCCAAGATCTCCTACGTCAAGGACGTGGCGCCGATCCTCGCCAACAAGTGCGTGGCCTGCCACACCGAAGGCGGCATGGGCCCGTTCAAGATGAACTCGTACGAGGTCGTGAAGGGCTTTGCCCCGATGATCTCCGAAGCGCTGGTCTCCAAGCGCATGCCTCCCTACCACTCCGACGATCACGGCTCGAAGTGGGGCGATGACATGCGCCTCACGGATGGCGAGCTGAAAACGGTCGTGAACTGGATCGAAGCCGGCGCCCCGCGCGGCGATGGCGCCGACCCGCTGCCGGATGCGGCCAAGCCCGCGCCGAAATGGCCGATGGGCCAGCCGGACATGATCAAGACCGTCGAGGCGTTCGACGTCCCGGCGTCGGGCATTGTCGACTATCAGGCTCGCTCGGAAGCAACCGGCCTCACCGAAGGCAAGTGGCTCAAGGCCGTTGCCTGGGCCAACGCCTCGCCGACCGTGCACCACGCGCTCGCCGGCTGGATCCCGAACGTCGACCCCAAAGGCCGCGGCTTCTCGTGGAACGTGGCGCTCGGCGGCTACGGCCCCGGCGGCGTGCCGAACCTGACGCCGGACAACACCGGCATCTACCTGCCGCCCGGCGGCTCGTTCGCCTGGCAGATGCACTACACGGCGGTCGGCAAGCCGGTCACCGACAAGACGGAAGTGGGCTACTACTTCTACAAGGAAGAGCCGAAATACATCCTGCGCCAGGCTTCGATCACCGACTTCTCGCTGGAGATCCCGCCCGGTGAACCGCGCCACCTCGAGACCGCCTATATCGAGATCCCGCAGGACATGCAGATCTTCGGCACGCAGCCGCACTGCCACTCGCGCTGCTACTCGACCAAGCTGCGCATCCGCTACCCGGACGGCAAAGAGAAAGTGCTGCTGAACCAGCCGCGCTACTTCTTCGAATGGCAGCGTGAATACCACTTCGACGGCATGCTCGACGTGCCGAAGGGCTCGCTGCTGATCGCCGACTACGTCTACGACAATTCCACCGACAACGCCTTCAACCCGGATCCAAAGAAGAACGTGACCTTCGGCGAGCAGACCTCGGAAGAGATGCTGTTCACCTTCTTCCGCTTCCGCTTCAAGGGCGAGACGGTGAAGGATCGTCATGACGACTGGTTCCAGGAGCTCCAGGGCAACGTCGTGTTCGGCGCGCTGGACGACAATATCGACGGCAAGCTGACCCCGGCCGAGTTCCGCAACGATCCGCGGTTCAAGTCTGTGGTGCAGTTCCTGCCCATGGTCGACGCCGACAAGGATGGCGCTCTCTCGAAGGCCGAAATGGCCAATGCGACGAAGATGATGCAGTCCATGCGCGCCAAACCGGCCGCTGCTGCAGCTCCGAAAGAAGACGCCGGCGCCGCCGCCATGCGCCAGGCAGCCACGGGCGAGACCCACTAGGGCTCAACCGACCTGAAATACAGAACCCCGCCGGAGCGATCCGGCGGGGTTTTTGTTTTCTTGAACAGCGAATTGCTTTTCGAAGAGTAGTGAGGTTAACGTTCGCTATTAGCCAACTTTCATCGTGGGGCGCGATGATCAAGCCGAAGCAAGTGTTTTTAGGCTGCTCGTTCAAGAAACGAACGAGTTCGTATATCTATCTCGCTCTCGACGTAGCCGACCAGTTCGACGTGACTCTGGTATTCGGCGACAACAATCCCCGCGCATCAGATATCCGCGATCAGGCATTCAAACTGATTTCGACGAGCCGTGTCGTCATTTTGGACATCGTGCCCGACAACGTGAACGTCGGCGTCGAGTTCGGCTTCGCTCAGGGCGCAAAGAAGAAAGACCTCTACCTTCTTACGCGCAAACCGTTCCTCAAATCCGTCCAGCTCCCCTCGATGTTTCAGGGACTGCAGTACAAATCCTATCGCGGTGAGCAGGCATTTGGGGACAGGATCGAGGCGTGCCTCGCGGAGCACTATCGCAAGAGAAATTCGGTTATTGAACAGGATGATCCAAGTGCAGAACCTTGGTTGAAGCGAGAGATCGATAGCCTCGTCAATGAACTGGGCCGGACCACTCGAGGAGACCTTGCAGCGATTCTGAATTGTGCCGGTCCCGACATTACGAAGGCCGCGAATGTGCTCCACGGACAAGGTTTGATTGGGCGAGAAGCCAACGGGTACGATACAATCTACTTCAGGCTTCCAAACCGGGTTCTAGAGCCAGTTTAGCGATCGCACAGGCTGGTGCGAAATCAATAAGTCGAATTCGCTGGAACCGCATCGCCTCGCGCGCATTCCTACCCGTCTCCCGGGGTCACGCATCATGAAACTCAAAGTCCGCTCGGACCTGCTGTTTGATTTTCCGGCGGGGACTGAGGCGATTGTGTCGGTGCAGGCGGCGGCCTCGCCTGATCAAAAGATCATTTCCGAGAGCCTGACCATCACTCCGAACGCGAAGATCGTGCAGGACAAAGCGGATGAGCGGGGCGAGCGGCGGTTTCGCGCGGCGTTCTCGGGCGAAACGCGGATTGTCTATGAGGCCGTGATCGACAATGGGCTGCGCATCTCGATTCCACCGGATGTGCTGCAGCGCGCATGGTGCGACCTGCCGCAGGAAGCTCTGCTCTATCTCACGGCGAGCCGGTATTGCCCGTCGGACAAGTTTACCGCTTTCGCCAACCGGGAGTTCGGCTCCATCGCGAATGGCGGCGCCCGCGTGCGCGCGGTGCTCGACTGGATCCACGAGCACGTCGATTATGTTCCCGGCGTCAGCAATTCAGAGACGACGGCTGAGCGCACCTTCGTGGACCGCGCCGGCGTCTGCCGCGACTTCAGTCATCTGGGCATCACGCTGTGCCGCGCGCTCAACATCCCGGCGAGGGCCGTGAGCGCCTATGCCTTCCAGCTTGATCCGCCGGACTTCCATGCCGTGTTCGAGGTCTATCTGGGCGGTGGCTGGTGGCTGGTCGATCCCACGCGGCTGGCGCCGATCGATGGTTTGGTGCGGGTAGGGATAGGCCGGGATGCCGCCGACATCGCGTTTCTGACGACGAATGGGCCATGCCGCAGCATCGATCAGTCGGTTGTGGTGGAGCAGATTGCGGAAGCGTTGGCGGCTTGAACCTCGTCGACGTTAGCCGGTGTTCCTGAGCCCGGCCGCCACGCCGTTGATGGCGAGGAGGATGCCTTCGCGGGTTTCCTCGCTTTCATCGCCCTTGCGGCGGCGGGCGATGAGTTCGATCTGCAGGTGGTTGAGCGGGTCGATATAGGGCAGGCGCGAGCGGATCGTGCTCGCCAGCGCCGGGTTCTTCTGCAGGAGTTCGGTCTGGCCGGTGACG
>DASYKO010000049.1:0-2133 GCA_035995285.1 Hyphomonadaceae bacterium | reverse complement strand
CGCGATGAGCGTTGCCCGCAAGAAGCCAAGCTGATCCGCAAGCCTTACGAACCGGGCGACGGCGATCTCTACCTGCTCGATCAGGAGACGGGTAAGCAGAAGATGATCCTCAGGACCGTCCCGCTCACCGACAAGCTGAAGGACAAGCTCCAGACGGAGCCGCCCAGGGACAAGGCCTTCGAACTCGAAGACAGGCCGAAAAAGCTCGACTGAGCCGGTCCCGGCAGGCGCCCCTTGCATCCGGGACCAAGTCCCCCCACTCTCATCTCCATCGTCAACTTATTGAAAGGAGGTGATCCGATGTCAGTCACTATGAGCAGGGGCTTTGCCCTGACGCGCGGTCTGATGTTTGGAGCAGCCTCCGACCATCGGATCGCCTGATCGGGCTCGGGACTGGCGCTGATGCGCTGTCCCTGGAAGCCAGGGGTTTACGCCCCGCTCAAAAGACGGGAAGGGCCGCCGGCGAACGCCGCGCGGCCCTTCTTGTATCTGCCCCGGCGCCGTTTATCGGCGCCGCCTTGTAACTAAGAGAATGTTAGGTCAAATCGCTCCGCCCGCTCCCATTGTGGACGAGGTGGGGAGGACACATGGCCCGCACCGCACTTTTTGGCCGCATCACGCGCGCGCTGACCGCCGCACGCCTCGCCCTGCCCGACGCTCCGCCGCTGGGTGAGCGCGCCATCTCCCGCCGCGCCGCCCTCGCCATGTTCCTCGCCGCAGCCGCCTGCACGCCTGCGCGCAAGTCGGGCGCAGCGGCTGATCCCAACACGGTCGGCATCATTGGCGGGGGCACGGCCGGCCTCGTCGTCGCCTGGCGCCTCGCCAATGCGGGCGTGCCATCCGAGATCTATGAAAGCTCCGGCCGCACCGGCGGGCGCATGTACACCAAGCGCGACTTCACCCCTGAAGGCCAGTTCTGCGAACTCGGCGGCGAGCTGGTCGATTCCAACCACAAGGAGCTGATTGCGCTCTGCGGCGAACTCGGCCTGCCGATCCAGCGCCTGCGCCCGGAAGGCGTGGCCTTCAGCGACATCTACGACATCAAGGGCAAGCACTATATCGCCAGCGACCTCGTCGATAGCAAAGGCCAGACCGGCGCCTTCATCCCCGTCGCCGCCCGCATCGCCGCCGACCAGGCCGCGCTCCTCGATGCCGACGACAACTGGACGCCCCGCGCGCTGGAACTTGATGCGCTGCCGCTGTCGAAATACATCGACAGCCTCGCCACCTCCGCCGAGCCATGGGTGCTCGACCTTCTGCGCGTCGCCTATCATGGCGAGTACGGCATCCCGCTCGACAAGCAGTCCTCGCTCAACCTCGTCGACTTCATCAGCGCCGACACCGCCAAGTCGTTCGAGATGTTCGGCGACAGCGACGAATCCCACCGCATCCAGGGCGGCAACAGCACCTTGCCTGAAACCCTCACCCAGCGCCTGTCCGCAGACCCGCTGTCACAGCGCTTCAAGGTGTCCCTGCGCCACGAACTCACCGAGATCGCGCGCGACGGCGAAGATTTCCGCCTGGTGTTCAAACAGGAGAACGGGGCCCTCATCGAGAAGGTCTTCGGTCGCCTCGTCCTCGCCCTGCCGTTCACGCGCCTGCGCGAGATCAAGGGCCTGGGCGGCCTTGGCCTCTCCGCCGAGAAGATGCAGGTCATCAACGAGCTCGGCTATGGCTCGAACGCCAAGCTGATGGTGGGCACCAAGTCCCGCCCGTGGACGCAGTCGCTGCTCGGCATCAACAGCCCGCTCACCGGCACGATCTATTCCGACCGCGGCTTCCAGATCGTATGGGACACCAGCGCCGGCCAGGAGGGAACGGGCGGCATCCTCACCAACTTCATGACCGGCGCGCTCGCCGTGGGCGAAGAAACCGGCGCGCTCGCCAATCTCGAAGCGGGCCTGAAATCCCTCTCGCCCGAACTCGGCGCCTCGTTGAACCCCGCCGTGCGCGCCAGCTTCTTCTGGCCCGCCTATCCGCACATGAAGGCCAGCTATTCCGGCCCCCTCGCCGGCCAGTACTGCACCTTCTACGAAAACGCCGCCAAGCCGGAACTCGACGGCAAGCTCATATTCGCGGGCGAACATACCAGCATGGAATCTGCGGGCTTCATGAATGGCGCCGTCGAATCAG
>DASYKO010000048.1:0-9928 GCA_035995285.1 Hyphomonadaceae bacterium | reverse complement strand
GTGGCTCAGCGGATGTTCGAGGCTTCGACGAAGGCGACGCAGGAACTGTTCAACAAATATCGCGGATCGATGTTTGCGATTGGCGTCAACAATTCGGATGCGGTCAACGAGCTGGCGACCGATGCGATGACCTGGGACAGCCTGATCCATACGACCTATTTCGTCCAGCCGGAAGTCGCCGACATGATCGCGGGGCACATTGCAGAGAATGTGCGCCGGGCGAAGGCGAGAGGTCGAGCTCCGGCAGTTGCGCCGGTTGGGCCGCAGGCCGTGGCGGCGGAGTAGGCTCAGCTCATCGAATTTCTGTCGCTCCCAACCCTTCAACTTCAGATCATCACTTTCATAGCGGCTTGCACGCTTCGGCGAGCCAGGCGCGGTCGTCTTCGGACATCAGGGGGCCGACCTCGGCGATAACTCTCGCGTGATAGCGGTCGATCCAGATCCATTCCTGTTCGGTGAGCAGGCCCGGCAGGATCAGTTTGCGGTCGAGCGGGGCCAGCGTCAGCGTTTCGAAGCCGAGCATGTCGCGCTCGCCGCCGGCGATGGGCTTGGCCTCGGTGACGACGACGAGGTTCTCGATGCGGATGCCCCAGGCGTCGGCCTTGTAGTAGCCGGGCTCGTTCGACAGGATCATGCCGGCTTCGAGCGCGATCGTGTTCGGGACTTTCGAAATCCGCTGCGGGCCTTCGTGCACGCCCAGGTAAGACCCGACGCCATGGCCCGTGCCGTGGTCGTAGTCGAAGCCGCCTTCCCAGAGCGGGAGACGCGCGAGGATATCGAGCGCCGAGCCTGTGGTGCCTTTCGGGAAGCGCGCGCGGGCGAGGGCGATGTGGCCTTTGAGGACGCGGGTGTTGCGCTCCTTCATTTCTTCAGACGGCTCGCCGATCGCGAGTGTGCGGGTCACATCGGTGGTGCCGTCGAGATACTGGCCGCCTGAATCGAGCAGGAAGAGCGAGCCTTTCGCCAGCTTGCGGTTGGTGTTGGTGTCGGGGCGGTAGTGGTTGATCGCGGCGTTGGGGCCGGTGGAAGAGATCGAGTTGAAGGAGAGATCCTGCAGCTCGCCGGTCTTCTCGCGGAATTCCTCGACCTTCATGGCGCAGTCGATTTCGGTGACTTCGCCGGTCTGCCCGTGCGCTTCGAACCAGCGGATGAAGCGGGAGAGAGCGGCGCCATCGCGGCGGTGCGCACGGCGCATGCCTTCGACTTCGACCTCGTTCTTGCGCGAACGGGGAAGGGTGCAGGGATCCTGTGCGCGGGCGATCTCCGCGCCGGCCTTACCCAGCGCGCCGAAGAACCAGGAGGAGGCCAGCTGCGGATCGAGGCTCACGCGCTTGCCCTGCAGCTTCGCCATGCGGCGTTCGAGTTCGTGCGTCGGGCGGAGCGTAACTTCGTTGCCGAGATGCGCGCCAAGGTCGGGCGCGACTTTCGACGGGTTGAGGAAGAGTTCGGCTTGTCCATCCGCGAATAGGAAGGCGCGGCCGAGGGGAAGCGGCGTGCGCGAGACATCCCCGCCCCGCACGTTGAACAGCCAGGCGATGGACGCGGGCGAGGTGATCACCACGGCGTCGATCTTCTGGTCCTGCAGCATCTTGCCGATGCGGGCGCGTTTCGAGGATGAGCTCTCGCCGGAGTATTTGATGTCGTGCGGGATCACCATCGCCATGGGTTCGGCGGGGCGATCGGTCCAGGCGGTGTCGACCGGGTTCGGGTCGGTGGCGACAAGAGCCGCGCCGGATTTGGCGGCGGCGTCTTTCAGCTTGTCGAGGGCATCAGGAGAGAGGGTGCGCGGATCGTAGCCGATCTTCTGTCCGTCGAGCTTCTGTTTCGCCAGCCAGCCGAAGGGGCCGAGATCGACATAGTCTGCCACCTCGAACAGTTTCGGCGCGAGCTGGTGTTTGACCTGCAGGGTGTAGCGGCCGTCGACGAAGACGATGGCGGTTTTCTGGAACACGAACGCGGCGCCGGCCGAGCCGGTGAAGCCAGTGGCCCAGGCGAGACGCTCATAGCAGTCAGGAAGGTATTCGTTCTGGTACTCGTCGTCGTGCGGAATGTAGAGCCCGTCGAGCTCCAGAGATTTGAGCGTGGCGCGAAGGACGGGAAGATTGGTCTTCCCGATCGTTGGTCCGCCGATGACTTCGTAGGTCTGTCTCATGGGTTCGCGCCTGACTCGTGCGTTCGGGAGGCGGTCAGTGTAGCCGAGGCGGGGCGGCGGGAAATAGGTCTTTGATCTCCTTCGTATTGTCTTTTCAGGGCAGAAAATTCCACGATGTCATTCCGGAAACGCCGCAGGCGTTATCCGGAACCCAGGGGCCCAGTACACGGCAGAATGGGCGCCGGCGGTGCGGGTTGCCCCTGGGTTCCAGGTCTCCGCTTCGCTTCGCCCGGAATGACAATCTTATGAAGGATAGTGGACGGCAGCGGGTGGGGCAGAAGGGTGTCGTAGAGGTCGCGCCACTGCGGGTTGGTCTTTTCGATCAGGGCGATCTTCCAGTCGCGGAGCCAGCCTTTGATGCAGGTTTCGCGGCGAATGGCGTCAGGAGCGTAGTTGTGCTCTTCGAACCAGACGAGGTTTGTAACGTCGTACTTCGCCGCAAAGCCGGAAGCGGCGTTGCGATGTTCCCAGACACGGCGGACGAGATCGTTCGTGATGCCGCAGTAGAGCGTGCCATTCCGCCGGGATGCGAGCAGGTAGACGTAGTAGGTTTTCATGGTGCGTTGTTCCCCCAAGATACAAAAGAACAAAACACGAACATCCGGACGAAGTCAAGCAAGCGTTGTTCGACAACCTGCAATTTCAATCGCTGTCATTCCGGAAGCGCGTAGCGCTATCCGGAACCCAGTAGCGGCGATCGAGATGTTGGAGCGAGCGCTTGTTGAACGGGCGTGCTTGCGGCCCCTGGGTTCCGGGTCTGCGCTTCGCTCCGCCCGGAATGACATGTGTGAGAAGGAGTTAGCGCGAGCGCTCATAAGTCAGCGTTGACCAGCCGTTGAGGCGGGAGCGGCGCACGAGTTTGAGGCCCTGGCCGGAGTAGGCGGCTTTCACTTGTGGTTCCTGGTGGGCGAGGAGGCCGGAGAGGATGATGCGGCCTCCGGGGCGGGTGAGGCGGGCGATGTCGGGGGAGAGGTGGACGAGGGGGCGGGCGAGGATGTTGGCGAGGACGAGGTCGTAGGGGGCGCCGGTGCGGATCGCGCGGTGATTGGCGCCGCGGGCGACGAGGAGTTTCAGGTTGCGGCCCATGCGGTTGTTCTTCGCATTCTCGTGCGCGATGGCGATGGAGGGGGCGTCGAGGTCTGTGGCGAGGGCGGCGCCTGCGCCGTGCTTGAGGGCGGCGATGGCGAGGACGCCGGAGCCGGTGCCGATGTCGAGCACGCGGGCGGGGCGTTTGCGAGTCAGTTCGAGAGCGAGGGCTTCGAGGCAGCCTTTTGTCGTGCCGTGATGGCCGGTGCCGAAGGCGGCGGCGGCTTCGATCCAGACGGGGATTTTTCCGCCGCGGATTTTTGCGAGCTCGTGAGCGCCGGCGACGACGAAGGGGCCGGCATGGACTGCGGGCAAGCCGGAGAGGGATTCGGCGACCCAGTCCTTGTCGTCGAGCTTCTGGACGGAGGCGCGGGCGTCTGGGGATTCCGCGGCGATCAGCGCGGCGGTTTCGTGGGCGGAGGCTTCGTCCAGGCAGAACGCGTCGAGGCTCCAGCTGGTCTTGCTTACCTCTTCCACGGAGACCGCAGAGGTAGGCGAGGGGTCGAGGGCGGCGAGGATATCGGAGAGGCGCTCGGCTTCTGCGCGGGGGAGGATGCAGTGGACGCGGTACATGATTGGTTTCTGGGCCGTTCCGTTGGGGAGCGGCCTTATAGCAGGGTCGGGGCGGATGGGAATTGGGGCTCGCCGAGCCCTTCCCGGGGGCTCTATGGGCGGCCGCAGGCGCGGATTCACTGTCTTGGGGCGTTGCTGTTGGGAGACACCGCGACGCCGGCAGGCGCTGTGACCGAAGTGTGGCGGAACCGGGCTGACTCTGTCCGCGTTGGCGTTGTCAGGCTGCACAGGATTCCAACAGAGGCTCTCTCCCCCATGATCGCTTCGACGCTCCGGCGCGCCATTTGCTGCGCCGCCATTGCTGCTGGATTTGCAACGGCTGCGCCCGCCTTCGCCCAGCAGAACTCTGGTGGGCAAAACACTGGGCTCTATCTCCAGGGCGGCTACAGCTATCTCAACTTCAAGGCCAACGACACGAACTACGAGGTCGACACCAACGCGATCACGGCGCGGCTGGGCTGGCAGTTTACCCCGCAGCTTGCGCTCGAGGGCGAGTTGACCGGCGGGCTCGATGATGGCGATTTCGATTTCAATTCGTCGGAAGACGACATCGATTTCGACGACAACAATGACGGCGACTTCACGGACATCATCAACCTGTCGGGCGATCTCGGGCTGGACTACCTCGCCGCCGCTTACGGCCGCTACACGGTTCCGCTGGGCGATTCGCTCGGGCTTGGCCTGCGTGTGGGTTATGCCTATGCGAAGGTCGATGCGAATGCGGTGACGCCGGGCGGGCAACAGATCACGCTGGCCGAGGATGCCGAGGATGGCTTCACGGCGGGCGCGGGTCTCGAGTTCAGCCTCACGCGCTATCTCAAGATCCGTGCGGATTATACGTGGTACGGGTTCGACGCGGTGGATGTGGATTCCGGCACGATCGCGGTCGGCATTACGTTCTAGGTTTTCTCTCCGGAATTTTGGCCGCTGGAACAGCAGCGTAGCTGAAAAAGAACGCGGGCGCGCAAGCGTCCGCGTTCGCAGTTTCGGGGACTGCGTTGGGCGCATCGCGATGTGGGCGGCGCATTCAAGATGAGTCATGGAACGCTTGCAGTGATCTCGTGCAGGCCTTGTGGGCCGCGATTATGTCGAAGCTGCAGGGCGGCGAGGGCAGCGGATCGTTGGGCTTGCGCCAGAAGAAGGGCGGGTCGAGCCCCGCGAGTTGCTGCGCGAGGCTGGCGCGGCGGGCGAGTGTGGCGGCGAGCCGGCGGGCCGCGGCTTCAGGCCGGGTGAGCACGCCGACGAGGGCGGCTACACGGCTGGCGAGCGCGGGTGCAGGGCGCAGCGTCTCGTCGTCGAAGGGACCGGGGAGGCAGCGCTGGAAGCCCCATGGGTCGGCGGCGCGGGTGTGCTGGCCGGTGACGGGGCGGCGGTGAATTTCGCCGCCGGGGATTTCCGGTTTCGATGGGCGGCCGAGCAGCGCGCGTTCGTAGTCCTCATCGGACTGATAGAGATCTGATTCCGCGAAACGGTTTTGCCGGGCTGAGTGGCGCTGGCGCGCAGGGCCTCTCTTGTGCAGGGCCAGGCCTTCCGCGCCGATACGCAGCAGCGGGTCGAGTGGAAGAACGCCGACGACAGGGCGCATGCTGGAGCGGGCGGCTTCTGCGCTGGCGGACGCTGCGGGCGCGGCGGACGGCGGAACGCTGCAGAAGGCGAAGGTGTGGAAGGAGGAACGCAGCTTTTTCGGCAGTTGTTCGGTTTGCGCGGGGTCCTTCTCCGGCTGGCGCGGAGGTTCGGCGGGCTTGCGCGGCGAAGGTTCAGGGAGCGTGACTTTGGCGGCGGCGGCGAGGAGGAGACGGCGGACGATGGCCTCCGCACTCCAGAGCCAGCGGGCGAGGTGGCTTGCCGCGCGGCGGGTGAGGCCTCGCGTGAGGAGATCGGAGATGTTCTCGCAGAACCGCCAGGCGATCTCGCCCAGCATCCAGCGCGGCAAGGCCCATGGACCTGTGTCGGCGCCGGTTTCGTCGTCTTCCGCGTGCTCGGGTTGGTCCGCTTGCATGCGCGCATTATCGCGCGGTTTCGGGCCCCTACAGTTCGAATACTGGAAATTCGTTTCAGCGCTTTGATTTTGCTGGAGCCGGCGCCGCGATAACGGTGGTGGGTTTTGGGAAAGTCACCACCAGTATGGGCCGAAACACAAACACCCCGTCCGTCGACGGGTGGCGCTGGGAGCGACAGGCGCGTCGGGGACGGGGCGAGAGAAAAGCCGGATGAGTTGTGCTCACCCGGCCTTTCGTTCGTCAGTGTGAGTTGGCGCGGTGGCTAGCGCTGTTGCGGACGGCCCTTGTCTTTTTCATCGCGGTTGGGCTGCTGGCCTTGCTGGCCGGGGCGCTGGCCCTGCTGGGCTTCCTGCTGCTTGCGGGAGGCGTCATTGTCGCGATCGCGGTTCGGGTCGTTGATGTTGGACTTGTCGGCCTTCGGATCGCGGCGGTCCTGCGGGTTCTGGTTCTGATTGTTGTCGCGGGGATTGTTGGCCATGTCGTTTCCTCTTTCGTCTTCTGTTTCAGCAATGCGCGAGGTGACCGTCCCCGCATCGCGCATGGAATAAACGTGACGCGGCCCGCATCGTTCCGGCAAGTTGACCTATGTGGATGCGATGGGAACTTTTGTTCCCTGCTTGCTGAAATTTAGTCTTGGCTGAAATTCAGTTCTGGCTCAGCGCCGCCTGCGCCGCGAGCGATGTCGCGCGCTGTGTGTGGTGCACCTGCGAGTGCGGCTGGAGGTGGGCGTTGTCGCTCACTTCAACCGGGCCGATCGCAACGCAATAGGCGCCGAACTGGACGTCGTTGCCGATGACGGGCGCCTGGTCATCTCCCTCGAAGCGAACATCGAGCGTGACGCCGTGGCGGAGGACGCAGCGCGCGCCGATGCGCGTGGCCGGATGCACGATGATGCAGAAGGTGCGCTCGATCCTGAGGCCCGGACCGATGGCGGCGTCGGGCGGGAGTTCGGCGCGGAGGATGAGCGAGACGATGCGATGGAAACCGTGCGTGATAGCGCGGCGGACGACGCTCTTGTTGCTGCGCTGGGCGAGGCGGTAGGTGGAGATGAGCAGGCGCGAGGCGAAGCGCTTGTTGGCGAGAACCTCGCGGCGGATTTCGGCGAAGGTCATCTTCGGCGGATCGAGCGGGGCGAGCGCGGGTTTGAGCAGGCTGGAGATGGTTATGGATTCGGGTTCGAGCGTCTCGGGCTCGATCGCTTCGGCGAATTGAGGATCGAGGGTGGGCGCCGGCGCGTCGTCGATACTGCGGTGGCGGGAAAAACCGAATGCTGCGGCGAGATCGCCTTGTGCGCGCATGCCTCTACTACTCCCCGTGATCGCCTCACTTGCCGTTGAGGCCTGAACTGGCCGTTGAGGCCTGAACTGGCCGCTGAGGCCCGAACTGATTGAGGAGCTAGCGCTGAGAGCGCACGCGCAAAGGCTCCGGTCAGAGCTTTGACGTGCGGTCGCGAAGATTATTCCGCGTGCTGATCGTTTTTGGGACAAGCCAATCGCGGCACGGTTCGCGTCAGGCGAATTCGCCGGCGTCAGTTCTTGCGTTGCGCGTCTTGTTTGGATGCGTCTTGTTTGGATGCGTCTGGGCGCGCTTCCGGATCGCCGTCGGTGCCGGTTTCGGGGGCGGCGTGCGTCTTGTTCTTCGAGGGCGTGCGGAAGGGCTTGTTGGGATGATCCGGGCGCAGGCCGGGCTCATCGATCTTGCCGCCGGGAACGCGCGGCTCGTGCTGCGGGGTCTCGCCGCGGGCTGATTGTGCGGTGGCGTTGGGATCGGTGGACATGGGCGCTCCTCTGACGGAGGGGTGAACAGTGTGCGGGTGTGCAGGATCGGTGGAATTCGCGCAGCAAGAGGCGGCGTATTCAAGCGCGCGATGCAGCTACCGTCCGGTCCTAGTCTTCGTCCTCATCGTCCCAGTCGGGGTTGGGGACATTGACGGGTTTGTCTTCCTGCTCGGGATGGAGTTCGAGATCGAGCGGCCAGTGGGCGCGGCCGCCTTCTCCGTTGCCGAGCTGTTCGGATTTCTTGTCGGGGGTGTGGGGGCGTGGTGAGGCCATGGTGCAACTCCTCTGTCAGTTACAAACGGACAGCCGGCGCCGCTGGTTCCGGGGGGTAGCAGTTGCCGGAAAAGGCTGGGTTTTCCGGGGCTGGTTTACCTGGCTTTCAGCGAGTTTCCCTAGTCTGTACGCCGGGATTGCGAGCGATCCGGGGGATGAAGCCGATGCAGCCGGGCAAGGGGATCAACTGGAAGCTTGCCGTCTGGGGCCTCCTGTTCCTCTTCATCGGCGCGTACGAGGCCGTGAGCTCGATGACGCGGCATGGCTGGCGCAGGGTCGAGGCGCAAGTCGCCACGGTCAGTGTCGTCTGCCACATGAGATCGATCGAGCGGTTCGCGAGCGACGTGGATATCCCGTGCGAGACGGAGGACGCGTTCAGGGCGGAGCACGGCACGAGCGCATTCTCCAGCGGCCATCTGGACTGGACCACGACCCGCAGGGTCGACATGACGCTGATCGTGCCCGGATTGCAGGGCGAGGCGTTGGACACGTCCCTCAAGCTTTGGAATCCGCGGGGACGACCGCCGGAGGCCGGCGGCAAGATCACCGTGCAGCAGAATTTGAAGGACCTCACGGAGGTGGCGGGAACGGACGCCGCGGAAACGTCGGCGCTCATCTTCGCGGTCATCGGCGTGATCGGCGCGGTGATCCTGGCGTTTGCGTTCGGCGTGACGGCGAGCGGCGTGACGGCGGGTGGGGTGAGGAACGTGAAGGGCGGGAAGCCCAAGGGCGCAGCCAGGCTGAAGGGTGCGCTGGATGGCGCTGCAGACGAGGCCGACCTCGCAAAGCGGGCGGAGGCATTGATCATCGCGGCGCTGGCGAAGAGCGAGGCTCAGTCCGCCGCGCCTGCCAAGCCGATGCCGCCGCAGCCGGCGATGGCGACGCCGGCTGCAGCGCGATCAAGCTTCGGTCGGAAGCGGTAGTCTAGCGGCGGCGCCTGCCGACTCTGCTTAGCGGCGGCGCCTGCCGTCGGGCTGGCGGTCGCCCTGGTCGGTGTCGCCGGTCTGGCGCATGGGGTCGAAGTCTTCGGGAGCTGCGGCGATGCCGCCGGCGTTCACCAGACCGCGCGAGGCGTATTGCGGAGTGTCGTCGATGTCGGTTTCCGGGGAGTCATCGTCGAAGATGTCGTCGCCGAAGATGCTGTCGTGGATGGGATGCGCGCGCGGGGCGGTCTGTTCGCGATGGCGTAGGCTGGGCATGATGAGGCCTCCTTGTCCAGAATATGGGTCAAGGGGCCAACGATTGGGGCGGCGATGGGTTCCGGCGCCTACTCTTCGCCGCTCGTCTTGGCGGGGGGCGCTTCGGGGCGGAGCAGGGGGCGCTTCATCGCCATGCGCTGTTTCAGCGTGAGGGCCACCGGCTCGGCAGGCGCCTGGGCGTTGCGATCGCGCATGGCCTTCGCCGGATCGAAGGGCCGGCGGTAATCGTTGGGCTTTCTCATGGGGCGCTTTCTTGGTGGTACGCTACTGGCTCAATTCCGGGGGTCGTCAGGCTTCCTAGCACGCATTTCCGGTTTTGTCCGGAAGATGCGCATGGGTCACGGCGCTGTGCTCGATGTGGGGCGCAAAAGAAGAGGGCCCGCTTTGCAGCAGGCCCTCTGGCATGTCTGGCAATGACGCTCGCGGTTACTCGCCGCGGGATCCGCCGTCGTCGTTCTTGATGCCTTTGCGGTCGTTGTTGCGGCCGCCTTCGAGGATGTTGTGCAGGCCGTAATTGCCTTCGTGGCAGGCATACTCGTAGGTGCGGCCGGCGTCCCCGCCCTGGATGCGATGCAGCGAAGTCTGCCCGCGATAGGCGGAGGCATAGACCGTGGGATCATTCACCTCGAACTCGTAGAGGATCTCGTCTTTCGAGATCCGGGTGAAGCGCTCGGTGATCTTGCCGTTGTCGGAGATGAAGGCGCCGGAGCCCGGGCGCATGCCCCTGGTTTCGACCACCATGGTGTCGCCATCCCAGTGGGCGATGGAGTGGCCCATATACTGGTCCGGCGCCTTGGCGTTGAACGCGCCGCCGATGTTCGCGATGCGCACGTCGTGGATCATTTCCGACATGATCATGAAGTTGTC
>DASYKO010000047.1:0-6300 GCA_035995285.1 Hyphomonadaceae bacterium | reverse complement strand
GCCTACGCGACGTCACCATCCCCGCCGCCGACGGCCGGCTGCACGCCTGGCTGCACAAGAACTGCGAAGTCTCGTCAGAGATGCTGTCTGGCGATGCCGACCTGAAGCTGGAAGTCTTCATGACGGACGAGGACGTCGCCCGATTCACGGCAATGTCGCCGACGGTGCGAGTAGAAGACGCCGGCCGCTAACGCACTGGAGCCATCAATGCGGAAGTTTCTGATCGCCGCCGCTGCTGCCCTGCTGCTGGCCGGCGCCTGCCAGTCGGCTTCCGCGCCAGCCTATCTGACCGACCCGCCACGCGACGCCGCACACCCGGCCCGGATGGAAGTCCTGCACATCCCCAGCGGCGGGGTAGAAATCAACGGCGTCGCGTATCTCGCCTCTGGCGCTGGCGCGCACCCCACGCTGGTGATCGCTCACGGCTGGCCGGGCAACGAGAAGAACCTCGACCTCGCACAAGCGGTTCGCCGCGCCGGATGGAACGCCATCACCTTCAACTATCGCGGCAGCTGGGGCAGCCCCGGCGAATTCCATTTCACGCAGGTGCCCGAGGACGCAGCAAACGTCATCGCCTGGCTCCGCCGGCCCGAGGTCGCCGCAAAATACGGCGTCGACCCCGCACGCATCGCCCTCGCAGGCCACAGCATGGGTGGCTGGGCGACCGCACAGGTCGCCTCGAAAGATCCTGCCCTGATCGGCGCCGTCCTGATCTCAGCGGCAGACATGTCCCGCCTCGGCAACGCCCCTCGCGCGCAGGCTTTGGCGGCAGCGGCCTCCAACGCAGAGACCCTCGTCACCACGCCCGAGAAGATGGCCGACGAACTCAAGGCCGGCGCAGCCTCCTTCGCCCTGAAGACCACCGGCCCAGGTCTCGCCAAAATCCCCATCCTGATCCTCTCCGCCGACGACGGCCTCGCCCCGGGCACAGATGCACTCGCCGCCGACATCCGGGCTGCAGGCGGCAAGGTCACGATGGCCCACGAGGCCACAGACCACTCCTGGTCTGACAAACGCATCCGCCTCAGCAGTCTGATCATCGACTGGCTGCAAACGCTGCCGGCGCCGCGATGAATGCGCCGCGTGGATCGGAGTCCCGCAAGCCCCGGCCGGGCCTTGCCCGCGCGATCGTTCAGGGCGTCTTCGCCTTCTTCGCCACGATCTTCCTCTTGCAGCAATTCATGTCCTTCGCCGCCGGCGAAGCCACGGTCTTCGGCGCGCTATTCGGCGCAGCCGCCTCCTGGGCAACGCTGTTGCTGCTCTACGCGATCACGATGTGGATCGTTCAAGCCGCGCAATCGAAGCCGGCAAGCCAAAACCACAGACCGAAAGGAAGGGATTAGACAACCGCAGAAGAGTAGGGTGCATGAAGGCCGCAGGCCGGAATGCACCATCTTGCCGCCTGCGCCATGGTGCATTTCGGGCTTTGCCCTTCATGCAACCGACGGCGCCGTCGCTTTCACTCGAAAAGCGCTGGCAAAGCCCAATTTGCCGTACTGTACACGCCATCCGGTTTCAGTTATGCGGACGCCTCGCTTTCGGGCGAATGCTGCCGTAGCTCAGTGGTAGAGCGCATCCTTGGTAAGGCTGAGGTCGGGAGTTCAATCCTCCCCGGCAGCACCAGTCGGACGATCCAGATGGCTGGAAATCCCCCGCAAAAGCCCCAAAAGCCCACCTCCGCCGCCAGCCAGCGCGACAAGCGCCGGGCCGAAGCCCTCCGCGCAAATCTCAAGCGCAGGAAAGCTGCCGCTAATCCTTCAGGCGATAAACCATCGGGAAAGCCTGATCCCGCCACTGAGTAAGCTCGGCCCAGCCTTGCCCGGGCCTGATTCAGGGCCATAACGTCGCTGATGGACAAGCTTTCGATTCTCGGGAATGGCGGCCTCAACGGCACGATCCCGATCTCCGGCGCAAAGAACTCGGCTCTCAAGCTGATGGCGGCCGCCCTCCTGTGCGAGCAGCCGCTCGTCCTCACCAACATGCCGAACCTGGCAGACACGCGCTTCATGGCGCGCCTGCTGCAGTCGCTCGGCGTTACGGTCGAATGGCCCACCGGCGAGGCCCTGTGCCGGATGCACGCTGCCGAGATCACCTCCTCGATGGCGCCGTATGACCTCGTCCGGAAGATGCGCGCGACCTTCAACGTGCTCGGCCCGCTGCTCGCCCGCGTCGGCCACGCCACGGTCTCTCTCCCCGGCGGCTGCGCCATTGGCGCCCGTCCGGTCGACCTGCACCTGAAAGCCTTCGAGGCGATGGGCGCCGACATCGTCATCGAGGAAGGCTACGTCAAAGCGGCAGCCCTCCGCGGCCTCAAGGGCGCCCACATCGTCTTCCCGTTCGTCTCCGTCGGCGCCACCGAGCACGCCATGCTCGCCGCCACGCTGGCCCACGGCGAGACCATCCTCGAAAACGCCGCCTGCGAACCCGAGATCGGCGACCTCGCCATCTGCCTCAACGCCTGCGGCGCCAAGATCAAGGGCTATGGCACCTCGGTCATCCACATCACCGGTGTTCCGAAACTCACCGGCGCCCGCCATGATGTGATCTCCGACCGTATCGAAGCCGGCACCTTCGCCATCGCCGCGGCCGCAACCGGCGGCAACGTCCTTCTCGAAGGCGCCCGCGCCCACGATCTCGGCGCGCTCATCGATTGCCTGCAGAAGGCCGGCGTCACCGTCGATGTCGAAGCCAAGGGGATCCGCATCAAGCGTGATGGCGAGCGGCTCCAGGCCGTCAACGTCGAAACCCACCCGCACCCCGGATTCCCGACAGACCTGCAAGCCCAGTTCATGGCTCTGATGTCGATCGCCGAGGGGACGAGTACCATCAAGGAGACGATCTTCGAAAACCGCTTCATGCACGCCCCGGAGCTTTCCCGCCTCGGCGCCAACATCACCGTGCGCGGCTCGGAAGCGATCGTGCAGGGCGTCTCCAAGCTCAAGGGCGCGCCCGTAATGGCGACAGACCTGCGCGCCTCGGTCAGCCTCGTGATCGCCGGCCTTGTGGCCGACGGCGAGACCACGGTTAACCGCATCTACCACCTCGACCGCGGCTTCGAGCACCTGGAAGAAAAGCTCGGCCGCTGCGGGGCAAAGATCACCCGCCAGGGCGATTCCGCCTGATAATCCGGTGCCGGTGAGCCCGCCCTCGTGGTTCGACGGGCGCTCCGGCCTGTCGGCCTGCGCTACTCACCGTGAGGGCTTCGCTAGGTCGATTATCTAGGCGCCCAATGCGGTTCTGCCGAGAGCGCCTCATGGTGAGCAGGCCCGAAGGGCCGCCCGTCGAACCACGAGGCGCGGGCTCACCAACCCCGCGTTTTCCAAGGCTGGAGCGATCCACTAATCTGGTCTAGTAACGGCCACTTTCACGTGTCAGGAGTCGTATTGCGTATGGCTGAGGCGAGCGTTCTCAAGCTCCTGGCGGAAGACGCCGAGGGCCTCGCCATCATCGCCGCGGCGGTGCAGGACGGGCTCGCCAAGCCCGATGGCATCAAGTTCAACAAGCAAGCGCGCACCTTCGGCCTCGAGATCAACCGCTTCCAGTGGGAGACGGCCGGCAAGCGCCCGCCTTACTTCCGCTCTCGCTCGATCCTGGCGTTCTCCGGCGTGCTGTCCGCGCGCCAGCAGAAGATCACGCGCGGCATCGACGATGTGTTCGGCCTCCTAGATGTCGGCTTCAAGCCCGCAGCGGAGCCGCCGGGCGGCACGATCACGCTAACGTTCGCCAACGGCGCCCAGGTCCAGCTTGATGTCGAATGCATTGACGTCACGCTGATGGACACGGGCAAGGCCTGGCCCACGCGCCGCAAGCCCGATCACGGCAAGCCGTCATGACCTGGCGCCGCTTCGATTTCGCCAAGCCGGGCTTCGCAGACGATTTCGCGAAATTCCTCGGCCTGCGCCGCGCACAGGCCTCCGAAGACGTCTTCGCCGCAGCGCAAGCAATCGTTAGGGATGTGCGGAGCAGGGCAGGGCAGGCAGTCGCTGACTACACCGCGAAGTTCGATCGGCTCACCGTCGATCCCGATACGCTCCAGGCCAAAGGCATCGACTTGCTAGAGGCCGCCGAACGCTGCCCCACCGACGTACGCGAGGCCCTCGATTTCGCCGCGAAGAGAATAGAGGCCTATCACAAGCAGCAGCGCCCAACGGATCACTCCTTCAAAGACGAGGAGGGGCTCGAACTCGGCTGGCGCTGGAATGCCATCGACGCGGTCGGCCTCTACGTCCCCGGCGGGCGGGCGAGCTATCCCAGCTCCGTCCTGATGAATGCCATCCCGGCGAGGGCCGCCGGCGTCTCCCGCCTCGTCATGGTCGCCCCGGCGCCGGGCGGAGAGTTCAATCCCGCGGTCGCCTATGCCGCGACGCGCGCCGGCGTCACCGAATTCTACCCCATCGGCGGCGCCCAGGCGGTGGCCGCTCTGGCCTATGGCGCCGGCAAACTCAAGCCGGTCGACAAGATCGTTGGCCCCGGCAACGCCTATGTCGCCGCCGCCAAACGCATCGTCTTCGGCGATGTCGGCATCGACACCATCGCGGGCCCCTCCGAGATCACCGTCGTCGCCGACAACAAGAACAAGCCCGACTGGATCGCCGCCGACCTCCTGAGCCAGGCCGAGCACGACCCCATGGCGCAATCCATCCTGATCACCGACGACGCAACCTTCGCCAACGCCGTGTTCGAGGCAGCGCAGGGAATGCTCTCCAAACTCTCCCAAGCCGCCCGCGACTCCTGGCGCGACCACTCCGCCGCCGTCATCGCGCCAATGGGCGAGGCCGCCAACATCGTCAACGTCATCGCGCCCGAACACGTCGAGATCGCCACCGACAACCCGGACGCCATCGCGAAGGACGTGCGCCACTCCGGCGCCATCTTCCTCGGCCGCTGGGCGCCGGAAGCACTGGGCGACTACGTCACCGGCTCCAACCACGTCCTGCCCACATCCGGCGCCGCCCGCTTTGCCTCGGGCCTCTCCGTGCTCGACTTCATGAAGCGCACATCCATCCAGCGCATCTCCGAGCGCGGCTTCAACGCGCTGGCGCAGGCCGCCGAAACGCTGGCCGCCAGCGAAGGCCTGCCTGCCCACGGCCTTTCCGTCTCCATCCGCAGGGGCGGGTGATGGCCGATCCCCGCATCGTCGCAATCGAGATCGACGAGAAGAGCCTGGCCCCCGCCGGCCCGGATGCGGAGCAGGAACGCAAGGTTGCCGTCTTCGACCTGCTCGAGGGAAACGTCTTCAAGGTCGTCGGCCACGATGGCGGGCCCTACAACGTCGTCCTGTCGCTCGCAGACAACCGCCTGGTGTTCGACGTCTCCGAGCAGGATGGCTCAGCCGTCCGCAAGCTGATGCTGTCGCTCACCACGCTGCGCCGGGTGATCAAGGACTATTTCATGATCTGCGACAGCTACTACGACGCGATCCGCTCCTCCACGCCCGGCCAGATCGAGGCGATCGACATGGGGCGCCGGGGCCTCCACAACGAGGGCTCGCAGATCCTCACCGAAAAGCTCGCCGACAAGGTGGAAGTCGACCACGACACCTCGCGCCGGCTGTTCACCCTGGTCTGTGCGCTGCATGCCAGAGGGTAGGTCCAGCGTGACCCTGTTCAGAAATCTCGGATTTGCTCTGGCGATTAGCTTCGCGACAGGCCTCGTTCTGGCGTTTGCGACCGGGACTCCGAACCTGCTGCTAAAGGCTTTCGCCATATCCGGCGCATTCGCTTCGGGATTCTGCGGCTTCGCCCTCGGGGAACACATCCGCAAGCGTGGAAAGGGCCAGGGCCGTCTCGCTCTCCTTTTGCTGACCGTCGCCGCCGGCGTGCTGTTCTTCTCCTGGGGACTCGTCACCCCGCCGGTCATAGGCCAGTCGGAAAGCCAGATCCTCTTCCCGGGCTTCATGCTGATCGGCGTGCTGGCCGGCATGTTCGCCCGGCGCGGATGACTGCGGTCCTCGCTGAAAGCCTCCGGATTCAGGCACAAACAGCTCATAAATCCGCGGAATCGACTATTCCCCGTGAATGCGTGTATAGAGCCCCCGGCCAACACCAATTAGCGCGAATCCACCGCCACAAAGGGAGTTTCATGGCGAAGGAAGAACTCATCGAGTTTGAAGGCACGATCGTGGAGTTGCTGCCCAACGCAACCTTCCGCGTGAAGCTGTCCAATGACCACGAAATCATCGCCCACACGGCAGGCAAGATGCGCAAGAACCGCATCCGCGTCCTCACCGGCGACAAGGTGCTCGTCGAGATGACGCCCTACGACCTCACCAAAGGGCGCATCACTTATCGCTTCAAGTGA
>DASYKO010000046.1:0-6764 GCA_035995285.1 Hyphomonadaceae bacterium | reverse complement strand
TCGCCCTTGGCGAGGCCGTCGATGGTCTCGCCGGCCGAGGCGATGGACGTGGCCGCCTTGTCGATCGAGCGGAGAGCGTTCGTCGCCTGGTCGATCGCCCCGCCGTTCTTGGCGAGCTTTTCGGTGACGGCTTCGACGTTCTCGAGGATCTTGGTGACGTGGGCGACGTTTTCTTCCGACAGCGCCTCGTTGAGGCGGTTGATGGTGTCGCCCGTGACGGTGAGCAGGTCCTGGCCGCCCTGGAAGAGTTCGTCCAGCGCCGTGCGTTCGGTGCGAATGACGGGCGGTTCCTGGAAGTCCTTGGAGACAAGCAGGGGCTGGTCCGGCGATCCGGCGAGGATCTGGATGAAGGTGACGCCCGTGATGCCGAGGAAGTTGAGCTGGGCGATGGAATCGACGCGCACCGGCGTTTCAGCGCTGACGACGATGCGCGCGATGACGCGGTTGGGATCGGTGCGGTCGAGCTGCAGGCGGCGCACTTCGCCGACCTTGATGCCGTTGAAGCGCACTTCGCCGCCTTCGGTGAGGCCGTTGACCGGGCCCTCGAATACGACGTCGTAGGTCGAATAATCCTTATTGAGCGGCGTGCCCGCGATATAGAGCGTGAACAGCGCAAGCGCCGCCGCAGCTATGAGGACGAACGCCCCGATCAGAACGTAGTTGGCCCGCGTTTCCATCTATCTCACCGCCGCCCGGCCGCGTGGACCAGAGAAGTATTCCTGGATCCATGGATGCGGATTCCTGCGGACCTCATCCATTGAACCAACTGCAAGCACCTTGCCGTCCGAAATCACCGCGATCCGGTCGCAGATCGCAACGAGGGTGTCGAGATCGTGCGTGACCAGGAAGACGGTTAACCCGAGCGTCCGGCTCAGCGACTGGACAAGCTCATCGAACTTCTGCGCGCCGATCGGATCGAGGCCCGCCGTAGGTTCGTCCAGGAAGAGAAGTTCCGGATCGAGGGATAACGCACGGGCGAGCGCGATACGCTTGCGCATGCCGCCTGAGAGTTCCGCCGGTTTCTTCGCCGCCGCATCCAGCTCCAGCCCCGCCATGCGGATCTTGAGCTCGGCCAGTTCCCGCATCAGGTAGTTCGGGATCTTGGTGTGCTCCAGCATGGGCGCCATGACGTTCTCGCGGCAGTTCAGGGTGGAGAAGAGGGCGCCATCCTGGAACATGACGCCCCAGCGGCGTTCAACCCCTACTCGCTCGGTACGCGAAAGTTCATTGAGCTTCTGGCCGAATACCTCGATCTCGCCCTTCACCGGCGTGTTGAGGCCGACGATCGAGCGCAGCAGCACGGACTTGCCCGTGCCCGACCCGCCGATGACGCCCAGCACCTCGCCGCGCCTGACGTCGAGGTCGAGGTCCTCGTGCACGGAGGTCGAGCCGAAGCGGTTCGTGAGTCCGCGCACGCGGATCACGATATCGTCCGTGGCCGGATCTTGTTTGTTCAGCGTGGCGGTTCTGGTGCTCATACGTTCAGGATGTAATAGGCGATGGCGAACATCGCATCGAGGGTGATGACGAGGAAGATCGCCTGGACGACCGAAGACGTGGTGCGGCGGCCGAGCGAGACGACGTCGCCCTCCACCAGCAGGCCCTGGCGGCAACCCACAAGCGCGATGACGAGCGCAAAGACCGGCGCCTTCACGATGCCGACCCAGAAATGCTGTTCAGGCACCACATCCTGGAAACGGCGGATGAACATGATCGGCGAGATGTCCATCGCGAGCCAGGCCGCGATGAGGCCGCCGGCGATGCCGGAGATCATGGCGGCGAAGGTCAGCAGCGGCGTCATCACGACGAGAGCGATCAGGCGCGGGGCGACGAGGGCCTCCATCGGATCGAGGCCGATGGTGCGCATGGCGTCAATCTCCTGACGCATCTTCATCGAGCCGATCTGGGCGGTGATGGCGCTGTTGGTTCGTCCGGCCAGCAGGATGGCGGTGATCACCACGCCGAACTCGCGCAGCATCCCGATGCCGACCAGTTCCACCGTGAACACGGAGGCGTTGAACATGGCGAGCAGGTTCGCGCCGATGAAGGCGATGACCAGGCCGATGAACATCGACAGGAAGGCGACGATGGGCAGGGCGTCGAGACCAGCCTCTTCCATGACCGCCACCACCGAGGTCCAGCGGATGCGGCGCGGATTGATCACGAGCCGGGCAAGCGTCGCCATGGTCTCGCCGATGAAGCTCAGCGTGCCGAGCAGTTCGCGCCAGGCGTCGACGGCGCCGTGGCCGGCGCGGTCGAGCAGGGCGATGAAGCCCGGCGGGCGGATCGGGTCGGGCGGGGCGGCCGGGCTGGCGCGGCGGACTTCGCCGAGCAGGCGCTCGGCCGTGGGGTGCGAGCCCTGGATCGGAATGGGGTTGTCGTTGCCTTCGCGGGCGCCCAGCGCCCGGTCGATCAGGTAGGCGCCGGAGGTGTCGAGATGGTCGAGTTCGCTGACATCGAGCGTGGCGTCGTGGCGGACCTTGGAGTCCTTGATCTGCTGTTCCACGCTGGCGACGGTCCATACGGTCCAGTCGCCCGCAACGGAAAGCACCTGCTTTCCGTCGGCGGCGGTTTCCACCTGAAAACGTGTTGAATTGGTCGCCATTCTCAATTTGTACTGTAGAAACGTATAGCAAACATCAAACGAGACTACGGGGCGATGTAATTCGCGCGTGAGTTGCAGCTTCAGTGTTGCCCGATAGCACGCGAAATTCTTGCCAAGTCTGAAGAAACGCGGGCCCAGTTCTTCGGTTTCACGCCAAAGCGGCAACACTTCGTTTGGAGAGATGAATGAAGCCTTTGTTCGTTTCGGCAGCGGTTTGTGGCCTGGGGCTGGTCATTGTTGGCGCGACAGCAGGGCACGGGCCGCCGGCGGATTCACCGCCGGATGTCATCCTGGCTGGGCTTAAGCACGCCTCGGACCTCAACACGCCCCTGATGTTCGGGTTCGTGCATGTGCTGGCGGCGCTGTTTGCTGGAACGAGGCCTGGAAGGCTCGCCGGCGCATCAGGCTGGGTGTTTCTCGCCGGAGTCCTGCTGTTCTCGGGCGTGCTGTGCGGGCGGCTGCTGGCGCCGGGCGGCGTGTTCGATCAGGTGATCATGGCTGTGCCGCTGGGCGGCCTCGCCTTCATGGCGGGATGGATCCTGCTGGGAGCGGCAGAGATTTTCGGACGTAAGGCCTGACCCCCACCTGTCCGCCCCCTTCGGGCGGCCGGGACCGCGTCTTGCGAATTGGAAGCGAACCACAGCCCCGTCGCAGCAAACTAATGTCCGACCGATTATAAGCTAGCGCAACAGGGTCCCGCCCGCCCGAAGGGGGGCGGACAGGTGGGGGGTGGGTGGCCTAGTTCCGGTCGAGGATTTTCCCGCTGACCTGTTTCGACATCAGGCGCAGCTGGATCGCTTCGTGGATCGTATCCACGACACCCTGCAGGTTTTGATCGATCTCCTGCACGCTGAGGCGGATAACGTCATAGCCGCGGCGGTTCATGCGGTGGTCTTTCGCCGTGTCGCGTTTGAGATTGTGCGTTGGCCCGTCGATCTCGATGATCAGCTTCAGGGGCACGCAACAATAGTCCGGAAATTTGTGGTTGATGACGTGCTGTTTGCGGAACGGCGCGCCCATCTGCTCGCCGCGAAGATGCGGCCAGAGCTTGTCTTCGGTGCGCGAGACGTGCGGATCTTCCTTGGACATTGGCCCGTCCCCCAATTCTCCCAACACGAGCACGGGGAACTTTGCCGTTCAAGAAACCAGAGCGCGAGTCAAATTGTGCGGCGGGACGACACCATCCACCCCCCACCTGACCGCCCCCCTTCGGGCGGGCGGGACCCTGTTGCTGCAACTTACCCTGATCGTTCTTTGTCCAACTCGCACCACGCGGTCCCGCCCGCCCGAAGGGGGGCGGACAGGTGGGGGGTGTGGAACCTTGTTCTGGCGATAGAGAGAGCGCCCTAGAGGTTCGGGCCGCCCAGCGCTGCATCCAGCAGGAGATAGGCCGACAGTCTTGGATGGGCGTCCTCGCGGGCGCGTTCGGAGACGGCCAGGACGCGCAGGGCGTCTGCCTCTTCCGCCGAGACGAAGCTGCGGGCCGCCATCTGCCAGTCGCGGTCGGTCTCGAGCAGGCGCGCGACGCGCTGGATCTCTCCGGGCGCCACGTCGCGGGTGGCCTTGCGGCGGTAACGGTCGCCTTGTGATGCGGCGGAGGCGATGCGGCGCAGGTCCTGTGCGGTGACCATGCCGCCGAGGCGCACGCCGGCGCGGTCCAGCCGGTCGATCATGGAGCCGGCGGAAGCCGCGCGACGCTGTTCGGGAACTTCCTCAACCGTGTTGAGCAGGTCGCGCCAGGGGGCGCCATTGCCGCCATTGCTGACGCGCTCGGGCGGGAAGAGGGGGTCGAACGCCTGCGGCGGCGGGCGCGTTTCCGGCAGGATGGGTTGCGCGCTGCGTCCACGCAGTTGCGTGACGTTGTTGTTGAGCACCAGGTCGTCCGCCGTGGGATCTCTTGGAGCGTCGTAGTTGGCCGAGGCTGCGGGGCGCTGCGCGCGTCCATTGACCGGCTTGTCGAGCAGGAAGTCGTCTTCGGTCTGCGGGGCTGCAAACAGAGGATCGGCTTGGCGGCCGGCGTCGCGGGCAAAGAGCGGTTCGCGGTCAGCCTGGCCGTTGCCATTCCGGCCGTCCGGAGCGGAAGCGCGCTGCAGCGGCTGTTGCGTCGGTTCGGCGCGCAGCTCGAATGCCGGCGGGT
Source organism: Hyphomonadaceae bacterium (assembly GCA_035995285.1). Classification (GTDB taxonomy): domain Bacteria; phylum Pseudomonadota; class Alphaproteobacteria; order Caulobacterales; family Hyphomonadaceae; genus UBA7672. The sequence continues at coordinate 2,022 of DASYKO010000046.1, read as the reverse complement.
CGAGGATCATGTCGTCGATCGAGGGCTGCTTGATCGGCTTGGGCTGATCGTCGCTCTTCATCTTGCCGATGAGCTTGGAGGCTTTTTCGATGCGCTGGCGAGCGCGGTCGACGAGATCGGTTTCAGCGACGTGGCCGGCTTTCGAGCCTTCCGACAGCACGACCTGCATCAGGCGGCGCACGCGGGCTTCGGTCTCGTCGGCCTGGTTCTTGGCGGCGATTGCGGCCGAGCGCGTGGTCGCCTCGACCTGCAGGCCGGTTTCCTTGAGCTGCGCCATGGCGATGCGGGCGTCTTCGGACGCCCGGGCCGAGGAGGCCGTGACCTGCTCGGTTGCTTTCAGCGCCCCGCCGATCGCGTCGGAGACGGCGTCGCGCAGGCTCTCGGCGGTCGATTTGGTGGCGGCGGTTGCAAGCTCGCCGGCCTTGGTGGCGGCTTCGACCATGCGGGTCGATTGCACGAGCTGTTCGTCGAGACGCATGAGGGCGCCGGCGAGGTTCTGGGCGCGCTTGCGGCTTTCGGCGCCCATGGTGTCCAGCTGGTCGATGCGGCTGCCGAGATGGCCCGCCGTTTCATCGAGGCTGCGCAGGCGGGCATTGAGCGTTTCGTCGGCCTTGCGGACCTGGTCCTGCGCGGCCTTGGCGGCTTCGGAGAGCATCTGGGCGTGGCGCGGCACGGCCTTGGCGATGCTTTCGGACTGGTTGCGGAGCGATTCCGCAAGCTGCGCCATCGACTGGCGCTCGGAGCTCATCTTGTGGACGAGCACTTCTGAATCGGCGCGGACGACTTCCGCGGCCTTCAGCGCCATCGTGACGCTCGACTCGAGTTCTTTCCTGAGGCCGTCGAGCTTGGAGCGTGTATCGGCAAGGGCGCGGTTGACGTTCTGGGTTTCGGTGGTGACCGCGGCGGCGATCGAGGTGATTTCCTCACGGGCAGTCTGCGCGGGCTCGAGCAGCAGGCGGGCGGACTGGAGCACGATGCGGTTGGCTTCGGCCGAGCGGGAGGTTTCACGCGCCATGACGCCGGCGCAGATCATGGCGATGCCCGAAGCGAGCAGAACGCCGACGCCGGCGGCAAGGACAGCCGGCGGTGCACTGAGCACGGCGGGGCCGCCGGCAAACATCAGGATCAGGGCTGCGCCCCAGAGCATCACGGCGAGGGCGACCCCCGCCCATGGCATCCAGGACCCGACGGTGTGGGCCGCCTCAAGCTGGGCTTTGACGCGTTCCTGGGGTCGGCGAGGCTGGGTTTCGGTCATGGGGTCAGATAAACCCGTGCACTGTGACGCCCCCGCGCCCGCAATCAGGCGAAGGGAAGATTACTCGCCCGATTGTGCAAGTCTGCCGCCAGATTGGAAAGGGCTTCGAGTCAGCCCGCAAGGCCTGTTTTGTCAGCTAATTCCGGTGGCGCGACGAAACGTTTCGCATAACGGGGCGGCGAGCTACGCCGGATTCGGGGTAAACCGTGGCCTTAAGCCTAACGGAGAGCCTGTTAGATCCGCTCTTAGTAGATCTTCGGGGCGGGCTGTTCGATCGGCTTTTCGATCTTGGCCGGTTTGCCGCCCGGATCCTTGCCCTTGTCGGCTTTTGGGGCATCCGAGCCAGGCGCGCCTGTCCACGCGACGAGCGCCGCGAAAACCACGTCACGGAAGCCTACGATTACGTCGATCATCGGGCTGACCCCTTACCCGGAAGGTTGTGCGGCGGTTGTCGCGCCGCATCAAGGCGAAAATTCGGCGCAGGGCGCGGAATGGCCGGTTTTGTGGGGTCGAGGGCGCGGAGTTAATGTGGGGGGAAGTCCTCCAACACGCAGTGGGGGAGGTGGATCGCGGCGGGGCCGCGAGACGGAGGGGGCCGGCCGCGAAGCGGACGGATCGGGCCGAGAGAGGATTCCCCTTGTTGCAACATCCGCCTGCCTTCGGCAGGCAGCCCCTGCCGGGGCGTTCGCTCCTCGATTTGGTCCCCCGGACCAAATCGCGCCTTTGGCGCCGTCGCTCACCCCTTCCGTCTCGCTCGCAAGGGCGAG
>DASYKO010000045.1:0-7280 GCA_035995285.1 Hyphomonadaceae bacterium | reverse complement strand
AGCCTGCCGCCGCCAGCATCCTCCTCTCAGCCCGCCGCGAAGGCGACCGCGTCATCGTGGAAGTCTCCGACGACGGCGCGGGAATCGATCCCGCCGCCATCCGCCGCCTCGCCGCATCACGCCATGTGGCGGAGGAAGCCGCCATCGCCGCCATGAGCGATGATGAAGCCGTCACGCTCATCTTCGCCCCCGGCTTCTCGACTGCCGAGAAAGTAACCGGCCTCTCCGGCCGCGGCGTCGGCATGGGCGCCGTCCGCTCTGCGATCGAACAGCTGGGCGGCGAGGTCCAGCTCGTCAACCGGCCCGGGCAGCGGCTTACCGTGCGGCTGATCCTGCCTTTCACCATCATGCTCACGCGCGTGATGACGGTCCACGCAGGCGGCCAAACCTTCGGCGTGCCGTTCGACGCCATCGTTGAGACCGTCCGCGTGCCGCGCGATGCGATCCGGCCCCTCGGCGCCGGCCGCGCCTTTGTCCTTCGCAACGAGACCATCCCGGTCGTCGATCTCGCCCACAGCCTCGGCCTGCCGCCGGCCGCCGAGACCGGTCGGGCCTCTATCCTCGTGGTCTGGGCCGGAGGCATTCGAGCCGGTCTCGAAATCGACCGCCCGGGCGAGCGCATGGACATGATCCTCAAGCCTGTCGAAGGCCTGCTCTCGGGCATGCCCGCCGTCGCCGGCGCGAGCCTTCTCGGCACAGGCGAAGTCCTCATCGTTCTCGATCTGGAGGCGCTGCTGCAATGAGCGTCGAGCTATCAAATGATGGAACGATAGACCTCTCCGGCCTCTGTCCGCTGGAGGATGCCGAAGAGCTTCTGCGCCTCATTCTCGGCAATCCCGGTTCTCCGGTTGACTGGAGCGACTGCGGCGAAGCGCACACTGCGGTAATTCAGGTGCTTGTCGCCGCGCGGCCCGTGTTAAGAGGATCGCCTGCCGGCAGCTTTCTCCGGACATGGATCGAACCCCTCATGAAGGGCGAGGACATTGCCCGACCCTAGGTTTTGCTCCATCTAAAGCCTGACAGGCCAGGATTTCATGACGCTGAAGATTCTCATTGTTGACGACAGCCGCCTTGCGCGGATGTCGGTGATCCGCGCGCTTTCTCGCCTGCGGCCGGATTTCACCTATATTGAAGCGGGACACCCCGATGAGGCAATTACCCTCATGAAGGGGCAAGGGGCGCAGGCGGCTATCGTGGATTTCAACATGCCGGGCCGCGACGGTCTTGCGCTTACCAGCGAACTGCGCGCGATCGATCCCGATATTCCCGTGGCGGTCCTGTCCGCAAACGCCCAGCAGGAGATCATCTCGCGCACCCAGCAGCTTGGCGCGACCTTCCTTACCAAGCCGCTGACAGAGCCTGCGCTGGACGCTTTCCTGATTGAAGCGGCTACACGGCAGCGAAAGTAGTTTCATGCCCGCGCGGACCAGCCTGCCGCTCTCCGATCTCGAACTCGACGCGCTGACCGAACTGGTCAACATCGGCGTCAGCCGCGCGGCCACCAGCCTGCGCGATATGGTCGGCAAGCAGGTCACCCTGTCCGTTCCCCGCATCGACCTCCTGAGCTGTGTCGAGGCCGCCAGGACGATCAGCGAAAAGGAAGGCAACGCTCTTGTCGGCGTGCACCAGTCCTTCGAAGGCGACCTGACCGGTCGCGCGCTTCTGATCTTTCCGGAAGCCAACAGCCTTGAACTTGTGCGCGCTGTCACCGGCGGTGACCTGCCGCTGGAAGACATCGTCAGCCTCGAACAGGAAGCGCTCGCCGAAACCGGCAACATTATCCTCAACAACTGCCTCTCGACGATTGCGAACATGCTCAACCGCAGTTTCAAGATCTCGCTACCGCAGATCGTGCACGGCACAGGCGCCACGATCTTCGACCTTAGTGGTTGTGAAGAGGGCAAGGATGCGGTGCTCTTCCTCTATATCGACTTCAACGTGATGGAGCGCGACATCCGCGGCTACATCACCATGCTGATGGACCTGCCGGCGCTGACCTCGCTGCAGAAACTGCTTCAGGAGTTCATCCGTCGCACGACAGGTGAACAGTCGGGCGCATGAGCACCTCCAACAACGAGCTGGCGGCGCAGGCATTCGACACCGTCGATTCGGGTCTGATCATTCTTGATGCTTCGGGGATTGTCCGCGGCTGGAATGCCTGGGTCGCCCGAGCCACACGCATTCCCGCCGCCGACGCGCTCGGAACAACACTCGCCGGCGCCTTCAAGGTCGAGCCGCCGTCGCGCCTGACGATGTCGGTCATCCAGGCGTTGAAGGCCGGGGCTTCAAGTCTTCTCACTCACGCGCTTCATCCCAGGATGCTTCCGCTGGTATCGCAAGCGGGCGTTCCCATCCTTCACAACATTTCCGTTCTCCCGCTCGGCCCCCTGGGCACGGGCTGTCTCATCCAGATCAGCGATGTGACGGCCATCACCAACAAGGAAGCCGTCCTGCGGGAGCGCCAGAACGCGCGCTACAACGCGGTCGTGGACAGCGCGACGGATCCAATTCTCACCATCGACGCCGAAGGTTTCGTTCAATGGATCAACAAGGCGTCGGAGGCCGTATTCGGCTACGCGTCGAAACAGATCGTCGGCCGTCCCGTCAGCGCCATCCTCGGCGAGAGCGAAAACCTCTCTGAGGCTATCGCGACCTTCAAGAGGGCTGTCGCCTCGGCCCGCCCGATCGAAACGGTTGCGCGCGCCCGCAACGGCCTGCGGCTGGAGATCGAATTCTCTGCCTCGAGCTGGCAGGGGCAGGGCCGCAACTACATCACCGCCATCCTGCGCGACATCACCGAACGCAAGGCTGGCGAGCGCGCCCTCCTGCAGCTGAACAAGTCGCTTGAAACAGCCGTCGCCGAGCGCACCGCCGACCGCGACCGCATGTGGCGCCTGTCATCCGACATGATGGTCATCGCGCACCTCGATGGCCGGATAACCGCCACCAACCCTGCCGCCACGGTCCTCCTGGGTTGGAGCGAGCCGCGTCTGGTGGGCGGTAATATCCGCGAGCTTGTCGTCAGCGAAGATCTCGAGAAATGGAACGAGGCGGTTTACGCCATCAAGGCCGACCAGATCCCGCGACGCTTCGAGCTACGGGTGAAGACGGCCGACCAGAAAGAGCGCTGGATCGAATGGGGCGTCGCTGTCGCCGACACCTTCATCCAGGCCGTAGGCAGGGACGTCACCGCCGAGAAGGAAGCAGAGGCAGCCCTGCACTCTGCCGAGGAGGCCTTGCGCCAGTCCCAGAAGATGGAGGCTATCGGCCAGCTCACCGGCGGCATCGCTCACGACTTCAACAACCTGCTCGCCGGCGTCATCGGCGGGCTAGAGATCGTGAAGCGCCGTATCAGCACGGGCCGCTATGAAGACCTCAGCCGCTTCATGGAAGCTTCGATCTCGTCGGCCAACCGCGCTGCGTCGCTCACCCATCGCCTGCTGGCCTTCTCGCGCCTGCAGCCGCTCGATCCGAGGCCCTACGATGTGAACGATATCGTCAAGGGTATGGAAGAGCTGCTCCGCCGCAGCCTCGGAGAACAGGTGCGCCTGAAGACGCATCTGGGCGCCAGTCTCGGCCTTGCTGCGACCGACGCCAACCAGCTTGAGAACGCCATCCTCAATCTTGCGATCAATGCTCGGGATGCGATGCCCGATGGCGGGGAGGTGATGATCTCGACCGCTCTTGCCGACGATGAAGATCTCGCCAGGCTCCGCGCTGAAGGACTGAGCGCTGGCAGCTACATCAAGCTGGCGGTTGCTGACACTGGCACGGGCATGTCTCCCGATGTGCTGACCAAGGCCTTCGATCCGTTCTTCACGACAAAGCCGATCGGCAAGGGCACGGGCCTAGGCCTGTCGATGATCTACGGCTTCGCCAAGCAGTCGCAAGGCCATGCCGAGATCACCAGCGAGATCGGCAAGGGCACAATGGTTACGCTCTACCTGCCTCAGGCTCAGGGCGCCGAACCCGAAGCACGCGATGCAGAGCTGGAACAGGCCCCGCGTGGGGCAGGCGAAACCGTTCTGATCGTGGAAGACGACCCTGCCGTTCGCATGCTCATCGCCGACGTGCTGCACGAGCTTGGCTATGCCGCGATCGAAGTGGGCGACAGCCGCGCAGCGCTCCCGGTCCTGCAATCCGATGCCCGGCTCGATCTCATGGTGTCCGATGTCGGACTACCTGGCATCGATGGCCGCAAGCTTGCGGAGATCGCCCGCCAGCACAGGCCCAATCTCAAGATACTCTTCGTCACCGGCTACGCCCAGCACGCCCGCGTCCGCGACGAGTTCCTCGGCAAGGACATGGACATGCTCACCAAGCCCTTCGCCCTGGACGCTCTCGGCCACAAGATTCGAGAGATGTTGTCCTAGGCAGTTTGAGTAAGGACGCCAGCCTCTATTTGACCCCTGCTAGCTGCCGTCCTTTGGCGATTGCGTAGACTTGCTCGATGCTGTCGACATAATCCGCCTTGAAGCGGACGGCGCGGTCGCACGCGGTGTTCCAGATGAGCGCCATCGGCGTGCCCGCCCTGAAGGTTTTGGCGGGGCCGGTCGGGACTTCGAGGCTCTTCAGGAATTGGCCATCAAGATAGTATTCCGTCCGGATGACCTCGATCGAGTTGGCGGTGCAACGCATGATCGACCATTGAGCCTGCGCGTCGAATTGCTGGCTTTCGCTGGCAACAGCATCCGGCGTCACGACCCAGACCCAGGCCTCGACCGATTCGGGCTCGGCGCCTCTCTGGATGCCCGACAGGAAATAGGTGGCGCCCGGCGTCCGGCCCGCGAGCGTGTATCCGTACTCTTTCGGCAGCGCCTGCTGGGCGTCAGCCTGGGTCGGCAGCGCGGCAAGGACGAACGCCAAGCCTGCGCCAAGGCCTTCGCGAAGGATTGTTCTAGTCACTCGAGGCTCCCCGTTCAGGAACCTCCTCCTGCCAGAAAACTACCGCACCCGGCCATCCCACTGCAACGGGCTTTGCTCGCCGCCGCACGAGACTCGCCCGCCAATCGGCGTGTTACGTGCCCTGTAACGCCTGTTGCGTAACGGATCGACCTCGCGAACCGGGTGTTACCTGAGCCGTTACGGTAATTCACTCCTTCCCGCCGGGTTTTTCCTCCTAGGGCTTCTCTACCGAACGCGAGCACGCGGATCGGAAAAGAGAAAGATTCCGGGGAGGATCTCCTATTGAAGCCCGTTCTGAATTTCCGACGCCTGCTCACTCGCGGCGCCAGCATCCTGGCGATTGCCGTTGCAGCGGCGCCCGCTCTGGCGCAATCGGCCCCGCCGGCCGAAGCTGACGATGTCATTGTCATTGTCGGCCAGACGCTCGAGGAAACCCTGCCGCAGGAACTCGAGAAATTCGGCTCTGATCTCGAAGTCGTGAGCTCGGAAGAAATCCGCAACCAGGTCTATCTCGACGCTCAGCAGGCGCTGCAGATCAAGGTTCCCGGCTTGTACGTCGCCCCGCGCGGCGGCCCCTTCTCCTACATGGACATCTCGCTGCAGGGTTCGCGCACGCAGGACATGCTCATCACCGTGGACGGCGTCCGCATCAACAACCGGCTCTATTCCACCACGATGAGCGACACGCTGCCCGCCAGCATGATCGAACGCATCGAGGTGCTGAAGGGCGGGCAGGGCCTGTTCTACGGAACTCAGTCGGCCGCCGGCGTTATCAACATCGTCACGCGGGGCTACACGGATACGTTCGACGGCATGGCCACCATCAGCGCCGATACCAACAATAGTATCCATGTCGACGGCTATGTGCGCGGCAAGGCCGGTCCGGGCAACTACGTGCTGTTTGCCTCGCAGGACAAGTCCGACGGCTTCGAGACCTTCGACAACTGGGCGCCCAGCGCCACGGACCGCGACCGCAGCATCGACGTCAACAATTACGGCGCAAAGTACCGTTTCCTGCTCGGCGAGAAATTCTCCGTCGATGCGCGCTATACCCACACCGACGCACGCCTCGACAACCCGAACCCGCGCCTTGTCGCCTACTCGAAGAACGTGCGCGACGAAGACATCGCCAGCGTCGGCGTCAACTATGACCCCAGCGACTGGCTCCAGGTCCAGGTCAAAAGCTACTGGCACGACTGGGATTCGAGCTATTCGACCATCCTCAACCAGCTCGGCGGCGGCGGCGCCGGTCCGTTCGTGGTCGATCAGGTCGTCACCGATCTCGACACCGGCTGGTGGTTCGAGGACCAGGGCATCAACGCGCTGGCCAAGTTCCATCCCGGCGGTCCGCTCGAATACGTCGTCGGCTACGACTACCAGCAGTATTCCGGACGCGACGATGTCCTCCTGATCAAGCAGCAGGATGAAACCGTCAACGCGGTCTTCGGCCAGCTGCGCTCCACCGACGAGCTGATCAAGAACGCCTCCTTCGCAGTCGGCGTCCGCTACAACGACGCAGGTGGGAAGACGGCGACGGTCTGGAACGCCAGCGGCCGCTATGACTTCAGCGACTATCTCTTTGCGCAGGCCAATGTCGGCACGAGCTTCCTCCTGCCGACCGCGGAGGAATTGTTCGCCATCGAATCCTACGAACTCGGCAACCCGAATGTCGAGCCGGAAGAGAGCACCAACTACAACATCGGCCTCGGTGGCGAGTTCGCCGCCGGCCCGACGTTCTCGTGGCAGGCAACGTACTTCGCCCGCGACATCGACAACCTGATCGATTTCGCCGCCTGTGACGACAGCTCCCCGGCGACGGACTGCGAAGTCCTGTTCCCGGGCTTCGCCGACCCCGATCCGCTGACGCCGGAAAACGAGTTCTACATCGACAACGGCTTCTTCATCAACGTGCCGGGCAAGGTCGAGGTGCGCGGTTTCGAATTGTCGGGCAATGCGGATTTCGGCAACGGCTTCACGGCCGTTGCGAGTTACACCAATTCATCGACCGAGAACGACGCGGGCAACCAGCTTCCCCGCATCCCGCGCCAGTATGCCAAGTTCGGCGGATCCTATGATCAGGACCGCTGGGGCGTCGAGGCGAACGCGCTCTGGATGGGCAAGCTGCAAAGCTCCAACCTGCCGGTCGTCGGCGTGATCGACTATGGCGATTACGTCGTGATCGACCTTGCCGCCCACGTTTTCATGGATACCGACCACAGGCACAAGCTGACGGCGCGGTTCGAGAATGCCTTCGACGAGCAATACCGCACCAGCGTCGGGCGCTCCTCGCCCTTCGGCGGGTTCGACACGACGTCGGCCTTCGTCTTCGGCAACCGCGGTGTTCCGCAAACCCTTCACGTCAGCTACAGCTACGC
>DASYKO010000044.1:0-5575 GCA_035995285.1 Hyphomonadaceae bacterium | reverse complement strand
GAACTTGTTGACGCCGACAATGGTCTGTACGCCGCTATCGATGCGCGCCTGCGTCTTCGCGGCCGCCTCCTCGATGCGCAGCTTGGGCAGACCCTCCTCGATGGCCTTGGACATGCCGCCCATGCCTTCGACTTCCTGGATGTGTTCCCACGCCTTGCGCGCGAGATCATAGGTCAGCCGCTCGACATAGTAGCTGCCACCCCACGGATCGACCGTACGGCACACTCCAGCTTCCTGCTGCAGGAAGATCTGGGTGTTGCGCGAAATACGCGCCGAGAAGTCCGTCGGCAGGGCCAGCGCTTCGTCGAACGAGTTGGTGTGCAGCGACTGCGTTTGCCCGCCCGCCGCGGCCATTGCCTCGAAGCAGGTGCGGATTGCGTTGTTGTAGACGTCCTGCGCCGTCAAAGACCATCCCGAAGTCTGGGAATGCGTACGCAGAGACAGCGACTTGTCGCTTTTCGGGTTGAAGCCCTTCACCAGCTTCGCCCAGAGCAGGCGCGCGGCCCGCATCTTCGCCACTTCCATGAAGTAGTTCATGCCGATGGCCCAGAAGAAGGAGAGCCGCGGCGCAAACTTGTCGACGTCCATGCCCGCCGCGATGCCTGCGCGGATATACTCGACGCCGTCTGCCAGCGTGTAAGCAAGTTCCAGGTCCGCCGTCGCGCCCGCTTCCTGCATGTGATAGCCGGAGATCGAGATCGAGTTGTACTTCGGCATCTTCTGCGAGGTGTAGGCGAAGATGTCGGAGATGATCCTCATCGAGGGGCGGGGCGGATAGATGTAGGTATTCCGAACCATGAACTCCTTGAGAATGTCGTTCTGGATCGTGCCCGAGAGCTTGTCCGGCGAAACGCCCTGTTCCTCGGCCGCCACGATGTAGAGCGACAGGATCGGCAACACCGCGCCGTTCATCGTCATCGACACGGACATCTGGTCGAGCGGGATGCCGGCGAACAGCGTACGCATGTCGTAGATGGAATCGATGGCGACGCCCGCCATGCCAACATCGCCCGTGACGCGTGGGTGATCGCTGTCATAGCCGCGGTGGGTCGCCAGATCGAAGGCCACCGACAGGCCCTTTTGTCCCGCGGCCAGGTTGCGGCGGTAGAAGGCGTTCGAATCCTCGGCCGTCGAGAACCCCGCATACTGGCGGATGGTCCAGGGCTGGTTGGTGTACATCGTGGGATAGGGGCCGCGGCCGAACGGCGCGATGCCGGGCCAGTCGTCCAGGAAGTCGAGCCCGTTGGTATCAGCCGCCGTGTAGAGCGGCTTCACCGGCAGTCCCTCGGGCGTCTCCCACAGCTGCTGCGCGGCGTCGCCAGCGCGCATCTTCCAGGCGGCCAGTTCCAGAGCGCCCGCTCCGCCCTTTGCCTCGCCAAGCGGGAGCTGGGTAAAATCAGGGAAAGTCACGGCCATTCTCGCTCCGGAGCGCGGATTCTGTTGTGGTTCCTAGCACGTCCTGCGGCGCGCCATGAAGCCTTCGCAAGTGCGAAGAGAACTCGATTTCCGTTAGCTATATGACCTTCACCTTACAGGAGGTTTATCTGCAGAGGGGTTCGACGGATGGCCGAAGGGGCTGCCGTTAAACCCTGCAATCGCGCCGCCACAGGGGCGATCAGGGGGAAGTCTTTAGCCCGGTTTCTCGGGTGAATCGGAGAGGAAATTCATGACCATCAAATCACTGCTGGCAGCCTCTGCGCTCGCCGCGCTCATGGCGGCGCCGGCGCTGGCGCAGCAGGGCCGTCCGCCGCAACGGACACCGGAAGAAACCAACGCGGCCTTCACCAAGGCTGACGCCAACAAGGACGGCAAGCTCGACAAGGCGGAATACAAAGCGTTCCTGCCCGAGCAGTTCCAAGCCATGATCGACGACGAGCGCCTCGCGCAGATCGTCACGATGCGCGATGCGGACAAGGACGGCTTCATCTCGAAAGCCGAAGCCACCGCGCCGATGCAGCGTCCGCCGCAGTAACCAGACGCGAAAAAAGAGATCATCACATGACCAAATATCTTCTCCTCGCTGCGACCGCGATTGCGCTCGCTTCACCCTCGTTCGCCCAGCAGGGCGGTGGCGGCGGGCGTGGTCCGCAAATGACGCCGGAAGAACGCGAAGCAGCGTTCGTGAAGGCCGACGCCAACAAGGACGGCAACCTCGATGCTGCCGAATTCAAGGTGTCGATGGGCGAGCGCGCCGCCCAGATGCCGGAAGATCGCCTGAAGGCTTCTTTCGACCGTCGCGACACCGACAAGAACGGCAAGATCTCCAAAGCCGAGTACACTGCGCCCCCGCAGCGTCCGGCGCAGTAAGCCGTCTGCACTCTGGTTCACAGGACCAGCAGCCTTCAACCGACTATTCGGACCACCAAAGGAAACACTCATGACGAAATATCTTCTCCTCGCCGCGACCGCCATTGCGCTCGCTTCGCCCGCTCTCGCCCAGCAAGGCGGCGGACGTCCCCAGCAAACGCCGGAAGAGCGCGCGGCTGCGTTCGTGAAAGCCGACGCCAATAAGGACGGCAAGCTCGACAAGGCCGAACTCAAGATGACCCTGCCGGAGCAGTTCCAGGCTCAGGTCGACGACGAGCGCCTCGGCCAGATGCTGGCTCGCCGCGACACGGACAAGGACGGCTTCATCTCGAAAGCCGAATACGACGCGCCGATGGCGCCGCGCGCGCCCCAGTAACTCTGGAGCGGTGAGGGCAGGTCAGCTTCGGCTGGTTGCCTGACGCGAATATCTGAACGGCCGGCGGTTCATCCGCCGGCCGTTTTGTTTCCGCTGCGGCAATGCTAGCTATGAGGCAGCTCAACTGAGAGGGGGCGCCGCTGCGAATTCTATCCGCGATCGCATCGGCCATCGTCCTGGCCGCATCGGCTTACGCACAGGCCGCCTGGCAGCCTCCGAAGACATATCTCGGTCATCCCGATCTGCAGGGTGTCTGGACCAATGAAAGCGCCACGCGCTTCGAACGCCCGGCGGACCTCGGCGACCGACTGATCATGACGCCGGAAGAGGCTGCAGAGGCCGACAAGGGCTCGAAATTCCGTCCAGCCATGCGCGTGAAGGGCCAGCCACGGACCAGCTTCATCACCAGTCCCGCCAACGGCCGCGTGCCGCCCCTGAAGGCCGGCGCCACGCCTGACCTGCGCCGCCATCCGCTCGGCCCCGGAGAGAAGGCAACGGATGGCCCTGAACTGCAGGCCGTAGACGACCGCTGCATCCTGCCCATCGCCAGCAATGCCGGTCCGGTGATCCTGCCGCTGCCCAACAACTCGAACTACCAGATCGTCCAGACCCGGGACTACATCGTCATCCTCTCCGAGATGATCCACGACGCCCGCATCGTCCGCATGAACGGCCGCCACCGCACCGACGGCCAGCGGCCCTATCTCGGCGACTCGATTGGCTGGTACGAGGGCGACACGCTGGTTGTCGAAAGCACGAACTTCCCGCCCGAGCAGCTATTCCGCGGCTCATGGATCAACCTAAAGGTCACCGAACGCTTCTCGCGCACGCAGGATGGCCGGCTGCTTTATCGCTTTACCGTCGAGGACCCCGCCAAATGGGATCAGCCCTGGGGCGGCGAGTACGAGTTCCGCCCTGCCGACGCTCCGATCAGCGAATACGCCTGTCGGGAGGGCGAGATCTCCATGCCCGCGATGCTGCTCGCCGCTCGAAGGCGGGAAGCGGCGGGATTGGAATAGTTTTTGAAGCCGGTTTCCATTCCGCGCCGCACCTTGCTATGCCCTGCACAAACGTAGTGAGGAGCGACCGGATGGCTGACAGGAACATGCAAGGCAAACGGGCCATCGTGACGGGCGGCGGCACCGGCCTGGGCGCGGCCACAGCCGTGGGCCTCGCCAAGCGCGGCGCCAACATCTGCATCAACTACAATTCCAGCGCCGACGCCGCCAATGAAGTCGTCGCCGAATGCGCCAAGCAAGGCGTCGAGGCCTTCGCCATCCAGGCCAACGTCGCCGAGGACGCTGACTGTAAGAAGCTGGTCGAAGCTGCCGCGAAGAAATTCGGCGGCGTGGATGTGCTGGTCAACAATGCCGGCGTCACCAAGTTCGTGAAGCATGCCGATCTCGACGGCCTCGATGCTGCAGACTTCCTGCGCATCTACAGCGTGAACGTCGTCGCCGGCTTCCAGATGATCCGCGCTTGCCGTCCGCAATTCGAAAAGGCCGGGGCAGGGGCCGTCGTGAACGTCTCGTCCATCGCAGGCGTGACGGGCAATGGTTCGTCGGTCGCCTATGCCGCCTCCAAGGGTGCGCTCAACACGATGACGCTGTCGCTCGCCCGCGCGTTGGCGCCGATCATCCGCATCAACACGGTCTGCCCCGGCTATATCGGCTCGGGCTGGTTCACCAAGTATCAGGGCGCGGAAGCCGAACAGCAGGTGATCGACAACGTCATCAAGGGCACGCCGCTGCGCGTCGCCTCCCAGCCGGAAGACATTGCCGAGGCAATCCTGTTCTTCGCCGGCCCCGAAAGCCGCCACGTCACCGGCGAGTTCCTGATCATCGACGGCGGCACCCACCTTGGCTCGGCGCCTCTCCGGGCTAGATAGCACTCCAGAACAAACGGGAGGACGGACATGAGCACAGCCTTCAACCGCCGCGCTTTCCTTCTGACCTCCGGCGCCGCCGCTTTACTCGGCGGGTGCGAAACCAGCGATGCGCCAGCGGCGCCTAGTGCGCCGTCGACGCCATCTAAGCCTTCCACACCATCAACGCCGCTACCTGCGACCGCGACGGTGTTCCCACTGATCGCAGACACCGCGCAACGCCTCGACGTCGCCAAGGCCCGTACTCTCAAGGCTCATGGCGTCAAGACCGTGTTCCGCTACTACTCGCAACTCCCGCCCAGCATCGCGGGCAAGGACCTGCAGCCAGAAGAAACGAAGATCATCCTTGGCGAAGGCCTCAGCCTTGCCACCGTCTTCCAGCATTACAACAACTGTTTCCGCACGTTTGAAAACAACTGGGGCAAGGAAGACGCCGAGCAATCCCTGCGCATGGCGAAAGCCGCAGGCCAACCCTCGGGCTCCGCCATCTATTTCGGCGTGGACGCCGACTGGCCCTACCAGCAGCTGCGCGATCCGATCATCAAATACTTCGAGGACGTGAAGCGCGCGTTCGAAGGCTCCGGTATCGCCGTCGGCGTCTATTCCAATGGCTGCATCTGCAACGCCATCCGCGAGAAGGGCCTCGCTCAGTATTTCTGGCTCTCGGGCTCCACCGGCCATTCCGGCACGCAGGCCTTCTACAACACCGGACAGTGGACGCTCTTCCAGAACGCGCTCGACGTGACCCCGCCGCAGGTCGGCTACGCCATCGACTCCGACATAGCGAACCCGACGACCAACGGCTATTTCGGCCAATGGAATGATCGCGGCGCGGAGGCTGCCGCGCACTCGGCCGCCGAAACCTCTGCAGTCCTTGGCGCACGCCGCTTCCTCAACGCCAACGTTGAGGTGATCCAGGATCTCAACCCAGGCTCGGCCTCGCTCGTCTCGCTCAAGAAGGACCAGAATGTCCGCGTCACCGGCGCTTCGGGCCAGTGGACACGCAT
>DASYKO010000043.1:0-10004 GCA_035995285.1 Hyphomonadaceae bacterium | reverse complement strand
AGATGGGCGAAGATGCTGTTGTGACTCCTGCCCAGCGCCCGGCCGATCGCAGCCAGCCCTTCGCCTCGCTTCCAGCGCTCCCAAAGCTCCGCGCTCTCGGCTGCCGTAACCCAGGTCCTGCAATACTTTCGCTTCATCGCCATCGCTCCACGTCCTCATATCAAGGTACGTGTTGCGCTGACCGGTTGAGATCGCTGCCAGGGACGGTCGTTCGCGATCCAGTTCGGGCTGGCCAGGCAGGGATTGGGGCGCCTCCCGCTTGCCAGGCCGGCGCCGGTTCCGGGTAATATGCCCGCAGCCCACCTTTCCCTCTCCCGCCAACCCGCTACTCTCCCCTCAAAACCAGGGAGCCCCACATGGCCGACACTGCCGCGCATACCTACTCGGACGTCCTCTATCGCGTGGAGAATGGCGTGGCGGTGGTCACGCTCAACCGGCCGGACAAGCTCAATGCCTGGCGGGCGGAGATGGACCACGATGTGCGCGCGGCAATGCGCGAGGCGGCTCAGGACGAAGCGGTGCGCGTGATCATCCTCACCGGCGCGGGGCGCGGCTTCTGCGCGGGGGCGGACATGGGGCTGCTGCAGTCGATCCACTCCAACGAGGCCACATCCCGCGCCGTCGTCAACTCGCACCAGCCATGGGATCCGAACGCCAACCCCAGCTTCCAGAAACAATACTCGTGGTTCCCGGCCGTGCCCAAGCCGATCATCGCCTGGATCAACGGCCCCTGCGCGGGGCTTGGCCTCATCCTCGCGCTCTATTGCGACATCCGCTTCGCGCACCCTTCGGCGAAATTCACGACAGCCTTCGCCAAGCGCGGGCTTATTGCTGAGCATGGCATCTCGTGGCTGCTGCCGCGTCTTGTCGGCTTCGCGAACGCGGCTGACCTGCTCTATTCCTCCCGCACCTTCACGACGCCGGAGGCGGTCTCGATGGGCCTGGTGCGCGAGGCGGCGGGCGAGGATGCGGTGATGGCATATGCGCGGACGCTGGCCACCGAAGTCTCGCCGCGGTCGTTGCGGGAGATGAAGCGCGAGATCTGGAACGCGCAGATGCAGTCGCTGGGCGATGCGATCGACGCCGCGAACGCCGACATGCCGCCCTCGTTCAAGTCGGAAGACTTCAAGGAAGGCGTCGCGCACTTCGTGGAGAAGCGCGCGGCGAGGTTTACGGGGAAGTAGGCTCAAGGAAGCCCACGAACGCGAAGCACTGTTCTCGATTCGGAACAGGAAAACCCGCCCAAGGGCCTACGGCCATTGGATTATTGGCTTCTATTCCACTCCCGTTCATCTTCGCTGTAATATTCGTTGGTGATCTGGGAGGACCCCCATGGGCGCTGCACGCTCCACTGAACTGACCGGTAATCATGGTGGGGCGACCGCCTCGGCCAGGCGCACGCGGCTGCTGCTCGCGGCTGCGTCGGCGATCGCGCTGCTGACCGCCTGTGTCACCGGGCCGAGCCCCGAAGAGATCCACATGATGGATTGGCAGCAGGCGGCGCGGATGGATACGCCGCCGGCCTATCAGCATTACCTGCTGGTCTATCCCGACGGTCAGTATTCCGGCATGGCGCGCTCGCGCATGGACGAGCTCGGCAAGATGGAGCAGGCGTCGTGGGATGCCGCGCTGCGCATCAACACCGAGACCGGCTGGGCGGATTTCACCGCGCGGTATCCGTGGAGCCTGCATTTCGCCGAGGCCGATGCAATGCGCGCCAAGGCGGCGGCGCCGCGCATGGCGGCTGAGGAGAAGGCCGACTGGGCCAACGCGCAGCGCACCGACGTGATCGATCTCTACGAGACCTATCTCGGCAAGTGGCCCCAGGGTCCCAATGCGGGCAAGGCGAAGGACCGGCTCGATGCGCTGTGGCGCACGGACCAGGGCGCCTATGTGCGCGCGCGCCGTTCGGGCTCTCCGGTGGAGCTGCAGGAATTCGTGCGCGCCTATCCGCGCTCGGGCTATGTCGCCGATGCGCGGCGGGAGATGGACGCGATCCGCCTGCACGATGGCGAGGCTTGGCGCGTGGCGCTGCAGACCAACACGGTCGAGGCGTACGACTTCTATCTGTCGAGCCAGCCCTGGGGCGAATACCGCATCGACGCCTCGAACTCGATCCAGGACCTGCGCGAGCGGGATTACCAGGCGTGGCTCTATGCCCGGCAGATCGACCAGATCTGGGCGTATGAGGATTACCGCAACCGCTATCCGTGGGGCGCCTGGTACAACACCGCGTACTATCGCACCGACTGGATCCGCAGCGGGCGGAACTATGGCGGCTGGAACCGCGGCTGGGACGACGACAACTACCGCGGCCACGGCCGCGACAACGGCAATGGCGGCGGCAGGGGCAATGGCAACGGCCAAATCCCACCCCCCACCGGCGTCGGTGTCGTCGACCAGGCGAGAGACAAGATCATAGGCCGGCCGGGCAGGCCTTCCCCGTCGCAATCAGGACAGTCGCAAGCAGCGCCGTCGCAATCGGCGCAGGCCTCCGCGCCGGCGGCGGCATCACCCCCGCCCTCGCCTCCGCCGCCCTCCCCGCCGCCGCCTCCGGCGCAGTCGGCCCCGTCTGCTCCCGCGGAACGGTCCGGCGGCATCTTGGACCAGGCCCGCTCGAAGATTCTGGGCAATTGAGACGAGTGAGGCGCTATGACTGCTCCTGAATCACAGTGATTCAGGAGCGCCGGCGGCCGTTCACTGGTCTTCGCGCTGATTGCTGCTAATTCATGTGGGGCAAGGGGCGGCGAGGCTTATCTACGCGTTCTTACCGGACGTGGGGTTGAGCGCCGTCCGGGCGGCAGGTGATCTATGGCGAAATCCTTCTCCGGCGGAATCGGCCCTTCGGGGTCGTTCATGGAGCGGTATGGCCCGCCGACGCTGAAGATTCTCGCGACGCTGTTTGCCGTCGGGGCCGTCACGTTCGGCCTGCTCTGGAACTCTCTCTTTGCCCAGATGCCCCACCTGCCGAGCCGGGAAGCGCTGTGGACGCTGAACCGGGAAGCCTCGGTCGAGTTCATCGACGCCAATGGCAATACGATCGCAACCCGTGGCCCCCGCTATGGCCGGGCAGTCGCTCTCGAAGGGCCTGACGCCCTGCCCGCGCATGTGGTGAATGCCTTCATCGCGGCGGAGGACAAGAACTTCCTCACCCACCAGGGCGTGGATTATGGCGCGATCTTCCGGGCGACGATCGACAATGCGCGCGCGGGCCGCACGGTTTCGGGCGCATCGACGATCACGCAGCAGCTGGTGAAGAACCTGTTCCTGACGCCGGACCAGACCATCAAGCGCAAGGCGCAGGAAGCAAGACTCGCAGCAGAGCTGGAGCAGATGCTCTCCAAGAAGGAGATCCTCGAGCTTTATCTCAACCGCATCTATCTCGGCGCGCGCGCCTATGGGCTGGATGCGGCCGCGCACACCTATTTCGGCAAGGCGCCGCAGGACCTGACGATCGGCGAAGCGGCACTGCTGGGCGCTTTCCCGAAGGCGCCGTCGCGCTTTGCCAGCGAGCAGGAGATGGCGGGGGCGAAAGAGCGCCAGCGCTACGTGCTCGATCAGATGGTGGAGGCCGGCTACATCACGGCGGAGCAGTCGGCGGAGGCCAAGAAACAGGTTCTCGTCTTCCGCAATGACGAGAAGAACAACTTCCAGGGCCATGTGCTCGACTACGCCTATGAGAAGGTGCACGAGCTGCTGCCCAATCCGCCGGCGGACCTGGTGATCAAGCTCACGCTCGACCTCGACATGCAGGCCAAGGCGCAGGCCGCCGTGGAAGACGGCATCAAGACGATGGGCAAGGAGAAGAAGGCCTCCGAAGGCTCGCTTATCCTTCTCGACAACGAGACCGGCGCGATCAAGGCGCTGGTCGGCGGACGTGATTATTCGAAATCGAAGTTCAACCGCGCGACGCAGGCGCGGCGCCAGCCGGGCTCGTCGTTCAAGACGTTCGTCTACGCCGCGGCGCTTGAGGCGGGACTTTCGCCAGGCGACATCCGCTATGACGCGCCGATCCAGATCGGCAAATGGCGGCCGCGCAACTATTCGGGCGACTACCGAGGCGCGGTGACGCTGTCGGAGGCGCTGGCGGAATCGCTCAACACGGTGGCGGCGCAGGTCGGCGTCGAGATCGGCATCGAGAAGGTGACGGCCCTGGCGCGCGAGTTCGGCGTGACGTCGCCGCTGCACAACTATCCGTCCATCACGCTGGGCTCGGACGAGGTGACGCTGCTGGACATGACGACGGGCTATGGTGTGCTGGCGAAGAATGGCCGCCAGATGTCGCCCTACATCATTGAGGAGATCCGCAACTCCAAGGGCGACCTGCTCTATACCAACCCGGCCCACGAAGCCGCGCAGATCTACCCGCGCCGGCTTGCCGAAGACATGACAGGCATGCTCTCGCGCGTGGTGCTGCAGGGCACGGGGCGGGGCGCGCGCGTCGGCGGCTGGGATGTGGCGGGCAAGACCGGCACCAGCCAGGAATGGCGCGACGCCTGGTTCATCGGCTACACCGCGAAATACACGGCCGGCGTCTGGGTCGGAAACGACGACGACACGCCGATGGCAAAAGTCACCGGCGGCGAAATGCCCGCGCGCATCTTTGCCTCGCTGATGACGTCGGCATTGAAAGGCGTTGCGCCCGAGCCCCTGGCCGGCGCCAAGCAGTTCGAGGAATTCCTGTCGGATGACCAGTACGACCGGCTGAATTTCTACCGCCAGCTGGCTGGAGCGTTCGGTCAGGTCGAGCAGCAGGGCGGCGGCGGGGGACGGTAGACGCTACTCCGCCTTCTGCACCTCGGGCGCGTTCACGAACAGGAACGGCCAGGCGCCGCCGCGTTCGAAGACGAGCCAGTCGCCTTCGCGGCGGGTGGCGATGCGGTCGATGATGTAGACGTCCTGGCCCTTGGCGCCGGCTTCGACGCCGTCGACATCGCGCGTGGGCAGGCCGCGGAAGAAGGCCGGGCCGGTGAGGTAGACCAGCGTGGAAACCGGTTTCGTCGAGAGTTCGGCGATGCGGCGGCGGGCGCGGTCCATTGCCTCGGCGTAGTGGACGCCGTCGGCGTGCTTTTCGATGTAGGCGCGAAAGGCGGCGAGGTTGCCGATCTTGCGGGCTTCCAGCCAGTCGTCGTGATCGAGCTGTTGAGCGAGTTCGGCGTCGGTGAGGACAGGCGCTGCAGCCGCTTCCGTGGGAGCCGGAGCGGGCGCTGCGGGGACGGCGGCGGGCGTGGCGGCGGGAGCAGCGGATTCGATCGCTTCTGGCTCAAGCGTTGTGACGTCGGGCTCGGGTGAGGCGGGCGCAATGGCGGCTTCAGGGGTCTCGGCGCCGTCCGCTTCGCTGTTGCGGATCGTGACGCTGGGCTTGAGCGAGGGGGCGCTGGGCAGGCGGGCGCGTTCTTCGGCGGCGGCGGAGCGGGCCGCGGAAATGAAGGAGATCAGCCAGGGCGCGTTGGCGGCGGCGCACATGAGGGACGCGGTGACGATGGCAAGATGAGCGACGGAGCGGCGGCGGGCATTGCCGCCCTGCCCTTTGTTGATGAGCGCGGGCGTTGTGCGCGGAGGCTGCACGCGCGAGGCGGGCTGGGATGAAACGAGGCGCGGGAAAGCGAGCGGCGGCAGCGGCTGGGCGATGCGGGCCTTCAAGAGCGGCGCCTCTTCGGCGCGGATGGTGAGGTCGAGCACGTCGTAGGTGGGCTCGAGTTTGACCTGGAAGACCGGGCTCAAATGAGGATTCAGGTCGAGGTCCGTGTCGAGCTGTGGCTCCAGCGTATCGAAGATGAATTCGGCCATCGGCCCGTTGGGCGGCTCGGCGGCGAGCGCGGCGAGAGATTCGGGGATCGAGGATTCCAGCGTGGGCGCGGACGCGAAAGGCGGCTCGGCCATAAGTTCTGCAGCGATGGTTTCGGGTGTGACCGCGGGGGGTACGGCTTCCAGTGTGATGGAGGGCTCGGCGAACGCAGCGGGCAGCTCGGTGATCGCAAATGGATCGGGGACGGATTCAGCAAAGGCGGAGGTGAGCGCTTCGACGCTTAAGGGCTCGGTTGCACGCGCCTGCGAAGCGGGTTCAGCTTCTTGCGCAGCGAGTTCGGGTTCGGCGGCCGGTTCGGCAGCAATCGCGGGTTCGGGAGCGGCAACACGTTCGGCTGTTTCGGTTACGGCTTGCTCGGGGATTTCGAGGACCGGCGCCGAGCGCACGAGGCGTGCTGCGTCGAGGGCTTGTTCCAGAGCCAGAAGGCCATTGACGAGGCTTGAGCCGGGCGCGTCCGGGTTGCGCCAGCTCTGGATGAAGGGGTGCGCGGAGAATTCGGCGGGGATGGCGACGTCGGTGAGCGCGCCGGGCACGAGGATGAGGGCGGGCTTGGACTGGTTCACGGTTTCGGCGAGTTCGCCGATGACGCGCTTCGAGGCAGCAGCAGCGGCGGTGAGGACGAAGATCGAGGCTTCAGTCTTGCCGATGATACGGCGGCGGAAACGCGGGGCCGGGCTGGACGACGGCTCGAAGCCGCGCAGGGCGAGGACGTAGCCGAGATAGTCCGCGAACTCCTCTTCCCCTTCGGCGAAGGAGATGAAGACGCGCATGCGCTGCTCGGCGGGCCCCGGCCCGGAATTAAGGATTTCGTCCGTCATGCGCAGCGCTTCGCAAAAAACTAGCCAGAGGCGCGATGCGGCCACAACCGCTGGGAGATCGCGTGTTGCGCGCAATCGGCCGCAAAGCCCGACGGATGATGTGTGGAGGCGATCCCATTGCGGGACAGGCGCCGTAAACCCACGCGTGGCGGGCGAGCGCTGGGCTGGCGCGGGCCGGGCCTGGACGCTGCTTGACATCATGTAAGCGATCGCTTACGGTAAGTCATGGCTTACGGTACTGCGATTGAAGCGCTGGCGGATCCGACGCGGCGGAAGATCTTCGAGAGGCTGAGGCGCGGGCCTTCGGCGGTGGGCGTGCTGGCGGAGGGCCTGCCGGTAAGCCGGCCGGCCGTGTCGCAGCATCTCAAGGTGCTGAAGGAGGCGAGGCTGGTGAGCGAGGAACAGGACGGCGCGCGCCGGATCTACCGCATCGATCCGCAAGGCCTGAGCCAGCTGCGCCGCTGGCTGGATGGGTTCTGGGACGACGCGCTCGAGAATTTCAAGGCGGAAGCCGAGGGCAAGGGAAAGAAGAAATGAGCTCGACGAAAACGGTCACGATCGCGCCGGTGAAGAAGACGGTGACGGTGGAGGTCTCGCAGGCCAGGGCCTTCGAGGTGTTCACGGCGGGCATCGACCGCTGGTGGCCCAATCAGCATCACATCGGCGCAACGCCGGTGGTCAAGCAGACGATCGAGCCGCGCCAGGGCGGCAAGTGGCGCACGCTGCACGAGGACGGCTCGGAGACCATCAACGGCACGATGCTGGTGTGGGATCCGCCCAGCCGCATCGTGTTCTCATGGGAGATCAACGGCCAGTGGAAGGCCGAGCCGAACCAGGCGATCTGTTCGGAAGTGGACGTGCGCTTTATTGCCGAGGGCGCGAACCGCACGCGCGTGGAACTCGAACACCGCAATTTCGAACGGATGCCGGATGTCGAAGGCGCCAAGGGCATGCGCGACGGCGTCGACAATGGCTGGCCGGGGATTCTGGAGCTGTTCAGGAAGGCGGCGGACGCGAAATAGCGTTTCCGGAAAACGGGCGGCGCCGCGCTGGGAGGGGGAGCGCGGCGCCGTTTTGGCCGGGGCGTTGGGGGGCTGGGCGCCCCGGCGCGGGGTATGTGTCAGGTCTGGCTCAGCTGAAAGTTGGCGCAGCCTTTTCGATCATGGTGCGGCGTTCGGGGCTCTGCTGCTGGAGGGTCTCCAGGAACTTCGGGTGGCTCATGCCTGAGCCGATATAGGTCCAGCGGTTGGCCTGGTGCTGGATGTCCATGAACTGCGCGCGCTGTGTCTCGTTGAACTGGCGGCCGGTGGCTTTTTCCAATGCGGCCATGTCGAACATGGCTTGCTGCTTGAGACCGCCATCGAGGAAGGCGCCGAGGGCGAGATAGCCTTCGATGCCGGCGTCGATCTCTGCGGGCGAGAGGTTCGCCGCGATCTGTTCGACCATGATGGCGTCGAGCTGGGCGTGTTGGTGCTCTTCCTGCCAGTGATGCAGCAGGAGCGATTTGAACAGCGGGTCCATCTCGGCGTTGTCCTGGATGCTTTCGGTGAAGTGGCGCTGTGACATCCATTCGATCATCAGCGTGAGCAGGGCAACCGACAGCGGCGGATGGGAGAGCACGTGCTTGGCAATCTCCTGCGGCGGGCCGATGACCTGGCATTCGAGACCGCAGCCCTTCACGAACTCGTTCTCGAAGGTGCGGAAGAGATGAATGTGCTTGGCCTCCTCGGCGGCGAACTCAAGGAAGGCGCGGGCCTGGTAGTCGTCGCCATTGATCATGGGCCGGGCGTGGTCGAGCACGAAGGGCAGGATGAATTCCTCGACCAAGCCGAAGAAGCAAAGATACGTGTGGCCGCGGATCTGGTTGAGCTGGAGCTTCTCTTTGCTCGACAGGAAATCGAGCGGTTCGCAGCGGGCGAAGGTTTCCGGCATGAAGGGCTTGGAGAAGTCGAGCTTCTTGTCGCCGCCGATGATGTCTTCGACACGCCAGGTGATGCGCTCGGCGCGGGAGAGAACGTCCTTGAACGAATACTGGTAGCCCATGGTCATGTCCCTTTCCGGGAACTTGTTGTTGAGCGTGGCCGATTAGTTGGGTGCGCGAGCGTCGGTGTATTGCCGGCCGGTCACGGCTGCGACCTGGCTGGCGGCGCTGCGCTCCGCGGATTTCATGCAGGCCCTGTGTTGCATGACCGCTTTCGGCCCGAGGGTTGGGCGCTCGCCGCAGATCTGCCGGGCGGCGAGGCTGATGCGGCTGGCGAGCACGCGGGCGCCGGCCGGCGTGGACAGGTTGAGGTCGGCGTAACGGACGTGAACCTGTTCTGCCGGGCGCTGGGCATAGGCTGGACCGGAGAGCACTGAAGCAGCGAGTGCTGCGATGACAAGGCTATTCTTGAAGACCTGTTGGTATCCCATGGCTTTTCTCTCTTATCGGGAATGATGAGGGGTCAGGCGTAGGACGACTGCAGGATCAGGGAGCCGATCAGGCCCAGCGAAGTGACGATCACTGCGGCGTTCATGAAGTCGAGCAGGTCAGGTTTGAAGGTTTTCATCTGAAGTCTTCTTTTCCACGCTTCTGCGAGCGCTTGTTTTCTTGGGGGAGGAAACGAGGGGCTGGATACGGTCACAGAGAGACGCTGTGCACGATTGCATCGATTGCTGCGGCGATGGCGAAGATGACGCCTCCGACGTATGCGAGAATGCTCGGGCTTATTTCTGTTTTCAGCTTGTCCATGACCGTATCCATTGCCTGTGGGGCTTTGCGCCCTTCTTGTTATCGGGGAGTACTCGTTCAGCTCAGTAAGTCTCGACGCTCACCGTGACGGGGACCGAGCGCGACACGGTGTCGAGCACGGGCGACATGGCGGTGAGGCCTTCGATGGTTTCAGCGTCCGCCTGCGTCTTGACGCGCAGTTTCACCCGGATCGCCGAATAGCCTTTCCGCACCTTGTCCGAGAGACCGAGAAACCCGCGCAGGTCGAGATCGCCATCGACGTGGGAGGAGATGGCGTCGATGCGGATGCCTTTTGCGGCGGCATGATAGGCCGTCGACGTGGTGATGCAGCCGACGAGAGCGTGCAGCAGCCATTCGACCGGGTTGGGGGCTGCGTCGTCGCCAAGAAGAACCTCCGGTTCGCCATTGTCGACGATGAAGGCCTGGATGCCGAGGCGGTGTTCGGAGAGGGCGCCGGAGAAATCCTTGATGGTGGAGCGGTTGCGGTCTCCGCCCATCCAGGTGTTGGCGACCCGGAAGTTGAAGCGGGCGATTTCGGGCTTGGCCTTGATGGCCTCGACCGTCTCGTTCAGGGCGGTGACGTTGACCCCGTTGAGCATGACGGGCTTGGCGGCGGTGGCGGTTTGCATGATCGGTCTTCCTTGTC
>DASYKO010000042.1:0-3547 GCA_035995285.1 Hyphomonadaceae bacterium | reverse complement strand
CGGCAAATGCTCCATCACATCGAGCGAATAGATGCCGTCGTACGGCCCGGCCGGAATCGCATCCTTGGTGATGTCGACGACATAGGCGTCGTACGGCCACTTGTCGCGCATGCGCTCTTTTGCATCGGCGATGTAGACCGGATCGAAATCGGTGATGGTGAGCTTCTCGACACCCTGCTTCACGATCGGTGCGTTCCAGCCATCGCCGCAGCCGAACTCCAGAACGTTCTTGCGCCCCTCGAACATCTTCGAGACGAACTTGTAGCGCGACAGCGAGAACATCACCCGCTTGGGATCGTCATACCACTCCCAGTTCTTGTGCACGCCCAGCCGCGTCGGCCCGATGCGTTTCTGCACATCATAGCCGTGCGCGTTCACTGGGTCGCGCGTGGTGTCGTCGGTCATGACCGTCTCCGGAAGTTCAGGCATGTCTTCGCGGGCGATGGCGTAGGGGTCAAGCCGCATCTGGCACATCGGTTTCCTGGGAGGTTGACTTGGGGCCCGCCGCAGCGTTCACAACGACTATCGAGGAAGGAAATCCGTGACCGAAAAGGCCGCAGTCATCGGCGCATCCGGCTATGTCGGCCGCTACCTGCTCAGCGCACTGGGGCCGCGTGGAATCGGCACGGGCCATGCGCGAGCTGACAACCTGATCCCATTCGATATCGCCGCCGATCCTGTCCAGCGCCTTGTCGACGCGGCTGGAGGGCGCCTCTCTCACGTCTTCCTTGCCGGAGGGGCCACCAACCCGGAACGTTGCGCGCGCGCGCCCGGCGCCACCCGCATCATCAATGTCGCGAATACGATTCGCGTGATGAAGGAGGCAATGGACAAGGGCGCAACGCCCGTCTTTCTTTCAACCGACTACGTCTTCCGCGGCGACGCGGGAGGCTATCGCGAAGCCGGTACGCCCGATCCGACAACCGAATACGGACGGCAGAAGGCCGAGGTCGAAGCCTGGATGAAGGATTCGGATCAGTCCTGGATCATCGCCCGCCTTTCCAAGGTCGTGGGGCTGGAGCTGGACGCCCAGTCCGTCATCGGCCAGTGGGCTGCCGAGATGAATGCCGGCAAGCCGACCCGCTCCGCCGACGACCAGATCTTTTCCCCCGCCTGGGCGCAGGATATTGGGCGCGCCCTGGCGGCGTTGGCGGATGGCGGCCAGACCGGCGTGTGGCATGTAGCGGGCCCGGCGCCGGTGAGCCGCTATGACCTCGCGAGGCTCCTTGTCGATGAGATTGCGCGCGTGAATCCATCCGCACGCATCGACCTGTCTCCTTGCAAGTTGAACGACATCGGCTTTGCCGAAACACGTCCGCTGAAGACCTGGCTCAACACGGAAAAGCTGCAGGCGTTCTTGCCGTGGAAGTTCCGGACAATGCAGGACCTCTGCGCCGAGGCCGCACGCCGCTACTTCACCTGAGCCACTCGCAGCACTTCGGCGAACGCCAGGAAGACGTGATAGAGCGTCGACGCAGGGATCGACTTCACGACCGGCCGCCCTTCCCCATCGAATGCATCGATCCATGTACCGTCGGGCTTGTGCGCGAGATAGCGCCTCAGCAACAACTCATTCGCCTCGTCGAACACACGTGATGGATCCGTTCCATCGAGCTCCCACAGCGCAACGGCAGCCTTCAGCCGCTCATTGTTCGGCCAGGTGCGCGAGCCGCGGTCGATCGGCGCGCCGTCGTCGCGGATAGCATTGTAGACCGCGTGCGATTTCGGATCGACACCATGGTGCTCGGCAAAGCCGACGGCCGAACGGATAGTTTGACCCGTGTCTAGCCCCAGAAGCTTGCGCGCCGAATTGAGGATCCACGCCCATTCCATCTGGTGGCCAGGCTCGGTATGGCGCCCCTCTTCACCCGGCGCCGGACGCAAGTCGTCGTCGAAATATTCCGCCAGCGTTCCGCTCTTTTCGTCGAAGAAGCGCCTCTTGAAGAGACTCACCAGTTCCCGCGCCAAGTCTGAAAAACGCGCCTCTCCTGTGGCCTCGAAGCTCGCGAGCGAGGCTTCGGTCAGGTGCATATGGGGGTTCTGCAATCGCCAGCCCTTGCCCGGTAGCTCGTGCCAGAAACCTTTCTTCGGATGGCGCATCTTGTCTTCGACAAAGTCGAGCGTGCGATGCATCCAGTCGCGTGAGCGCTTGTCTCCCGTCGCCTTGTAGTGCCAGGCAAAGGCAAACAGCACGAAGGCATGGTCGTAGAGATCCGGCGTCGAATCGAGCACGGCGCCGTCGCGGGTGAGCTGCCGGCAGAAGCCCTTCTCCTCGCCTTGCCAGCATTTCGAGATGAGATAGTCGACGCCCGGCGCCGCCAGCTCCAGCCCGCGCTTCCAGCCCATCATGTGAGCATGCGAAAACACATAGACCTGCCGGCACGCCACGCGCGTCCGCTTGAACGGCACGGCCGCATCATGTCCATCCAGCGTCAGCTGCTCGACATAGCCACCGTGTGCGCGATCAAGCCCGTGCTCCGCCCAGAACGGCAGGGCGACATCGAACATCCAGCGCCGGATTTCCTGTTCGTGCCTGACTTGCATGTGACTAACGGCGGGCAAGCTGTCCTCGCAGGCTAAGCGCGCATACGCGCCCGGGATCACAGAGATATATCAGCCGCTGCCCGTGACCAGCCCGCCTCAGGCGGCTTTCCCACCCTTGTACATGAAGGTCACTTCGATGCTCACCCGCGTATGCTTGCCGCGATTGAGCGAGCCGACATGCAGGGTGCGGTAGTTGAACAGGATCGGCTCGCCTGGCTTGCCGGTGAACTTCCGCAGGCCGATCTCGCCCATGTCGAAATCCGGCTCGAAGCCGACCTTGCCCTTCTCGTTCGTCACCCGATAGGGCGAGGGCCGGCGGTGCGATCCCGGGGCAAGGCGCAGACCGTTCAGCTCCGGCTCAACGCACACGCCCAGCCACATCTTGGTGCGATGCTCGCCCTGCGGCGGCGCCCATTTGTAGTGTTCCCAGAACCATGCGTCCGCATGCAGCGAGCCGACATCTTCCCGCCTGTTCGGCCGAACGATGCGAAGGCATACCTGCTCATGGCCGATCTCTTCCTCGTCGGAAAGATAGCTCTCCTGCCCGAAGGCTTTTCGGGCATAATCGAAGAAGGACATCTTCTTCATTTCCTGCACCGCCTCATCGCCCATGATCCTGCCCTTCTTGGAGAGCAGTTTCCCATGGTCGAGCTTGCCCGAAATCTCGTGATAATTCTCGAGATCAACGGCCCTTACGTCGCGCGCGGCATCGGCCGAGAATTCAGCAGCCGTCTCAATCAGATGCGCCTGGATCAGCTCCTGGATGCGCCGCCGCTCGCTCTCCTGGAAGGCAGGCCCTGCCCGCAGGCCCAGCGCCCCGCCAAACATCTCCTCGTCGCGCACGCCGCCTTCGAACAGGTCGCGCGCCGGCAGGGCGTGGACGCCCTCCAGCGGGGCCAGGTCCATCGCAACGATGTCGTCCATGGTGGGGCGAAGCTTCATGGGAACTGATGTTACGACGCCCTGAAACCTCGGTAAACTAGGGCCGAACAGCGCAGAAAGC
>DASYKO010000041.1:0-9088 GCA_035995285.1 Hyphomonadaceae bacterium | reverse complement strand
AAACTGCCGCTGATCCATATCGGCGACGCGCTGGTTGCAGGCCTGCGCGCGGATGGCCGCTCGAAGCCGCTGCTGCTCGGCACGCGCTATACGATGGAGGATCCGGCGATCCTGATCGATCATCTGGTGGCCAAGGGTATCGACGCTATCACGCCCAGTAAGAACGACCGGGATGCGCTTCATGCCATCATCTATGACGAGTTGATCAAGGGGATCGTCACCAGCGCTTCGCGGACGCGGGTGCGGGAGATGATTGCGGCTGCCGGCGAACACGAAGCCGATTCCGTCATCTTCGGCTGCACCGAGATTTCGATGCTGTTTCCGCCGACCGACGCAGGCCTGCCGGGCTACGACACGCTCGAACTCCATGCCCGGGAGCTGGTCAGGTTCTCGCTGGGGAAATGACCTAGCGGCACATAAGTTGACGTAGGCATCTTACGTTGACGTAGCAATTGATACCGAATGGTCCCGAAGTGTGACTATTTCGCTTCTATAGGCGTTATTAGCGCATTTTCCTGCGTTGCCTCACGCTCTTGAGAATTGACGTTTACGTAACAATCCCCGCCTATCGCCAGACATGACGTCACGTAAGAGGACGTCATTTCGGGAGGTCTACATCATGAAATTCGCTCTTCGCGGCGCTTCAAGCGCCGCGCTGCTCGTTGGCCTGTTCAGTGGCGGCGCGTTCGCCCAGCAAGCCCCATCAACCGTAACAACCAGCCAGGCGCCGGTCGCCCAGGCCCCGGCCCAGGCGCCGGAACAGGTCGCCCCGCAAGCCGAGCAACCGGCCGGCGACCGGGTCATCGTTACCGGCTCGTACATTGCGACGTCGGCGGAAAACGCGCCCAAGCCGGTCGAGGTCTATTCGGCCGACGACCTGGCCAACCAGGGCTCGCCCTCCGCCTCGGATTTCGTGCGCAGCCTTTCGGTCGTCGCCTCGTCCGGCCTCGGCTTCGGCCAGTCCAACCCTGACGTCATCACGGGTTCGGGCTTCTCCAACGTCGACATGCGCGGACAGGGCTCCAACGGCTCGCTGGTGCTGTTCAACGGCCGCCGCATGGCCTCGACGAACGGCGGCTTCGGCGCGGACATCAACACCATCCCGACCGAAGCGCTCCAGACCGTCGAAGTCCTGAAGGACGGCGCCTCTGCAACCTACGGCGCGGGCGCCGTGGGCGGCGTCATCAACTTCACCACCCGCCGCGACATCGACGCGCCGCAGGTGAATTTCGAGACCACGATGTATGACGGCTCGTCGTCCTACAAAGCCGACTTCATGACAGGCTGGGTGGGCGACGCGTCCAACTTCCTCCTGTCGCTGTCCCACTTCCACGAGAACCCGCTGGAAGCTACCGAGCGCCCGTTCTCGACGCTGCCCTACGCCATCAACCCGGCTGCCTACACCAACACCAGCACCAATCCGGGGCGGTTCGCCGTCCTGAATCCGTCGGTGGCCAACATCTATGGCGCCGGCGCAGGACAGCTTGCCGGCACGAACGTCTCGTCCGTCTATGACTATCACGGCGGCGCCAACCTGAACTACGCCACGCTAGACCCGCGGGGCCGCGCGGATTGCGAAGCGGTCGGCGGCTATATCTATGGCGACGTCGATCCGGGCAACGACAAGAGCCTGTCGGCGACCCCGGCCGTTGCCGGCACGCTCTGCGGGTTCAACGAGAACCTGATGAACCAGCTGGTCAGCGACCAGACGCTCGACAAGATCTATGCCGAGTTCAACGGCGACCTGTCGGACAGCATGGAATTCCATGTCGACGGCATGTACTCGAAGTCGGTGACGCTCGCGATGGTTCCGGCGTCGATATCGGCGTCCGCCTCGGCGATCGACTCCAGCATCGGCGCGTATTTCGTGCCCCGCGCAGTCCAGACCTATGCCTCTCCGACCACCGGCGCGAACGCTCGCAACCTGCCCGGCGTGTCCTCGACACTCGCCGGCACGGTGACCAACCCGTTCATGCAGGACTTCCTGGACCGCACGGGCGCGACCACCGGCGCGAATGGCGGGGTCATCATCCCGGCCAGCGCATGGCGTCCGTTCATGTTCGGCGGCAACCCCGCCTATGTCGCGGGAGGCACCGACGGCCGCGAGCAGCAGACCTACGATCGTGAGCGCTTCATGATCAACGTCGGCCTCAAGGGCGAGTTCACCGACGGAGGCATCTTCGGATTCCTGAGCGGCATCCACTACGACTACGGCCTGCAGTACAACCAGTACAAGGACGACCGCGTCGTGCCGGCGATGTTCCGCTCGCGCGTGCAGAACGCCCTGCTCGGCTATGGCGGCGCGAGCTGCATGGCGCAGGACCGTGTCGCAACCGACTACACCTCCGCCGAATCCTACAGCCGGACCGTCGGCATCCAGTCGGATACTGCGCCGGGCACCAATGGCTGCCAGTGGCTCAACCCGTTCGCGAGCTCCTTTTCGCGGAGCATCGCGACCGGCAACGCCAACCCGCAGTATGGCGGCTCGGCTTACGACGTTCCCTCAGACCTGGCGTTGTGGCTGACGCAGGAAGACCGCAACTCGGAGCAGCTCACCGAGGCCGTCACGTTCGACGCCGTCTTCACCGGCGAGATCCCCGACTCTGTCTTCACCCTTCCAGGCGGGAATATCGGCTGGGCGCTCGGCACGCAGATGCGCGCCAACGAACTGCGCGCCGCCTACTGGAGCGAGAACACCCAAGAGCAGCGCATGATCTCCCAGGCCTGCTCCTGGCCGGATCTGGGCAATATCGACGTCGCCAACCTCGTCCAGTACCAGGGCGCGGCGCCGGTCCAGAACAACCGCGGATGCCTTTCGGGCAACACGGGTGTCTACCTCGGCAGCGGCATCCCCGGCACGACCGACACGACGCCGCCGGACTTCCTGGACTCGCAGACGGTTGCCTACTTCACCGAGCTGCAAATCCCGGTGTTAGACAACCTCTCGCTCGGCGCGTCCTACCGCTGGGAGTCTTACAACGACAACAAGATCTCCGGCGGCCTCTATAGCGTTTCGGGCAAGTACCAGGTCACGGACAATATCTACATCCGCGCATCGCACGGCACGAACTTCCGCGCCGAGGGCGCGCTCGACGAAACGCCCGGCCGCGTGTCCACCAACACGACGACGGGCACGGCGGCGACGTTCGGGGCGAGCTTCATCATCCCGACGCGTACGACCGTATCGAGCGACCTGGGCCTCGAGGACGACAAGACGACGAACATCGGCGTCGGCGTCGACTACGACATCGGCGAAGGGCGCCTGCGCGCTTCGGTTGATTTCTTCGAGATCCTGGTCAACGGCGCTTTCTCAACCACCAGCACCACGACGATCCTGACCAACGTGTTCGGAACGGCGGCAGCGCCGCAGCCCGGCACCGGCACCTCTGCCGTTCAGGCCAATTGCAGCGCCAGCCTGATCCAGTTCGTGGTCTTCGCCACGGGGACTTGCGTCCAGGGCGTCACGACGGCCGCCAGCATCCTCAACGGCGGCTTCATCGACCTCTACAGCCTTAACGGACAGGGCTTCGTCACCGACGGCTTCGATTACTCGGTCGATTATTCGCATCCGCTGTTCGATGGCAGGTTCTCTGCCTCAGTGCAGGCGACGCAGAACACGGCCTACAAGTCGAAGGGCTACAGCGTGAACGGCGTCGTGTTCCAGCAGGACAACCGTACCCTGCTCGGCGGGGCCAACACCTTGACCGGCGTCGGATCGCCGAGCCAGGAATGGCGCGCCAATGCCTCGCTGCGCTGGGCGAACGACCAGCACAGCTTCAACCTGCGCGCCAACTATCTGAGCGGCGTCCGCGACAACCGCGCCACCGCGTTCACGCCGATCGTCAACAACACCGGAACGGCGACCGACGTGTTCTCCACCTACGGCGTCGCGGTGAAGCCCTATCTCGACTACGACGTCACCTACATCTGGAGCGCGCCGTTCTGGAGCGAACTGGAGCTGCGCGCCTCGGTGCTCAACATCTTCGACAAGATGCCGCCGGCTGCACAGGGGTCGGCCGGGTACTTCACCGGCGCCGGTGACCCGCGCGGCCGCCGCCTGGAGCTCAGCATCAACAAGAAGTTCTAGGTTCCAAGTACTAGCTGATCCTCCCCATAGAAGATCAGTTTCCTGCCGGGCGGCCCACCAGCCGCCCGGCTTTTTCTTTTCCAGCTCAGGGCGACCCACAAGCCGCCCGGCTTTTTCTTGTCGGGCTCCGGGCGGCGCAAGCCGCCCGGTCTCGTTTCGGGATGCGCAGTCTACCGGTCGATCCTCGGCGGCTTTATGTCGGTCGCCGCGCCGAGATTGGCGAGGTCGCCGGCTTTCAGGCCGAGTTCGCTGAGCAGCGCATCGACCAGCGGCGCCTGGGCGCGGAACCGCAGCGCGGCGTTAACGGCCTGATCGGCGAGGCCGCCGGAGTTCGGATCACCTACAGGCGCCCCTCCTCCGCCGGCGACTCCGGTGAGGCCTTCGACGTGCAGGATCTTGATGCCCTCGATCCGCTCCATCGGCTTCACCGACTGCTCGATGATGCTGGGCAAGGCGGCAATGAGCGCCTGGCGGATCTGCATGGCGATCTGCTCGGGCGAGAGGGTGTTGGCGGCTTCGTTGACCTTCCGCTTGCCTTCCGCCTCCGCATCCATCACGGCGCGCATGCCTTCGGCGCGCAGCTTTTCGGAGTCGGCGACGCCCTGAGCCGTAATGCGCTGGCTGGAGGCTTCGCCTTCCGAGGCGATCTTCCTCGCCTCGGCGCTGTCGGCAGCAGCGAGCTTTTCGGTCTCGGCGGCGACCTTGATGGCGATGGCTGATTGCTCAGCGGCTTTGCGGGCCTCGATCAGCTGGATCGCCTTCTCGCGCTCGGCGACTTCGGTGTCGCGCGTGGTGGTGACCTGTTCGGCGGCCTTGACGGCAATCGCCCGGGCATGGTCGGCGGCGGCGTCAGCCTCCGACTTGGCGCGGGATTTCTCCGCCACGGCGATGTCGCGGTCCTGCTCGGCGAGCGCGACCTGCTTTTCCTTCTCGACGCGGGCGGCTTCGATGCCCTGCTGCTTGGTGATGTCGCGTTCGGCGACGATGCGCTCGGAGGCGATCGCCTGCTCCTTCACCTTCTGCGTGGCGAGGATCTTGACCTCCTCGGCTTCGCGATGGCGCTCGGCCTGCTCGCGGGCGATGTTGGCGCCTTGTTCAGCGCGGCGGATTTCAACCTCGCGCTGGTTCTCCATGCGGGCGTATTCCACATCGCGCGAGATCTGCAGCTTCTGCGTTTCGGCTTCGAGGTTCTTGCGCTGGATTTCGACCTCGGTCTGCTGCTCGATGTCGTTGCGCAGCTTGCGGCGCGCCTCGATGGCCTCGGTGAGACGCGTCAGGCCCTCGGCGTCAAAGGCGTTGTCAGGGTTGAAGAACTCCTTGGACGTCTGGTCGAGGCCCGTAAGCGACACGGATTCCAATTCGAGACCGTTTTTCAGGATGTCCTCGGAGACGGCCGATTGCACCTTCTGGACGAAGTTCACGCGCTGCTCGTGCAGTTCCTCCATCGCCATTTCGGCGGCGACGGCGCGCAGGGCGTCGACGAACTTGCCTTCGACGAGTTCCTTCAGGAGTTCCGGCTCCATCGTCCGCTGGCCCAGCGTCTGGGCGGCGTTGGCGATCGATTCCGTCGTCGGCTGGACACGGACATAGAATTCGGCGCGGACGTCGACGCGCATGCGGTCGCGGGTAATCAGGGCTTCCTGGTCGGCGCGGCGCACTTCAAGGCGCAGCGTGTTCATGTTGACCGGGATCTTCTCGTGCAGCACCGGGAAAAGCAGAGCGCCCCCATTCATGATGACTTTCTGCCCGCCAAATCCCGTGCGGACGAACGACACCTCCTTGGAGGCGCGTTTATAGAGCCGCGCAAAGATGAGGCCGCACAGCAGAAGGAAGGCAAACAGGGACCCCGCAATGGTTGCGACGAACACGACCTGCGGATCGCTGAAGTTGAACACGTCTTGTAACCCCCAAACTACCCAGCAGAGAGAGCCCGGCTGGGATTGATGATGGCCCGGAATACGGCTCCGGCCTGCCCAACCAGCAGCACTTCGCTGCCGGCCGAGAAAACCGCGTTCTCTTCATCCGGTTCTACGAGAACGTAGTGGGTAGCGCCTGTGAGGTCGCGCAGCTTCGCTTCGGCAGGGAAACCCTTGCGGGCTTCTCCCCGCACAACGACTGCGACCTTGCCGATGAAGGTGTCGCGAGAGACCGCGTCGCTCTCTTCCTGCCTCATGACGCGCGAAAAGAAGCGGCCGACCACACGCGTGAAGGGCAGCGCGACAATCACCGCGGGAATGGCGGCCAGCCAGCCCCACAGATAAAAGCCGGCGATGGCTTTCACCGCGCTCTGCAGGATGAAGCCCGTCAGGCCGAAGCCTGTCAGGAAGGCGGCCAACAGGATCAGCAGCGGGGCGCGGCCGATATAGAGCCAGGACAGAAGCGCGGAGAGTCCGACGCCTTCCGCATGGGGGCCGTCGGCATGGGGACCATGCCCGTGCAGGCCGTCTGCATGGATATCAGGATGGCCATGATCCAGCATATGCGAGAGGGAGGCGCCGAAGAGAGCGCCTGCCAGCTCGAAGATGAGGATGAGGCCCATCACCAGCAAAGCGATGGTGAAGGGCGCAAGGCCAGGATCGAACAGGTTCATCTCTCCTGACTTTGCCTCCTAATGGCGTCTATCTGGGCGTCTTCAGCAGCGAGGCGATCGAGCTCCGCCAGCAGGGCGCGCAAGTCTGCGTCCGGCCGGCGGGCCTGGGTTCCTGTCAACTTCATAACGGCGTCTTCGAGCAGGGCGATGTCGGCATCAAGGCCTTCGATATCATCGGCCATGCCCGCCCTGCCCGCGGTGAGATTTGCAACCTCAGCCATCGCGGCGCGCGCGAGATCCTCGCGTCCCCTGCGCACGGCAAGTTCGGCTTTCTGCGCAAGATCGGTTGCAGCTTGAGGGAGTTCCGTCAGCTGCCGCACGAGCCTGCGGCGCTCGACGATGAGTTTGCCGAGCTTGTCGCGCACGAGACGCAAAGCGTGTTCGGCCATAGCGTGTTCGGGTTGAGCCGCCGGGTTGTCGGACTCTCCGGTAACGCTAGCAACGCCTTCGCGGATCAGGCGGTTTACTTGCTCTACGAGACGTCCGGCCATCTTGGGTCGAAACCCTCCCCACGCTCAAGATGTCGTAACGTTCATCCGGAATGCAAGGATTTGCGAGTCGTTTGCGTTCGCGGTTCGTAATGTTCCCGGCTGGGTTTACCTGGGACTATTCGTCATTCGCCTGATCGAGCGGCATGGACGACGTCTTACTGTGCCGTGCCGATGCTGCCGAAGCGCCAGTGGCGGCCCCGGTCGAACCTGGACCCCAGCGCGTCGATCAGCGTCCGACCGTCTGGCCGGAACACGTCTTTCATTTTTTCTTCGACACGCGCGATCAGATCCTCGGCCGAAATCAACTTCGCTGGATCATCCGGATCTCGAAAGTCGCACAGGCTAAGCTCGCCCTGGTTGTTCGTGCATTCCAGTATTTCCTTGAACTCTTCTGCGAGTTTCTTTTCGTCGTCGGACGCGCTAGGCGCCTCTCCACGCTCGGCATTGTGGATAGCGCGCAAACTTTCCTTGAGTTCATCCAGATCGTGCGTGCCGATGTTCGCGTCGAGATGATTCTGTAGAAATGTGCGTCGAAGCAGCACTCTTGACAGGAGAGGCCGACCTTCTTGATTGCTGGTGAGGGTCAGCCCTTGCACGTGAACCGGAGCCTGTACGAGGGGCGTTACGGGAATCGCCAGCACCTCAACTGGATTTCGGAAGTCCACGATCTTGTCGGATCCAGCGACCTTGCTCGTGGCGTCGCGAACGCCCAGCAGGTAGAGTACGGATGCCGATGGAATCATCAGTCCGCGGACATAGCGGACTTGACCCGCAGGCGCTGCTGGCGGCCTGTATATGTGCGCGTACGAAAATATTCCCTGATTGCCTTGTCCCTTGCGGCCGTCGACCAGCGAAAGATATGTTTGCACCAACTTTTCGTTGCGCCTCAGGCCGGGTCGGAACACGACAAATCCCGCGCGCTCCTGATCCCTGAAGACACCGTCCCAGTAGTTTGTGTTGCGATGATGGTCGGTCATCGCCTGATGTAGATCGTACCAGCGGTGCTGCGCCTGATCGATCTGTCCTGTGCGCCGCCATTCTGCGTGGCTGGTCCCGCTGTCGTTGGACTCGCGTGGGCCGGTGACAACTTTGCCCTCCAGCGCCAACGCAGACCACTCAAGCAGATACTGCTGATAGGGGCTCAACGTATCGATCACTTGATCCGTGCGATCCTTGTTTCGCGCCCGGCAAGCGTGAACAAGTATGGCCGCCTCCCAGACAGAGAACGTGCTTGAGTCCGACTGCCGCGAAATCCAATTGATGAAGTTGCGATTCTCGTCCCGCTTGTCGCCTTTCGCTGCTGCTGCCTTTTCAGACTTGCTCGCCTTGCGGGGGGCAGTAACGACATCGAGCACCGTGGGGTACTTTTCGCTGATCGCCAGCAGAAATTGCCAAGCCGTACTGTACGATCCGAATGTTCGCAGCATGACCTCGTTCGTCGCAGCGACAAAGCTCAACCTTCGGTAGGGCGCATGTTGGGCCTGCTGCCACTCGCTGAAAAGCTGTTTGATTCTTTCAAGCTCCGAGTGCCGCGAGAGCTCCTCAAGCAGCTTCGATCCGACCAACTCTCTTTTGGATACCACCCAGCCGCCCCAACCGTCCCTTAGCTCGCCGATTCTCGACGCGAGCACAGCATTGACCTGCCTCAACAACCCTCGCCGATTCCTATATGCAGTGTTGCCCCGGGTCAACAAAGCGAAATGGAATTGAAACGGAGCGCTGATGCAGAGCCTTCGCCAGGTTCGATGACCGGGCCCAGCGATCGCGCCGGATCGCCGCGCCGCTTCGCTGGCTGAGCGCGCAATGTTGCTGCACATCGCCGGGCGAGCGAATGGCGCGCGCCGATGAGCGGGACCTTCCAACTTGTCTGCAGCGCACGCTTTCGCGCGCCGGTTCGCGCGTGGCAGCCTTCAATTGCTG
>DASYKO010000040.1:0-12702 GCA_035995285.1 Hyphomonadaceae bacterium | reverse complement strand
ACTCTCAAGGGAAGGCATGGATCTGGGCCCGGACAATCCGGATTCGATCTGGCGCTATGGCTATTGCCTCGCCGTCATCGGCCGCATCAAGGACGCGATGCCGTACCTGAAGACAGCGGCGGAGCTTGATCCGCTGCAAGGACGCAATCTCGGCATCCTGGCGCAGGCTTATCTCTGCGCAGGCAATCTCGATGAGGCGGAGACCTATGCCCGCCGCGCGCTGCAGCTCGGATATCACGGCGCTGTCCACATGTACGCCACCGCCGCCTATGCCCGTGGGCAGAACGAGCTTGCGATCGAACGGCTGCTGCAGGAAAGCGCCGCCTTTGCGGAACTGTTCTGGCCGGAATTCACCACGCCCGACCTGTGGCGCCTGGCGGCGAATGGCTTCTACAGCGGCAAGGAGGAGGATCGCGCTGTCATCACACGCGGCCTACAGGCAATCGCGCAAATGACGGGGCGGAAAAACGAGCTGTCCCTTGTCGGCGGCATGACGTTGACCGGCGCAGCGGAAGATCTTTTCGCAGTGTGGGGTTCCCAGCCCCATCCCGGGGCCAGCCTCATGCTGCTGAGCCTGTGGACCAACATCAAGCCGCCCTGCCTGATCCGCGATCACCCCGGCTTCCCCGCCTTCGCCGATCGCATCGGCCTCACCACAGCCTGGCAGTCGCACGGCCGCCCGGATGTATGGGAAAGCAACGCCCCGAACTAGCGCGCAAACAAAGGCGGCGGGAATTGCTTCCCGCCGCAGGCTTCCTCCATCTCAGTATATAGGTCGTGTTACGCGTCTTTCTGGTGCTTCAGCTGCATCGCGCCGACGCCGGCGGAGACAGCGAGACCGGTATTGCCCTCGATGCTGATCGGCTGGAGCGAGATCGACTTGTCGAAGCCGCCCACCAGCACGTTGAGGTTGCCGCCAACCACAGCCGTGGCCCCGGCCGTCACGCCGCCGTAAGAGCCTTCAAGCGCATCCGGCTTCATGTCTTTCGACGGGGCAATAACGGCCCAGATCAGCGTGCCGGCCTTGGTGTAGCCGATATCAATGCCGAGCTTGGTGATGTCGCCGGTATAGTGCGAGACCATTCCGTTCGAAGTCTTCAGCGCGCAGTTGAGATCCTTCTGCGAGCCGAGCACATAGCCCCAGCCGCCTTCAATATCGCAGGTCAGCGTGCCGACGCGTACGCCCGCAGCGTTCGCCGGAGCCGCCATCAAACCAGCAGCAAGCATTGCGGCGCCAATCGTCATTCCGAGTTTGTTAGCCATCACTGGCCTCCTTGCACTAACTCCGCTCCGAACATGCAGAAGCGGTCGAGACACTGGCTGGCCCGGCTATCCCAGGTTCAGCTGCTCGTGGTCCCAACGCCTGTTAAGGAGCGGACGTTCCGGAAATAAAGGCCATGTAAGACAGTCGAACTCGCGCATTTCGCGAGAGCGAATGCGGTTCCCGGTTATGTGTGCGGAGCAGCCCCGCGCGTGGCCTAAGTGCACCGCCCCAGGATCACCCAGGAACGACGCGCAATACGTATTCGATCTTCGATCCCTGCGCGTTGAATGCGCATTTCACCCAGCGCCCAGAGGCGTCGTACCAGAACGAAGCAGTCAGTTCGGACTTCACGACATATCTGCGCGCATCGATCATGCCCTGCCCGGTCTTCACCTTCTCGATCCCCATGTCGGTCACCGTCATGGGCAGCATCGCGCCGGTCTCTGTCGAGAACATCGCGGCTTGTTTCATCTCCTCGACATTCCAGTGCGTCGACGGGATCAGCACGCCGGGCTGCACGCCCTTGAACGCTGCGCCCGCCACTTTCATCCCGCCTGTGACCGCTTCGGCGGCAAGCGTCTTCCACTTGCCATCCTTCTTGGTCTTGGATGCCACCGAGAGAAGATTGCCTGCCGAATATTTCTCGGTGACGTCATGGATGTACTGGAACAGCGTGAGGGGGCCGACGGCCACTTTCAGATCGATGTCGCTGTCGACCGTGAGAGCATCCCCCGTCTTGTGGAAGACAACGATGTGCTTGCCGAATTTCGAGCCATCACGGAAGACATCGAAGTCGAGCCTGTCGCCGTCGGAGGGCTGCCAGTCGGCTTGAGCGAAGGCGGGCGCCGAGACGAGGAGCGCGAGAACCAGCAATGCCGCTCTTGCGCCACGCATCATGACTTCACCCTTTGACCAGCCGTGATCAGACGGCCAAGGCCGAGATAGCCGAGCAGATCGTGCAGCGAGCTTCCCGGCTCGGCCGCAAGAAGGCACACGCACGTCTCATCGCCCACCGCGCGCGGCTCGTGCTTCATGCCCGGCTCGGCAAAGGCGACATCGCCGCGTTCATAGACGCCATACTGGTCGGCAAAGGAGCCACGGAGCACCACCGTCACATCGCGCCGTCCATGCCCATGCGCCGGCGCCCGCTGCCCCGGATCCAGCCGCAACAGGCTGGCGTTGGGCATAGAGGTCGCGCGCGTCTGGACGCCGAAAATGCTCTTGTTCCACTTCAAGGCGAGAAGATCGCGCTTGATGTATTCGTCGAGATGGCCGGACGCCGGCCCCGCCTCGCCCGCCAGCAGCGGCCGTCCAAGCTTCGCCGTATCGAAATACCCCGGCGGTTTCGGCTCGGCCCGCTCCAGCAGCACGCCGCCGATGGCTTCCAGCATCAGCCCGTTGCGGCCGCCGTCCCGCGACAGAGCGCAATGGAGGTCTCCAGCCAGCGTCTCTGCCGGCGACAGGCTGCCTGCCGCGTAATCGAGCATGAAGGCGGCGTAGGTGTTGTCGTAGTGGCTCATGGCGACCCCAGAAGCGCTTTCAGGGGCTCTACGCATAAAATCTCCCGCCGGATCATCGCGTAAATGCCTTGGCGCCGCCGCCTTGGCGGTTGATCGGGCAGGACAATCTCCTTAGGTGATAAGGCGCTGCTGGAAGCCCCTTCTGGCCCTAAGGCATTACCCCATGCGGACTTATTCCAACGTCATCGACGCGATCGGCCACACGCCGTTGATCCGCTTGCGGAAAGCCTCGGAACTCGCGGGGGCAAACATCTACGGCAAGGCGGAATTCCTTAACCCCGGCCAGTCGGTGAAGGACCGGGCCGCCCTTGGCATGATCCGGGACGCGGAAAAGTCCGGAAAGCTCAAACCCGGCGGCGTGATCGTCGAAGGCACCGCCGGCAACACCGGCATCGGCCTCGCCGTGGTGGGCAATGCGCTGGGCTACCGCACCGTCATCGTGATGCCGCGCACCCAGAGCCAGGAGAAGAAGGACGCCGTCCGCTCGCTGGGCGCCAAGCTGGTGGAGGTAGACGCGGTCCCCTACGCCAACCCCAACCACTACGTGAAATATTCCCAGAAGCTGGCCGACGAGATGGGCAAGTCCGAGCCCAACGGCGCCATCTGGGCCAACCAGTTCGACAACGTCGCCAACCGCAATGCGCACTACGAGACCACCGGCCCCGAGATCTGGGAACAGACCGGCGGCAAGATCGACGGCTTCATCTGCTCGGTGGGATCAGGCGGCACGCTGGGCGGAGTATCCCTCGCGCTGAAGGAACGCTCCAAGAAAGTCCGCATCGGCATCGCCGATCCAGGCGGCGCCTCGCTCTACAGCTACTACACCACGGGCGAACTGAAGGCCGAAGGCACCTCCATCACCGAGGGCATCGGCCAGTCACGCATCACGGCGAACCTTGAGGGCGTGAAGATCGACGACGCTTTCCGCATCGAGGATGCGGACGCGCTGCGCGCCCTGTTCGATCTCACTAAAAACGAAGGCATGTGCCTGGGCGGCTCGTCCGGCATCAACATCGTTGGCGCCATCGAGATGGCGAAAAAGCTCGGGCCGAACTCCACCGTCGTCACTATCCTCGCCGACTATGGCACGCGCTATCTCTCCAAGCTCTACAACGCCGCCTGGCTAAAGGAAAAAGGCCTGCCTGCGCCGGACTGGTATGAGTAGCTAGTCGACCGGCGGCGCCGCCGCCTTCGCCTGCCCCGTCCACACCGCTCCCGCAGACGCCGCGATCACCAGCGCGACCCCGCCGAGCTGGGGCAGCGTCAGCACCTCCTGCAGGATCAAAAGCCCGAACAGCACGCCGAAGCTTGGCTCGAGGCTGGTCAGCGTCGCAAACGTTCGCGAGGGCATGCGCGGCATAGCGAAGAATTCCAGCACGAACGGTATGGCCGCCGAGAACAGCGCCATCAGGATGGCGACGGGCATCAGGCTCATGTCCAGCAGCGCTGCGCCGGCATGGGCTACGCCCAGCGGAACGATGATCACCGCAGCGATGGTCACGGTGAGCGGCGCGGTGGCGCGGCCGAAGATGTTGCTGACGCGCCGTCCGATCAGGATGTAGGCCGCCCAGCACGCTGCCGCGCCCAGCGACCATGCAACGCCGATGGGATCGAGCGATACGCCTGCCGAGGCAGGATCGGTAAGGAGCCAGACACCCAGGCCAGCAAAGGCGATCCAGACGAGGTCCATCAGCTTGCGCGAGCCGACAAGGGCGATGCCGAGCGGCCCGAGGAATTGCAGCGCGATGGCGACGCCGATCGGCAGCCGCTCGATCGCGAGATAGTACATCTGCATCGCGCCCGCGATCGCCACGCCGAGCACGAGCAGCGGCAGCACGACAGCGCCCTTCGGCCAGAACCGCCACGGCCGCACCAGAGCCAGCAGCATGATTGAACCAAAGAGGAGACGCAGCGCGGCAGCGCCTTGCGCGCCTATCGCCGGAAACAGTGTCTTCGCCAGCGCCGCGCCGATCTGGAACGAGGCCATGGCCCCGACAGCCGCCAGCACAGGAAGCAGAATGCTTCGGGCCTTCTCGCGTGTTGACCCTTGGCCGGCTTCCACCTTCGCCCTCCTCCGCCTGGGCCTTATGGCGGAGGAGGCTCGGCGCTGGAAGCGTTATTGCGCTGCAGCTGCCACACGCCTGTCAGCAACACGTTGGCCGCGGAGAATGTTGGGCATCGAATAGTTCCCCTCATGACAACCGGATGGATGCATCCGGAAGGGCGCACGGAAGAGCGAGTACTCGGCGAGCCACGGAGCGGTGTAAAGTTTCGGATCCTCGATGGTGAATTGATAGATCAGCTCATCCGCGCTGATGAGGGTGTAGCGCTCGATTACCTTCGAATCCTGACTGAGCGGCAGCGGCGTCGGGAAGGCGCCCCGCAACTTGTCGCGCGCCGGGAAGTTGGTGGTCTCGATTACCAGCGTATCGCCTTCCCAACGTGCAATCCCATCGCCCATGGACGGACGCAGCACCGCGGCGCTGTGGGCCGCGGCGAAGGGAATGATGCGCGCCTCATCGCCGTATTCGCTGTTGATCACGAGATGGCTCCTCGTCTGGACAAACTGGCGGGGATGCATCGGGCTCATCATCGCCATCGGCGCCTGTCCGCCCAGGGCAAGGCAGCGCTCTCCCGACGGGACCGTTCCAGTCCAGAGGGAAGCGACCGTCCTCAAGCCAGCGCGGGTCTTCCGGTTCCGCGCGCGTTGCGGCGGGCGCCGTGCGTTCAAGAATGTGTCCCATCGGTCACTCCTGTCCCAGCAGCTTGACACCGTTCAACGCATTCATCCGCGCACCCATTCAGTGAAGCCGCGGCTATTGCGGCAGCTCATCCTTGTATTCCGCAGCGGTGACGAAGCCGTCCTTGTTGAGATCGCGCTGGCCGAACAGCGTTTCGAGCTGATTGGCGAAACCGAGGCTGGTTAGCAGCACCTTGTACTCAGTCTTGTCGAGCCGGCCGTCGCCATTGGCGTCACTGGGCTTGAACGCCTCGACACGGCGGACGTCGGCGACCCGCTGGCCAGACAGGATGTTGGGAAGCGAATAGTTCCCTTCGTGACATTCCGACGGGTACATGCGGTACGGCATGCGGAAGAGCGAATATTCTGCAAGCCAGGGCGCGGTGTAGATCTTCGGATCCTCGATCGTGAACTGGTAGAGCAGTTCGTCCTTCGAGAGGCGCGTATAGCGTTCGATCACTTTGGAATCCGGGGTGAGAATCAAGCTGGTTGGAAGAGCGCCGCGAACCCTGTCTTTGGCCGTAAAGCCGGTTGTCTCGATGACCAGGGTATCTCCCTCCCAGCGTCCGATTGCATCGCCCATCCAGGAACGCAGCTCAGTTGGTCCATGTGAGGCGGCAAACGGAATGATGC
This sequence comes from Hyphomonadaceae bacterium, assembly GCA_035995285.1. Classification (GTDB taxonomy): domain Bacteria; phylum Pseudomonadota; class Alphaproteobacteria; order Caulobacterales; family Hyphomonadaceae; genus UBA7672. The sequence continues at coordinate 6,545 of DASYKO010000040.1, read as the reverse complement.
GCGCCTCATCACCCCACTCGGCATGGATCACAACATGGCCGGGGGTCTGGAAGAATTGGCGAGGCTGGAAAGGGTTTATCATCGCCATCGGCGGTTGCGCGCCCATTGCGGCGCAACGCTCCGCTCTGCCCCGCTCCTCCGGATTGTTCGACTTGAGTGTACGGGTCATGGCGCCCGCAGCCTCATTCCGGGCCGCGGCGGTGAAGGGAATCTTGCCGTCCGCGGGCAGAACAATCAGGCGCGTGCGGCGTTCACCGCGAACAGCCGGAAAGCCGTTCGTGTCCGCAAGTATCGCGGAGACTTCCGGATCCGCCTCGAGGGCGGCCTTCATCGCCGGGTTGCCGAAGAACATCGCCATCATCTTGTCGAACGCTGCTTTCGCCTTCTCCTCGGAGAGCACGAGTTCCGGAGGCAGCATCATCGGTACGGCTTCTATCATGCCGAAAGCCTTGCTGTGCCAGACAACATTCTGGAAATCGGGGTGGCCATCTGGCGTGCGTGGAAGGCCGGGCTCGGCCGCGAGTGACGTCGGTACATAGACCGGCGCAGCCTTTGGCGCGGCGACGGCGATTGCAGCCGGAGCGGCAGGCTGGGGCGTTTGTGCGCTTGCAGGCAGAGCAGCGAGCATGATGCTGCAGGCGCCGGCCACAGAGCCGGCGGCGAGATGAAACCGGAGCACGACGAAACCCCCTTGGACAGCGAGCCGCGATCTGCGGCTCAACACCAAGTCGCCGCCAAAGCATGCGCCGGATGCAGGAGGCCTAGTTTTTTCCTGACGCGAGCACGCTGCGCAACCGGTGCACCAGCTGGATGACGCCGGGGACGGAAAGCACGCATGCGCCGGCAAAGGCGATGCAGAGCGCCGCGACTAAGAAGGTCGCGACACGATCGGTCGAAGCGAATCCAACCCACAGAACAAGCGCGAGCATGACGGCGGCGGCGGCGATGATCACGGACTTCCGCTGGAAGCGCTGGCGCTCGCGCCGCTCGAGCACGGAGAGCCGGAACATGGCGTCACGCGCCGAAGGAGCATCCGACCGGAGCAATTCGCCGAGCTTTTCGTCTTCAATCATTGTGCTCGTCTCCGAGAACTTCACGCAGCTTATCACGGCCGCGCGCTACATGGGATTTGATAGTGCCCAGCGGCATGTCCAGCGCCTCTGACGCCTCCGCATGGGAAAACCCATGCGCCAGACATAGCATGACTGCCGCCCGCTGATCCAATGACAGCTCGCCAAGCGCCTGCCGCAGGGCAAGTCGCTCGGCCGGCGGTGTTTCCCGCTTCTGTTCGAGCTCCGAGGCTTCCTGCCAGCCCGCATCCCGCTGCGCCCGGCGAAACCAGCCGCGTTGCGCGCCCTTGGCCTTGCGCCAGGCGATGGAGAACAGCCACGATTTCACGCTCGCCCCGCCGCGATAGCTGCGCGCGCTCGTCCACACGGCCAGGAACGTCTCCTGCGCGATGTCGTCGGCGTCGTTCGGCCCCGCCACGCCGCGCAGGAAATTGCGCACAGCTTGTTGGTACCGATCAATGAGCCGGTTGAATGCGCGTTCGGATCCTTGAGAGATCGACGCGAGCAGCGCTGCGTCTTCCTCCTCCATCTATTTGCTGCGGGTGAACAGCGCCGCGACGATGAATCCGAATGCGCCGAACCCGAAAAAACCCTCGGTCCCCTTCGCGGCGATCTTCGCCCACTCGGGGCCGCCATACGCGGCCAGCACCTGGCCGGCGCCCCAGCCGAGACACGCCGCGAACAGGAAGCCCATGAAAGCCTGGATCAGGGCGCCCCGCGCGTCCTGCGCTGGCGGTATCTCATTTTCGTCCGCGGCAAGGGCATGCCGCGTGAGCTGCTCCACCATGCTCGGCGGAGGCTCTGCGCCCTTCTCGGCATACATCTTGAGAATATCGAGCGCCTTCATGGCGCGTATATACTTGCTCCGCCCGCCCATGTAGGCGGCGCCGAACATGATCAGCACCACCCCGATCCAGAAGACGTACCAGTAGATCTCCGGAAGCTTGCCTTCCATGCGCCACCCCTGTTCTGCCCGCCGAAGCGGACGGTCTCACAGCTATGTCGCCACGGGATAGCCGGATGGACGCAGCGCCCTCCCCGCACCCTGAAAATTTTCGGTTTTCGGGTCTTGAACGCCAAAAACCCCAGACATAAATCGCCGCCGCCGACGCCCGGGACGGCATGGGGCCCCTCGGGACTAGTGACGGGAAAAGGCGGTGAAGCGGAATATCCTGGAATTTCTCAAACGCGAGCGCGATGGCCTCGCGGACGAGCTTGCACAACTGCAGCAGGGCGCGCGGCGCGTAGTCTATCTCGACGGGGACCGACAAGACATCACAGCGGCAGTCATCGCCAACGGCGAAACGCGGCTCATGCGGTTCGAGGAATTCATCGCCGCGTCTGAATCCGGCGTCGCGTAATAGCGAGAGGCCCAGTCTCAGCAGGCCGGCCTCAGTTGGCGAAGAGACGCGAGATCAGGTAGCCGATGCCCGCCCAGAAGGCCGAGCAGAACACGATCATCGCGACGGTGACTTTCCACGCCGGCCATTTCGGCTCGCCCGCCAGCGGGTCCGGCAGGTTCGACGGAAGCCGCGGCTTGGGATCGCGCTCGCCGCCCGCAGCTGTTCCCTGCTTGGGAGCGCGCGTGTCATCGGTCATGGACGAGAGGGATCGGAAATCCAGGAACCCTCCTCCGGCCGGCATGTATATCGCTTGGCTCACGATGTTGACCCTATCAGGCGAGTGTTCGACTCGCGCCTTAACATTAGGTCAACCGCAGTCCGCTGCCGTCCACCCTGACAGGAATGTAACTGTCCCATCGAAGTGTCCGGGCCGAAGCCCGGTTGTCCCAAGCGCAATAACGTGCGGCGCGCGAAACGAGTTCCACACACTTTGCTCAGGATAATAATTGCCCGATGCACTCGCGCGCGAGGCGAGTTGAGCGTATCGCGAACGGCAACGCGCACGCGTGCGCGATGCCGGCTTGATCAAGCTATCAACAGGTAAGTGAGGATCAGTACGCGCCGTCGCGCAGGAGCACGACCGGAACGGCGCGCGCCAGGATCACGACGTCCGCCCAGATCGTCCAGGTCTGAACGTACTCGATGTCGTAGGCCACGCGCTGGGCGTAGGTGAGCTTGTTGCGGCCGGAGACCTGCCACAGCCCCACAACGCCGGGGCGGCAAGCGGAGTAGAACGGGAAGTCGGTGCCATAGCGCTGCGTTTCCGAAGTCTGCACGGGGCGCGGGCCGACGATAGACATCTCGCCCTTGAGGATGTTGAGCAGCTGCGGCAGCTCGTCGATCGAAGACTTGCGCAGGAACCTGCCAAGCGCGGTGACACGCGGATCGTCCTTGAGTTTCTCGTATTTCTGCCACTCGGCGGCAGCTGCGGGATCGGCATCGAGCAAGGCCTGCAGGCGCTGCTGGGCGTCGACGCGCATCGTGCGGAATTTGTAGACCGTGAAGGTCTTGCCGTCCTTGCCGACGCGAAGCTGCGTGAACAGCGCCGGACCCGGATCGAAAATCTTGATAAGGGCGTAGACGATCATCAGCAGCGGGCCGATGAACACCACAAGCGGCCACGCCACCGCGAGGTCCATCGCGCGTTTGAAGCCGCTTTTCTGGATCCTGCGGAAACCCGCTGTTGGAGCTGTACCGCTCCACTGCCCGACCCGGTCGGCTTCAACGCCGCTACCGTTTTTCATCACCACACCCACCCGGCACGACCTCCGCCGGAACCCTTTACGCAATACGTGGACCAGAATTACCGATCCTACAGACACGCCTCCCGGCCCCCGGGAGCGACTCAAACGGACCTGTGCGCCGCGTCGCTGACGGTTAAAACAAGCCCGCCAGGCGAGTGAGGAAGTGACCATTCCCGATAAGCGGGAGATGACAGCCCGTTAACCGGAATTACGCCCCAAATACCGCGCCGCACAAGCGTGCTCGCCCATTGCGCGAGAACCATAAAACCTACTCATTTCGAGGGTCGTTCGCCCGCGCGTGTCGCGTTTTCGGACAGATGTTGTGCGGCGCACAAGCGAACTCTTTTAACCCCGCGAACCGATGAGGCGAATGCGGTTGTCAGGCGAGATTTCGGCGCCGGCCAACGCCCGTCCTGCATGCGCGTGCTGCCTGCACGAATAGCGTTTTGGACGGGGTGTAAAACTCAAGCCATGTTCGCCTTGCGCGCGCGCTGGGCGATGCTAGGTCAGACTTCGATTCCACGATTAGCCGAACAGGATTCTTGACCCCGATGGCCGCGCCTTTCACCCCCGAAAAGCCGACCGTGACAGTAGACTGGCTGAAGTCCCACCTCGCGGCGCCGGACGTACGCGTGCTCGATTGTACCTGGTTCCTGCCGACCGAGACCAAGACGGGCAAAGGCGAATACGACGCCCACCACATTCCCGGCGCGCGCTTCTTCGACATCGACGACATCTCGGACCTCGAAAGCCCGCATCCCCACATGCTGCCGCCGGCGGAGAAGTTTTCCTCGCGCGTGCGCAAGCTCGGCCTCGGCGACGGCCACCGCGTGATCTGCTACGATCAGAACAACTATTTCGCGTCGGCCCGCGTGTGGTGGATGTTCCGCGCGATGGGCCACAACGACGTCGCCGTGCTCGATGGCGGCTTCGAGGCGTGGCGGCACGCAGGCGGCGCGGTCGAAGACCTGCCCCCGCATTTCCACGCCGACCGTCACTTCACCGTCCGCCCGCGCCGCGACATCATCCGCGACATCAGCCAGATGAAGCAGATCTTCGCGGCGGGATCGGCTCAGGTCGTGGACGCTCGCTCGGCGGAACGCTTCAAGGGCCAAGTGGACGAGCCGCGCCCCAATCTCAAGCGCGGGCACATGCCCGGCGCGGTTAACGTGCCCTACTCCGAGGTGATGACCGCGTCAGGCCATCTGAAGTCGGAAGCAGAGCTCAAGGCCGTGTTCGCAAAGGCCGGCGTCGATCTCGGCAAGCCGATCGTGAACACATGCGGCTCGGGCGTGACGGCTGCGATCCTGGCGCTGGCGCAATCGCTGGCAGGGCATGACGATTCTGGTCTCTACGATGCGTCCTGGTGCGAGTGGGGCCAGACGAGCGCCGACAATCCGGTCGCGACAGGTTGACGATGAGCTCCGGCGACAAACAGACCGGCAAGAAGAAGCTCTCGACGCGCATCTCCCACGCCGCCCGGGACCGCAAGCTGACCCAGGGCGGCGTTAACCCCGTTGTCCAGCGCGCATCCACCATCATCGTCGAGAGCGCCTCGAAACTCTTCGAGCCCGGCAACTGGACCTACGGCCGCCACGGCACAGCAACGCACGAAGCCCTCAAGCAGGCGATGTGCGAGCTCGAAGACGCGCAACACTGCGCCCTCCTTGCTTCCGGCCTGATGGCCTGCACCGTGCCCTTCCTCGCGTTTGCGCCTGCGGGCTCGCACGTGCTCGTCGGCGACAACACCTACGGGCCAACGCGCCGCTTCTGCGACCGCACACTGAAGCCGCTGGGCGTCGAGACGGAATATTTCGACACCACCATCGGCGCCGGCATCAGCGCCCTCATCCGCCCCAACACGAAACTGATCTTCCTCGAAAGCCCCGGCTCGATGACGTTCGAGGTCGCCGACCTGCCCGCGATCTCCGCGGCGGCCAAGGCTCGGGGCGTCGTCACCGTCCTCGACAACACCTGGAGCGGCGGGGTCTACCTCAAGCCGCTGGAACTCGGCGCCGATCTCTCCGTGCAGGCCAACACTAAATACGTGTCCGGCGGCGCCGACGTGATCAACGGCGCCATCCTCGCCAATGACGACAAGCTGATCTCCCGGATCAAGGAAGCCATCGCCGACATCGGCAGCAACGTCTCCGCCGACGACGCCTTCACCACCCTGCGCGGCCTGCGCTCGCTCCCCGTGCGGATGGAAAAGCACCAGGCCTCCGCTCTGGAGGTCGCCCGCGCCCTCACGAAGCATCCCGGCATCCAGCGCGTCCTCCACCCCGCCCTCGAAGACGATCCAGGCCACGACCTCTGGCGCCGCGACTTCACCGGCTCATCGGGCCTCTTCGGCATCGTCCTCAAACAGATGCCGACCAAACAGGTCCACGTCTTCCTCGACGCCCTCGACCTCTTCGGCCTCGGCTTCTCCTATGGCGGCTTCGAAAGCCTCGCCATCCACTGCGACCCGCAACTCAAGCGCACCGTCGCCAAACCCAACTATGGCGGCCCACTGATCCGGCTGTCCGTTGGGCTGGAGGAGCCGGAAGACCTGATCGCCGATCTGGAACAGGCGTTGGCGCGGGTTGGCTGAACTGCTCGACAGAGCGATCCATGCCTCTCAACACAAAGCCAACTTCAGAACGACACCGCCCACCCCCCACCTGTCCGCCCCCCTTCGGGCGGGCGGGACCCTGTTGCTGCAGCTTACCCTGAGCGTTCTTTGTCCAATTCGCGAACCGCGGTCCCGCCCGCCCGAAGGGGGGCGGACAGGTGGGGGGTGGATGGTGTCGTTCCGACGCTGCCAGTTCCCGGAAGAGACGTGCCGG
>DASYKO010000039.1:0-5035 GCA_035995285.1 Hyphomonadaceae bacterium | reverse complement strand
GTGCCGGTGACCGACTGGGCGGTGCGATAGTCGCGCTTCTCGTTGGCGAGGGCGCCGCAGGGATCGGAGTTCGGCACGCCGTAGAGGTTGGCGACCATTTCGAGGACCGAGCGTTCGATCGTGGAGCGAACCGCGAGTTGCAGGGGCTCCATCGCACGCTCGCCGATGCCGATGTCGAACACGTTGCCGTTCAAGAAGTCGAACACGCCGGCGGAGACTTCGCGGCCGATCACCTGCTTCTGGTAGGAGATCACGTCCACGACTTCGAGCGTCTTGGTGGAGACGAGACGGAGGTCGACGCCGACGTTGATGACGAAAAGCTTGGCGCCGGCGCGGCCCTTGAGGTCCTGGGCGTCGGTGTCGCCGACGAAGGCGTCGATGCCGGCCGAGCGGATGTTGGAGTTGAGCTCGGTGATGCCGCCGATGAAGTAGTAGTCCGAGCCCGGGATCGATCCGGCCATGATCTGGCGGAAGTCGCCGTCGGGGGACTTGCCGTCAGCCGTGTCGGCGCCGATGAGCTTGTTGTTGGCGTATTTGAGTTCGAGTTCGCCGACGGAGGTGTCGAAGCGCTCGACCTGGCGGACGCCGGCCTTGGAGAAAGCGGAGATCGCCATCAGGGACGCGCCCTGGGTGAGCTTGCGGCCGCCTTCGACGTCTTCCTTGCCGGTGTAGTCGAGCACGCGGCCAACCGCGATGCGGGGTGCGGAGATGTTCGAGGCGCGGGCGTAATCGGCCATGCAGACGAGGGCCGCCGAGTAGGGCGTGGGGTTGGCGGTGACGGGGGCGTCGCCGATCGGCGAGGCGTAGTTGCCCGAGGAGCCCGCGTAGGGCGTGATGCATCCGGTGAGCGCAAGAGCGCCCGCAGCGGCGGCGAGGAGCTTGAGGCGCTTAGTCATTGAGGTCGATCTTTCCATTGAGCGACCCGTTGGACGTGGCCGTCTGATTGCCATTGTTGGTCTGCGTCGAGTTGACGATGACCGTGTTGTAGGAGCCGTTGGTGATGACGTTGAGCTGGTTGCCGATCGCCTGGTTCTGCACCGAGGCGCCGCCGAAGCCTGCGCCTGAGATCGCTTGCGACCAGGAAGAGGCGGAGGCGGTGGCCGTCGAGAAGGTCGAGGCGTCCATGCCGGTCATGATGCGGCCATCGAGGATGAGGCGGTTTCCGTTCGCATCGCGGGTGTTGGCGTCGAAGCCCTGCGCTTCCTGTCCGTAGGAGAAGCCGAAGGGCCGCTCGAAGTCGCCGGACTGGCTGTAGGCAGGGTTGGCGGCCTGCTGTGCGCTGGCGGGGAGTTGCGTGAGCAGCACGATGCCGCCGACAACAAGAAGTCCCGTTGCGATGCCGATGGCGCCTGAGGCGAGGACGCCGGGCTGCCGGTTCTGGAAGGACGAGCGTTGGAAGGACATTGGTCAGACATCCCGTGAGTTGAGTTGAACCAACGGTTTGCAACCGGTGTGCCACTTACGTGCAGGCAGGGAATACGGGGCTTTCAGCTCGCTCGAACGGCGAGGCGTTAAGAACCGGCCTGTGGGTTAAGCCGGAACACGTATCCGGCGAGTGCGTCTCAGAACATGCATCCCGCAACGGGACACGGGGCTCGCGCGTTAATAATGCGGGTCTCCCGATAAGCGGTGCACATGGACAGGCTGGATGACGGCGCGCTGAAGCTGCGCACTGGAAGAAGCGTCTGGCAGGCTGGCAGCGATGAGCCGAGTGGCGATCGCGTGCGCGAGCCGCAGGCATTAACCACGGACGTCGTCATCATCGGCGCGGGGGTCACTGGAGCGTTCCTCGCTGAGCGCTTCACGCGCATGGGCCGGCGCGTCGTGCTGATCGACCGGCGACGGCCGGTGACGGGCTCGACCGCGGCGTCGACGGCGCTGCTGCTGTGGGAGCTCGATGCGCCGCTGCTCGAGATCGAGGGCAGGTTGGGCTTTGAGGCTGCCAAGACCATCGCCTCTGTGTGCCGCCGCGCAGTGCCCGGCATCGGCGGTTTGGTAAATGAACTCGGAATCGACGCCGACTTCGCCTTGCGGCCTTCGCTCTATCTCGCGGGCGACCGGCTGGATGCGCATGATTTGCGCGAAGAACAGCGCCTGCGCGAGGCGATGGAGATAGAGACGCGCTTTCTCGGTGAGGGTGAGCTGGCGCAGCGCGGGTTTGTCGGCGAGGGCGCTCTTGTCTCGCCTGGCGCCGCCGAGGCGGATCCCGTGAAGCTTGCGCGTGGATTGCTCGCAGCGGCGGTGCAGCGTGGCGCCATCATCCTCTCGCCGGCGACAGCTTCTGTTTACCATGCCGGGCTGGAAGGCGTGTCCGTGGAGACGCGTGAGGGAGATAGCGTGAGGGCAGGCGCCATGGTGCTCGCCAATGGCTATGAGATGCCGGACTTCGTGCCGGCGGCGCGCCATGAGCTGGTCTCGACCTGGGTGCTTGCGACCGCGCCTGTCGCGGCGAGCGTCTGGCCGGGCGATGCGCCAAGCGATGCAGTCGTGTGGGAAGCCGCTGATCCATATCTCTATATGCGCGCCACGGCTGACAGGCGGATCATCGCCGGCGGCGAGGATGGTGAATTCGAAGAGGCAGACGTCCGCGAGGCCAAGACGGAAGAGAAGGTGCGCGCGATCCTGGCGAAGCTGGCGGGCCGCTGTCCGGCGCTGGAGGGGGTAAGGCCGGAGTATGCGTGGTCCGGGGTGTTTGGCGCCACGGAGGATTCGCTGCCGATGATCGGACGGCTTCCCGGCCGGCCATGTTCGTTTGCGGCTTTCGGCTATGGCGGCAACGGCATCACCTTCAGCGCGATCGCGGCGGATGTGCTGGCGGCGGAGCTCGAGGGCGGATCTCATCCAGACGCCGGGCTGTTCGCCCTGGACCGCGACTGAAGTTCCTGGCGTCGCCCATTGCCTTGAAGAATCGGGGGCTTTCGCTTCCAGCAAGTATTCACTTGAAATGTGCGGCAGGCAGCCGCACCCTGTGTCTCCAGGGCCACAAGTCAGAGGGCCGGATTGGGAGGCTAACCCTATGATCCTAGAGCAGATTCTGCGCGAGAAGGGCGGGACGGTCTATTCGGTGGCGGAATCCGCCTCGCTCAGGGAAGCGGCCGAACTGCTGGATTCGCGCAAGGTCGGCGCGATGGTGATCCTGAATGAGGGCGGGGCGCTGATCGGGGTGATCTCCGAGCGGGATATCGTGCGCGCGGTGGCGCGCGGCGGTCCGGCGGCGCTGAAAAGCCTGGTTTCCGAGGCCATGACCCGCCAGGTCGTGACGGCCAAGCCCCGCGAGACGATCGAGGCCGCCATGGACCGGATGACCGACCGGAGGATCCGCCACCTGCCCGTCGTCGATGGCGGCCGGCTGATGGGCGTGGTCTCGATCGGCGACCTGGTGAAGTGGCGCATTGCCGAGGCGACAGCCGAAGTGGCGGCCATCCGCTCGTACATTCAGCCGTAGTATCGTCGGGAAGGCCTGATTTCAAAGGCCTGGAGGCCCCTCTGCCCGTAGCGAGGGCAGGGCGATTTGGCTCTGCCTGCAGCAGGCAAAAGCCCATCAGCGGCTCGAATTTCAAGGCATTCGTCTGGCAGGCTGGATGAGCCTGTGGAAATCTCCGAATTCGCGCAAATTTACCCTTTTTCGGCTTGCATGGCCGGAATCACGAGCGTATATACCGCCCTCCCGCCGACCAGAGCTTTTCCAGCGGGCCCCGCAATGGGCCTGACGGTGTGTTCTGTTCGACTTTTTTTCGAGGTTTTCTGGGGTCCTGTGGACCACTGAAAAAAGATCGAGAAAGGATGTTGACGGGGAAGAGAGCCGGGGCTTATACCCCGCGCCTCATCGCAAACGGGGCTGGCCGCGAGGTCAGGACGGATGCGGCGGATAGCCGGTCGCAAGACCTTTTGTCCGTAGATGTTTGACATTGTGAATGGAAGAGAAACGCGGGCGGCGGTGTTGCTTGCCGGGTTTGCCCCTGATCGTAAGGTCAGGAAGCAGCCCATCGACATCGACGGTTTGCGTTTATCTATGGAAAGCCAGTTCAAATACTGCCTGACGTGAGTCAGGTTTTATAAGAACGGGTTTCCCGTCAAAATATACGCAAACGCTTTGCAGCGACCATTTCCATTACGGATTTGGTTTCGTCAGTGTCAAACCTCAACTTGAGAGTTTGATTCTGGCTCAGAACGAACGCTGGCGGCAGGCTTAACACATGCAAGTCGAACGCCCCGCAAGGGGAGTGGCAGACGGGTGAGTAACGCGTGGGAACGTGCCCTTCGCTTCGGAATAGTCCCGGGAAACTGGGTTTAATACCGAATACGCCGTATTGGGAAAGATTTATCGGCGAAGGATCGGCCCGCGTTAGATTAGGTAGTTGGCGGTGTAATGGACCACCAAGCCTACGATCTATAGCTGGTCTGAGAGGATGATCAGCCACACTGGGACTGAGACACGGCCCAGACTCCTACGGGAGGCAGCAGTGGGGAATCTTGGACAATGGGCGCAAGCCTGATCCAGCCATGCCGCGTGAATGATGAAGGCCTTAGGGTTGTAAAGTTCTTTCGTCGGGGACGATAATGACGGTACCCGAAGAAGAAGCCCCGGCTAACTTCGTGCCAGCAGCCGCGGTAATACGAAGGGGGCTAGCGTTGTTCGGAATTACTGGGCGTAAAGCGCACGTAGGCGGGTCGATTAGTCAGGGGTGAAAGCCCAGAGCTCAACTCTGGAACTGCCTTCGATACTGGCGATCTGGACCCAAGTAGAGGCGAGTGGAATTACGAGTGTAGAGGTGAAATTCGTAGATATTCGTAGGAACACCAGTGGCGAAGGCGACTCGCTGGACTTGTGGTGACGCTGAGACGCGAAAGCGTGGGGAGCAAACAGGATTAGATACCCTGGTAGTCCACGCTGTAAACGATGAGAGCTAGTTGTCAGTAAGCATGCTTATTGGTGACGCAGCTAACGCATTAAGCTCTCCGCCTGGGGAGTACGGCCGCAAGGTTAAAACTCAAAGAAATTGACGGGGGCCCGCACAAGCGGTGGAGCATGTGG
>DASYKO010000038.1:0-6956 GCA_035995285.1 Hyphomonadaceae bacterium | reverse complement strand
ATCGACACCAACAAGGAAGCGATCGCCGTCAAGGAAGCCCGCAAGCTGGGCATCCCGGTCGTTGCGATCATCGACACCAACTGCGACCCGCAGGAAGTCGATTTCCCGATCCCGGGCAATGACGACGCTGCCCGCGCGATCCAGCTCTACTGCAACCTGATCGCCGACGCCGTCCTCGACGGGCTGTCGGAAAGCTCGATGTCTTCGGGCGCCGATCTGGGCGCTTCCGAGACCGTCCGCGAGCCGGCTCTGGCCAACACGGCGGGCGCTGACGTGCAGGCCTAGCTCTGGCGGGCGCGCAAGCGGATCACCATCTGTTGCGCGCCCGGCCCGAGTCTGAAGTATTGGGCCGGGAATCTGATAGAACCGGCCTGCACCGGCCTTGGGAGACCGCTCCGCAAGGTCCTGCAGGCTGAGCCAAGTCCAGGAGGATACAATGGCCGAAATCACCGCCGCGCTCGTGAAGCAGCTGCGCGACAAGACTGGCGCCGGCATGATGGACGCCAAGAAGGCGCTCGTCGAAACCAGCGGCGACCTCGATGCCGCGTCCGACTGGCTGCGCGAGAAGGGCATTCTCAAGGCCGCCAAGAAGGCTGACCGCGTTGCTGCGGAAGGCCTGATCGGCGTCGCGATGAGCGGCAACTCCGCCGCCCTTGTCGAAGTGAACTCCGAAACCGACTTCGTCGCCCGCAACGAGGGCTTCCAGAAAGCCGTGCGCGGCATCGCGGATGTCGCCCTGAAGAACGATGGCGACGTCACGAAGGTGGCGCACGCTCCCTCGCCGGATGGCCAGGGCACCGTCAACGAGATGCTGCAACGCCTTGTCGCCGTCATCGGTGAGAACATGACGCTGCGCCGGGCAGCCGGGCTGTCGGTCAGCGAAGGCGTGGTTGCGTCCTATATTCACAACACAGCCGGCGAGGGCCTCGGCAAGATCGGCGTGCTCGTTGCTCTGGAATCGTCCGGCGACAAGTCGCGCCTGACGGATCTGGGCCGCAAGGTCGCCATGCACATCGCCTCCATGAAGCCTCTGGCGTCGACGGTGGCTGACCTCGACCCGAAGGTCGTGGAAAAGGAAAAGCAGATCCTGACCGCCCAAGCGGCCGAATCCGGCAAGCCGGCAAACGTCATCGAGAAGATGGTCGAAGGCCGGATCCGTAAATTCTATCAGGAATCCGTGCTGGTCGAGCAGGCTTTCGTCATGGACCCCGACACGACGGTCGGCAAGTTCATCGAAAAACATGCCGCCGAGCTCAAGGCGCCGATCAAACTCAAGGGCTTCGTGAAGTTCGAGGTTGGTGAGGGCATCGAAAAGCCCACGTCGGACTTTGCGGGCGAGATTGCGGCCATGGGCGGGCCGAAATCCTAGGACCGGAATACGGGTTTCCAGCCTGGGACCCTAGAAGACTAAAGGCTTTGCGGTCCCCGGGGATTCGCGGGTAGACTTTGGCGGTCTTGGGGCTCCGGCTCCGGGCCGCCAAAACGTATCAGAGGATGGCGTCATGGCCGACCAGGCTGCCCTGAAATACAAGCGCGTCCTTCTCAAGATCTCCGGCGAAGCGCTGATGGGGGATCAGGGCTACGGCATCGATGTTCCAGCCTGCGTGAAATACGCCGAGGAAGTGAAGTCGGCGATCGCCCTTGGCGTTCAGATCTGCCTCGTCATCGGCGGCGGCAATATCTGGCGCGGCAAGTGGGGCGTGGAAGCCGGGATGGAGCGCGCCCAGGCCGACCACATGGGCATGCTGGCCACCGTCATGAACGCGCTGGTGATGCAGAATGCGCTGGAAGGCATCGGCGTGCCGACGCGCGTGCAGTCCGGCGTCTCGATGATGTCGATCTGCGAGCCCTTCGTCCGCCGCCGCGCTATCCGGCACATGGAAAAAAACCGCGTGGTGATATTTGCGGCGGGCACAGGCAATCCCTTCTTCACGACCGACACGGGCGCCGCGCTGCGCGCTGCCGAAATGAATTGCGACGCCATGCTCAAGGGCACACAGGTCGACGGCGTCTATTCGGCCGACCCGAAGCTGGAGCCGACGGCCACGAAGTTCGAAGTGCTCGATTATACGGAAGTGCTGGTGAAGGAGCTGAAGGTGATGGACGCGACAGCCATCAGCCTGCTCCGTGAGAACAAAATTCCGATCGTGGTGTTCCGCATCCGCGACAAGGGCGCGCTAGCCAGGGTTCTAGTCGGGCAAGGCCCGTCAACCACCATCGGCGGCCGCAGGTAGTAGAAGACGAAAGAGGAAACGATGCCCGAGACATTCGACCTCAAGGCTCTGGAGAAGCGCATGGACGGCGCGCTTGCTTCGTTGAAAACCGAGTTCGGCGGCCTGCGCACCGGACGCGCTTCGGTCCACCTGCTCGATACAATCTACGTGACGGCCTATGGCGCCTCCACGCCGCTGAACCAGGTAGCCTCGGTCTCGGCGCCGGAATCGCGTATGTTGGCGGTCAACGTCTGGGACAAGGCCAATGTCGGCGCGACCGACAAGGCGATCCGTGAGGCCCCGCTGGGCCTCAACCCGATCATGGACGGCCAGACGCTGCGCATCCCGATCCCGCCGCTCAGCGAGGAGAGGCGCAAGGATCTGCAGAAGCTGGCCGGGCAGTTTTCGGAAAGCGCGCGCGTCGCGATCCGCAATGTGCGTCGTGACGGCATGGACCTGCTGAAACGCCTCGAAAAGGCTCACGAAATGAGCGAGGACCAGGTCAAGGCCCGCTCCAACGACGTTCAGAAGGCGACGGACAAGCACATCGCCATGGTCGACGACCTGCTGAAGCACAAAGCCGAAGAGATCATGCAGGTGTGAGCGAGCCCAAGGCATCCGTCGCGGACGCTGGCGTCGCCACACTCAGGCCTCCGCCCCGTCACGTCGCCATCATCATGGATGGCAATGGCCGCTGGGCGAAAGCCCGCGGCCTTCCGCGCGCCCTGGGGCACAAGGAAGGCGTGGAGGCGTTGCGCCGCGCGGTGGAAGCCAGCCGCGACCTCGGCCTCTCGCACCTAAGCGTCTATGCATTCTCGACAGAGAACTGGAACCGGCCACAGCCGGAGATCGACGCGCTGTTCGATCTCCTCCGGGTGTTCGTGAAGCGCGATCTCGCGCGCCTGCACAAGGATGGCGTCCGCATCCGTATCGTCGGCTCGCGCGACGGGCTCAACCCCGACATCATCGAATTGATCGACGAGGCGATCGAGCTCACGAAGAACAACACGCGCCTTAACCTCAACATCGCCTTCAACTATGGCGGGCGCGGTGAGATCGTGGCGGCAGTGAAAGAGATCGCCCGCGCCGTAGAGCAGGGCAAGATCAAGCCGGACCAGATCGACGAGGCGATGATCTCCAAGGCGTTGTGGACGGCGGAGTCGCCCGATCCGGACCTGGTGATCCGCACCAGCGGCGAGCTGCGGCTTTCGAATTTCCTTCTGTGGAGCGGCGCCTACGCGGAGCTGATGTTCATGGATACGTGGTGGCCCGACTTCAACAAGGAGAGCCTGGAAAAGGCTATCGATGCGTACCGACGTCGCGACAGAAGATTTGGCGGCCTCGGCGCCTGAGGGTGCAAAGAAGAGCGGCGGGCGCGAGATCATCCTTCGCGTCGTCATGGCCGCTATCCTTGCCCCGCTCGGCGCATGGGCGTGCTGGACTGGCGGCCTCGCCCTCACCATGGCGACGGGCGCGTGCGCCGTCTTGGCGTCCGCCGAGTGGACCCGGATGGCGTCGCAGACCGAGGTTCAGTGGGCCCGCGTCCTTCTACTTGTCGTCATGGCTGCAGGCGGGGCAGGGGCTGTCTATGTCGCGCCGCAGGGCGTTGATCTCGTAGCTCTCGTCTCGCTGGTGACGGCGGTTGTCGCGGCAGGCATAGCCTGGCTCAGCAAGGGCTCGATCAGCTCGATGGCGTTCGGGGCTATCTACACCAGCCTGCCATTCGGCGCGTTCGTCTGGCTTCGCGAGGCGCCGGCTGACGGCCGCATGATCATGATCGCCCTGCTGGCGATCGTCTGGGCCACAGACATTGCGGCCTACTTCGCAGGCAGGGGGTTTGGCGGCCCGCTGCTCTCGCCCAAGGACAGCCCCAACAAGACATGGACCGGCGCCATCGGCGCCCTGGTCTGCGCAGGGCTCGCCGGCGGCGCCGTCGCGCGGGCTGCGGGCGGAGATTTCATGCACTGGCTGACGGCCAGCCTGATCGTCTCCGTTGTGGCTCAGGCGGGCGATCTTCTGGAATCCCGTTTCAAGCGTCTCTACGGCGTCAAAGACACGTCCGGCATTATCCCGGGCCATGGCGGCGTGCTGGATCGCCTCGACGCTCTCATGGCCGCATCCGTGTTCGTCGCCCTGATGTTGCGTTTCTTCCCCGCGCTTGCGCCGGGCTTTGGCTCCGCGGGTGCAGGATGAGCGATCGCGTACGCGTATCGGTTCTCGGAGCCACCGGATCGGTTGGCGCCTCTACGCTGGACATCGTGTCGACCGCCGGGAAAGGCGCGCCGGAGTTCGAAGTCGTGGCGCTGACTGCGAACCGGAATGTCGAATCCCTGGCCAAGGCGGCAATCGCATCCCGCGCTCAGGTGGCGGTGATCGCCGATCCCTCGCGCTATGGCGAACTCAAATCGCTTCTCGCGAATACCGGTGTTGAAGCTGCCGCGGGCCCTGATGCGCTGGTCGAAGCCGCGACGCTGCCGGCCGAGCGGGTGGTCGCCGCCATCGTCGGCATCGCAGGCCTGCCGTCGACCCTCGCCGCCGTTCGCAACGGCGCCAGCATCGCCATCGCCAACAAGGAAAGCCTGGTCTGCGCCGGCCCCCTGCTGCGCCGGGAAGCCCAGAGGACCGGGGCTCATCTCCTGCCGATCGATAGCGAGCACAACGCCATCTTCCAGGTGCTGGGCCACCGTGACCGGGTCGAGAAGCTTATCCTTACCGCCTCGGGCGGCCCTTTCCGCTCGACCTCGCTTAAGGATATGGCCGCGGTCACCCCCGAACAGGCCTGCGCCCATCCCAACTGGGACATGGGCGCCAAGATCTCCGTCGACTCGGCGACCATGATGAACAAGGGGCTGGAGCTGATCGAGGCGGCCTACCTGTTCGACATCCCGCCGGAGCGGATCGACGTGCTGGTCCACCCCCAGCAGATTATCCATAGCCTCGTCTCCTACGACGACGGCTCGGTCCTGGCGCAGTTGGGCATGCCCGACATGCGCACCCCCATTTCCTATGCGCTGTCCTGGCCGAACCGGATGCCGTTGCCGGGCCTTGAGCGCCTTGATCTCGCCAAGATCGGAAGGCTGGATTTCCTGCCTCCTGACCCTCAGCGTTTCCCTGCACTGGAAGTCGCCCGGGCGGCGGCGGTGGCCGGGGGCGGCGCGCCAATCGTGCTGAACGGGGCCAACGAGATTGCTGTGGCTGCCTTCTTGCAGCGACGGATCGGGTTTTTGACCATTGCGCAGGTGGTTGGCGACGTGCTCGACGAGTTCCTTAACGCCGGCTCTGTCGCCACGGCCCCCGACAGCTTCGAGGGCGTATACGAGATCGATCGGATGGTGCGTGCCCGCACCGCCGAAAAACTGCGGCTTGCGGCTTAACCCTGTGACCGGAGATTTCCCAGTGAGAGGCGCAGGCTGATGATGGACGTGATTTCCTTCATAGGCTCGTTCATCCCGTTCATCGTGGTGATCTCGATCGTGATCACGGTGCACGAGCTGGGTCATTACTGGGTCGGCCGCATGTTCAATGCAGCCGCCGAGTCCTTCGCCGTCGGCTTCGGAAGGCCGATCGTCGAGATCCGCGACAAGCGCGGGACGCGCTGGCGGATCAACTGGCTGCCGCTTGGCGGCTTCGTGAAATTCGTGGGCGAGATCCAGGCGCCGACCGATACGCGCGCGGCTGCTGACCAGAACAAGCAGGATGGCGATCTGGTCGAGGCGGTCGTCTCCGCCGGCGGCGCGCCTGTCATGACCAGGGAGCATGCGAAGGCCGAGCCGGCGCATGAGGTTCATCTGGTGGGCAAGGCCTATCCGGAGCTCGGGCCCCTGAAGCGCATGGCCATCTCCCTGGGCGGGCCGTTCGCCAACTTTGTCTTCGCCATCGTCGTCTTCGCCGGCATCGGCCTCGTCTTCGGCATTTCAGAGGCCAAGGAAGTCGCAATCAATTCCGTCGTTCCCGGAAGCATTGGCGAGGGGGCAGGCTTCAAGAGCGGCGACGTCATCATCGAGGCCGGCGGCCGCAAGGTCGAATCAAGCACGGATGTCCTGCGCGCCACTCAGCTCAGCGCAGGCGAGTCCGTCCGCTTCAACGTTCTTCGCAATGGCGAAAGCATCATCCTCACCGCCACGCCGCGCGAGGAAGAATCGTACAACAAGGTGCTCAAGGTCAAAGAGAAGGTCGGCAAGGTCGGACTTGAGCTTGCAGAGCGCGACTCCGGCATTCGCCGCCTCAACCCCGTCGAAGCTGTCGGCTATGGCTTTTCGGCCACAGGCGATGCGCTTGGCGCAACGCTTAACGTTATGCGGCGCCTTGTCACGGGCATGGACGGGCTCGACAAGCTCTCCGGCCCGATCGGAATCGCGACCCTCACTGACAATATTACCGACCTCCACCTCAAGCAGGAGGGGGTGCCCCTGCTGGAACGCTGGACGGGGCTGGCTGCAACCTTGATCCAGCTCGTGGCGCTGCTGTCGATCGGCGTGGGATTCTTCAATTTGCTGCCGATTCCCGTGCTGGACGGCGGGGCGGTCGTCATGTGCGCCGTAGAGGCGATTTCAGGACGGGAAGTCCCTGAAAAAGTGCAAAGAGTCGGACTGACAATCGGCCTTGCATGTCTTGGCCTCTTTGCGCTGGTTATCTCCTGGCAGGATATTGCCAAGCAATGGCCGGGAGTGCCTTGAAACCGGCACAGTCAGCCGCTTGAGGTTTAGGGCGGGTTGGTGTCTTGAAAGCCCGCTAAGAGGCTGC
>DASYKO010000037.1:0-6789 GCA_035995285.1 Hyphomonadaceae bacterium | reverse complement strand
GCGGAAAGTGGCGGATTCTCGGCGATCTCCCGTGTGGGTGGAGTTAAGAAGGAGACAGAAGCGGCCAGGGCGCCTCCGGGCCTTCAGCTTGACAGCCCAACCCCTTCTTCTTGACAGGGAAGCCCCGCCCCCTTATCCACCCGCCTTCGCTTTCAAGACCGCCAGAAATTCCCGGAAATGCGGGCTTTTTCTGCGCCTGACTTCAGGATTGGCCATGTCCCGCGTTTGTGAACTCACCGGCAAGAAGCCCATGGTCGGCCACACGGTCAGCCACTCCAACATCAAGACCAAGCGGCGCTACCTGCCGAACCTGGTGGATGTGCACGTCCATTCGGACGCTCTGGGCCGTTCCTTTGCCGCCCGCATCACGGCCTACGCCCTGCGCTCGATCGACAAGCGCGGCGGGCTCGACAGCTTCCTCGCTAAGGCCAAGGACGACGAACTCTCGCCCAAGATGCTGAAGGTCAAGCGCGAGATCGCCAAGAAAGCCGCAGCGGCAGCCTAAACCGCTTCCGCCGCCCAACCGCTTTCAAGACCAAAACCGCTTTCAAGCAAAGTCGGCTCGCCTTACGCTCCTCTCCGCTGAGGGGCAGTGAATGGCCGCGAGCATCGCATCCCTGGTCTCCGACCTGCGTACGCTTGGCGTGGAGCCGGGCGGGGTGCTGCTCACCCATGTCGGCTTCCGTGCGCTCGGTCTGGTCGAAAACGGTCCCCTTGGCCTCATCGCCGCCCTGCGCGAGGCGGTAGGGCCTGACGGCACGCTGGTGATGCCTTCCTGGTCGGGCGATGACGATACGCCGTTCGATCCTTCAACCTCTCCGGCCGATCCGGCCCTCGGCGTCACAGCGGATACCTTCTGGCGCCAGCCGGGTGTGAAGCGGGCCCCGCATCATTTCGCCGGCGCCGCTATCGGCCCCCATGCGACACGCATTCTTGCAGACCCTCTGCCCCTGCCGCCCCATGGCGAAGCGAGCCCTGTCGGCCGCGTGCACGAACTCGATGGACAGGTGCTGCTGATCGGCTGCCTGCACGACGCCGACACGACCATCCACCTTGCGGAACTCATGGGCGGGGCACCTTATCGCAGGCCCAAGCACCTCACCATTCTCGAAAACGGCGCGCACAAGCGCATCGACTATGGCGAGAACGACCATTGCTGCCAGCGTTTCGAACTAGCGGACTACTGGCTTGCCTCGCAGGGTCTGCAGCGCGAGGGCAGGGTCGGCGCCGCCCACGCCCGCCTCGCCCGCTCGCGCGATATCGTCAGCGTCGTCCTCGAAGAGCTGAGCCGTGATCCGCTGATCTTCCTTCATCCGGCGGAGGATGAGTGCGAAGAGTGCAACGACGCCCGCGCCAGCCTGCGGGACTGATCTGGCCTTTCCTTTTCCCATGCGCCGCGCCTAGTCTGCTTCGTCCGACATCGGGGGTCTTGATGCGTGTTCTTGTCGCCACTGCCGTTCTTGCGTTCGCTGCCTGCCAGCCCGCGGCGCCTGCGCCCGATGCGATCTACTATGGCGGCACGGTCTATACCGGCGTCGATGGCGCGCCGACCGCAGAGGCGGTGGCGGTCAAGGACGGCAAGGTCCTCGCCGTCGGCAAGTCGGATGCGCTGGTCAAGACCGGCAAGCCGACCACCAAGCTGATCGACCTCAAGGGCGCCTTCCTCTATCCCGGTTTCACCGACGCCCACGCACACCTCTACGGCATCGGCGAGCGCGAGCAGACGCTCGACCTCGACGAGATCGCCTCCATCGCCCAGCTGGTGCAGGTTGTCGGCGATGCGGCAAAAGGCGCGCCCGTGGGACAGACACTGCAAGGACGCGGCTGGATCGAAACCCACTGGCCGGAAAAGCGCTTCCCCACCCGCCAGGATATCGACGCCGTCACGGGCGATCGCCCCACCATCCTCACGCGGGCCGACGGCCACGCGCTTCTCGCCAACACCGCTGCGCTGAAAGCGGCTGGCATAGACGGCAAGACCACGAGCCAGCCCGATGGCGGCCGCATCGAGGTCGACGCCAAGGGCCTGCCGACCGGCATGCTGATCGACAATGCGATGGGCAAGCTTAGCAGCCTCGAAGTCGAGCCCACGTCCGAAGCCATCGACAAGACCTACGAAGTCGGCGCTGCGAAATATGCCAGCTTCGGCTGGACGGGCGTGCACAACATGTCCGCTCCGGCCGGCCATATCTCGCACATCAATGCGCTGTCGGATGCCGGCAAGCTGCCGCTGCGCGTCTACAACGCCGTCGATGCAGGCGGCCTCAAGGATGGCGGCCCCGGCAAGTTCGGCGAGGGCGTCATCGGCCGCACCGTGAGCGGGCTCGTGATCACCCGCGCCCTCAAGCTCTACATGGACGGGGCGCTGGGTTCCCGCGGCGCGCTGCTCGAGGCGCCCTACAGCGACCGTCCGGATATCTCCGGCCTGCAGCGCGCCAAGGAGGATGAGACGCTGGCGATCCTGAAACGCGCCTATGACGAGGGTGTGCAGGTCTCCTTCCACGCCATCGGCGACAAGGGCAACGCCACCGTGCTCGACTGGATGGAGAAGACGTTCGCCACCGTCCCCGCGGAAGAGAAAGCCAAGCGCGATCCGCGCTGGCGCATCGAACATGCGCAGATCCTGCGCCCGGCCGACATTCCGCGCTTCAAGGCCGACGGGATCATTCCGTCGA
Organism: Hyphomonadaceae bacterium; assembly: GCA_035995285.1. Taxonomy (GTDB): domain Bacteria; phylum Pseudomonadota; class Alphaproteobacteria; order Caulobacterales; family Hyphomonadaceae; genus UBA7672. Next base: position 4,114 of record DASYKO010000037.1, on the reverse strand, counting down.
TGCAGCCCAGCCACGCCATCGGCGATCTCTACTTCGCGCCCGACCGCCTCGGGCCGGATCGCCTCGCCGGCGCTTATGCCTGGCGCGCCCTGCTGGATTCCGGCTCGATCATCGCGGGCGGGTCGGATGCGCCGGTGGAGCAGGGCGATCCGCGCATCGAGTTCTATGCCGCCGTCGCGCGCAAGGACCTGAAAGGAAACTCCGGCGAGAACTGGCACCCCGAGCAGAAAGTCACGCGCGAGGAAGCCCTCAAGATGTTCACGCTCTGGCCGGCGTTTGCGTCCTTCCGCGAGAAAGAGCTGGGCACGATCGAACCCGGCAAGATCGCCGACTTCACCGCCTTCTCCGGCGACATCATGGCCATCCCGGAAGCGGAGATCCTGAAGGTCGAACCCAGGATGACGGTGATCGCCGGCGCGGTGGCGTGGCCGAAGAGCTAGCGCACGAGCTTTCCGCGCAGAACATCCTTCGGGTCTTCGAAGCACCGCCCGCGCAGAATCGTGAAGCCGGACGGGAAGTCGTCCTCCGCGAAGGTGATCACCAGCCGGCCCCAGTTGCGCGTCGTGCGCCCGTAGTTGTCGATGATGGGGAAGGGGCAGACCAGCGTATTATCGTCTTCGTCGTCATGGCTGACATCCGGCTCCGACCACCAGCCCTCCAGCGGCCCTGGCCCGCCGAACTCGCCTGCGAGCCCATTGATGTTGAAGTGGCCGACATTGTCGCCGTACGGCACCGGATAATCGAGCACGCCCAGTGGCCCGTCTTCGAGAGAGTAAGTGACGCGCCCGGCCTCGGTGTCCCACTGCACCGGCTTTGCCTCTTGCGCCTGCGCCGTAGTGCAGGCGGCAAGGATGAGAGCTGGGAGGAGTGTGCGGAGCATTCGGTCAGTGTCTCCCGCTCCCGGATAGAGGCAATAGCGATGTGCAGCGCCCATACCTGCCAGCTGCAAAACAAAAGGCCCGGCGTTTCCACCGGGCCTTTCGAATCTCAAGTCAGAAGCGACTCAGCTCCCGACCGCAACCGTGTTGCCCTTCACGCCCGATTTCGGTTCGCCGACAACGGCGTTCCAGGCGATCTGCTGCAGCATCTTCTCGCGCTTGGCCGAAGTCGCATCAGCCTTGTCGACCAGCGCCTGCAGGCCGACCGGGCTTTTGCGGTACATCGCCGAGTACCAGACGTAGGCGACCAGATGCGCCGTCGGCGTCGTCGGGTGGCCGATCGGGTCGCGGTGCATCTCGGACTGCTTTGTGAGGCCGGGGACTTTCCCTTCGATCACGGCCGAGCGGAGCGTGTAGACCGCGGTCGAGGACGGGACCACGTAAGTGATCTGGTGGCCGGCGCGCTTGTCGATGCCTTCCAGCTGCGCGCGCAGCTTCGGCAGGTAACCTTCCGGCGATTTCTCTGTGGCGAGCCAGCCCTTCACCGTTTCGAGCTTCTCGTTGTCGCGGTCCGCGTTCTTGAAGTCGCCGCCGCCCGTGCCGCCGACACTCGGCGTTGAGCCATGGCCGTCATAAGCCGACCAGGACGACTGCACCATCATGCGCGCATTCTTGTTGTGGGCGATGACGAAGTCGCCGAAATTGTCGATGCCCGGCTCCGGCATCTTGGCGTTGGGCGACATGGTGAAGACGTCGACCTTGTCGCCGCCGGCTATCAGGGCGGCCTTGGCGATGTTCTTGCTCTCATCGCCCCCGCACTGGTCCCAGTGCTGCATCGGGGTCGAGCCGCCGATCATCTGCACGGCCAGGAATTCCTGACCGGTGAGGCCAGCCTCGTTGGAAAGCTTGGTCAGCAGCGGCGTACCCGTCGGCGCGCCGGCCGTGGCGCGGGATGCGGCATTGCAGGGATCCTGGCGCTGCGCGGGCGCGCCTGCCGCCGGCGTTGGCGCAGCCGCGCCGCCGGGAACCACGGCCTGCGTGCGGGTCGGGGCTGCACGGTCCGGGTCGGTGGAGATGAAGACGTTGAACGAGTGTGTGGCCATCACGATCTTCTGGCCCCTGGTGATCGGCTTGGTCTGCGCGTCGCTGACCGATGCGCTGGAGCTCTCGCCCATGCCGGCGCAGCCGGTCATGCCGAGGGCGAGGGCAAGCATTGCCGCCCCGCCTGCCGCCTTGATCGCGATCATGGATTTCATGTCTCTCTCCCCGAGATGTCCGGCGATATCGCCGTGACGCGGGGACACTAGGCCCGTGCTGATTGCACGCGCAATGGCTGGGAAAGCGGGTTCCGCTTACAAAATTTCGTGCGAAGGCGGCCGAGGGCGTTCGCCTAGGAGCGTATCTTACGTCAGGCGCCCGGCTTACGCCCCAGCATGATATCCAGCAGCGTGCGCTTCTTCGGGCGCTCCGAAGGCTCGGCCCGCTTCATCCAGTAGGGCAGGCCGTTATCAGCGCCGACGGTCTCGCCCGGCTGAGCGAACGCGGTGTTCGAACTCTCCGGCCGCTGCGGCTTCGACCACGGACCCGGCGGAGCCCCCGCCGGCCTTTGCGGCGCAGGGCCTCCGACAGCCGCCTTCACGCGTCTGGCCACGGCCATGGCATCGCCCGACCAGAACATCGCGTTCTTGCCGTTGATCAGCGGCAGTCTGGTCATGTCCGGCTTGCCGACGATGAGCGGCACGACCTTCTTCTGCCCGCTTACTTCCAGAGAGAGGGCAGTGTTCACCTCGATGACCGGCCACTCCTTGGTGACGGAAACAGGTGAGACAATCGCGAGCACGGTGCGGGCAGAGCCCAGTGCGGTGTTGATCTTTTGCGTGAAGCTCTGCCCCCAACCGATGTGCGCTTCATCAAGGAAGCATTTGAGGCCGAGCTTCTGGCATGCCTCGAAGATCGGCCGCGCGATCTCATCCTTGTCCTCGCTGGCGTGGCTGATGAAGACGTCGAAATCATCCGCCCCAAACACCATCTGCCGCAGGAAGCGCGACGGGTTGGGATCGAGGTGCAGCACCTTCGCCGCGAGATTGAGGAACACCGGATCCTCCGGCCCCCGCACCATCTTGAGAAAGGAGAGCTGGCCATAGACGACGTTGCGATAGGCCCGGCCCGACTCCTTCGGCAGGCGCGTCATCCCACGGTGATGGATGAAATGGTGGAGGGCCGCCTTGTCGATCCCGAACTTCTCCCACGCGTGCAGCATGGCGCGCAGCCGTCGAACGCGCAGGCGCGAGACGTTCGCCTTCTCGTTTACATTGAGCCCGGTCACGCTCTGCCGCTGATGCCGTTTCTGCAGCCGCACCTTGGCGACGTTCACCGAGAAGCCGGCCGCATTGATCGCCCGCTGCAGCGCTTCTCCCACCTGTACGGTCTGCGTCTCGCCCTCCTGCGCGAAGGCGGCCAGCTGCGGCGGCATGGTGGCGTGGTTGCAGGAGAAGGTGATGTCGTCGGCATAGCGCGTGTAGCGCGCGCCATTCTCGCGGGCGAGGCGGGAGAGCCGCCGGTCCAAGTCTGCTGCGATGAAGTTCGAAAGATGAGGCGATGTCGGCGCGCCCTGCGGCAGGCCGTTGCGATGCGTGCACAGCTGCGCGAACACAGTGGCAGCCGCGGCGCCCAGGTTGAAGGGCGGCGACATGAAGAGGCCACGGACCCGGCCGAAATTGATGCTTGGGAAGAAGTCCTGCAGGTCGACATTGAACACCAGCCGCTGGCCGGTGTGCTGCTTGGCATTGGTGAGGATCGAGCGCTCTTTCAGGAACCCGTGCACCCCCGGATGCGCATTGTAGAGCGCCAGCAGGTGCGGGGCCAAAGCCGTCTGCGCCTCGCGGATCGCGCCATTGGGCGAATGGATCTGACGCATGCCGCCGGTGCGTTTGGGGATTTCGAAGGCCGTGTACCGCTCTTCCTCCGGCGCGCGGTAGAGCATGTACATGAACTTGCCCATCGGCTGGCCGAGGAAGCCTGCCGCGTCTTCCGCCGTCTCTATGCGCTTGCCGTTGTGGAGCAGCGCGCTCTGCGCAAACGCTGCACGGTCAGCTTCGCGCTGAGCCTTGTCGCTAAGTGTGCTATCCCCCTCTGAGGACATCCCGCCCCTCGTACCTTACGGAACCCTCCGGCCGCAGGCCGGACGGGTTCAAAGATAGACATTGTTTGTTCCGTCGCAGGATCGACAACGGACG